>NZ_JBEUDS010000007.1:0-151245 GCF_041060555.1 Parapedomonas caeni | reverse complement strand
TGCAAACTCCACCATAACGATGAACCCGGTGGCCACCAGCGACGCCGCATTCCGGGGTGGGGCATGCCCCACCCCGGAATACACCATCGCCTACACCGGAAATTACACCACGAGCGCGGACGCTAACCTTTCCCAGCGATGGCGGAACCGGGTGCGCGCCTGGCGGAAATCGTGGCCAGGGTGCGCACACCGCTGGCGCCGGAAACCGGACTTTCTACCGATTTTCTCAACCAGTACAATGAAGTGGCGATGATCCTCGATCTCGCCCCCGACGATCCAGACCTGCTCGACGAACTGGCCCACTGGCAGCCGCGCACCTACGGCGCTCACTTCGAGCACAGCGGCTTTCGCGACTGGGAGCTGCTGGTTGAGGCCTTCGAGTTGTCGCCTGCGGCGGTACGTGCCCGATTCGACCCGCTGGTCGGCCTGCTCGACGCCCTCACCGTGGCGGGCCTCCGGGCAATCAACGACGCCAGGGGTATTGCACCGGACGACACTTTCCGCGCCATGGCGGCCATGCTGGCGGATATGATCCGCTCGCAAGCAGTGCTGCTGGGCGGTATCATCAACGGCACCCACTCCGTCGCCGCCCAGAACCAGGTCGACACCCTGTTCGATGCCCTGACCGGCAACGAGGACGCCAGCGAACTGGACATCGACGCCCTGTTCGCCGCTGAGTCGCGCCAAGCGTCGACCCAGACATCATCGCAGGCCAATATCGACAGCCTCTTTGACGACGGACCTGCCTCGCAGGCCGACATCGACGCCCTGTTCGACTGAGTCGCCGCGGCGGCATACCACCCCGGCTCCGCGGTCCCAACATCTCGTTGTCTCCGCCACCTGCCCTACCCTATAAGGTGGCCATGAGTGATCTGTTCGCCAAACCGGCGGCGGGCGGCAACGCCTATACCGCCAAGGATATCGAAGTCCTGGAAGGCCTGGAGCCGGTCCGGCGCCGGCCCGGCATGTATATCGGCGGCACCGACGAGCGCGCCTTCCACCACCTGGCCGCCGAGGTGCTGGACAACAGCATGGACGAGGCGGTGGCCGGTCACGCCAACCGCATCGAGGTCGAGCTGCTGGCCGACGGCGCGCTGGCGATCGCCGACAATGGCCGCGGCATCCCCATCGACCCCCACCCGAAATACCCCAGCCAGTCGGCGCTGGAGGTCATCCTCACCACCCTGCATTCGGGCGGCAAGTTCTCCGACAAGGCCTACGCCACCTCCGGTGGCCTGCACGGCGTCGGCATCTCGGTGGTCAACGCGCTGTCCCAGGCCCTGATCGTCGAGGTGGCGCGCGACCGCCGGCTGTGGCGCCAGACCTATGCCCGTGGTCTGCCCACCAGCAAACTGGAAGATGTCGGCGCGGCACCCAACCGGCGCGGCACCAAGGTCAGTTTTCTGCCCGACCCCGAGATCTTCGGCGCCGAGGCCCGATTCAAGCCGGCCCGGCTCTATCGGCTCGCCCGTTCCAAGGCCTATCTCTATCGCGGCGTCGAGATTCGCTGGCGCTGCGACGAGTCGCTGCTCAAGGGCGACGACACCCCGGCGGAAGCGGTGTTCCAGTTCCCCGGCGGCCTGGCCGATCATCTGCGCGAGGTCATCGACGACCGTGAATGCGCCACCTCGGACCTGTTCGCTGGCCGCGCCGACTTCCCCGACAACCAGGGTTCGGTCGAGTGGGCGGTGGCCTGGCCGCTCTATGGCGAGGGCGGCGGCAGCTACTACTGCAACACCATCCCGACGCCTCAGGGCGGCACCCACGAGGCCGGCCTGCGGGCAGCACTCAGCCGCGCCCTCAAGGGCTTCGGCCAGCTGGTCAACAACCGCAAGGCCGAGCAGATCACCCCCGACGACGTGATGACCGGGGCGGAAGTGATGCTGTCGGTGTTCATCCGCAACCCGCAGTTCCAGAGCCAGACCAAGGACCGGCTGTCGTCGCCGGAGGCCACCAAGCTGGTGGACGCGGTGGTGCGCGACCATTTCGACCACTGGCTGGCGGAAGACCAGAAACGCGCCCAGGCGCTGCTCGGCTTCGTGCTCGACAAGGTGGACGAGCGGCTGCGGCGCAAGGCGGAGAAGGAAGTCAAGCGCAAGACCGCGACGTCCAAGCGCAACCTGCGCCTGCCCGGCAAGCTCACCGACTGTGCGTCCGACGACGCGGCCGGCACCGAGCTGTTCATCGTCGAGGGCGATTCGGCGGGCGGCTCGGCCAAGCAGGCGCGCAACCGCAAGACCCAGGCGATCCTGCCGATCCGTGGCAAGATTCTCAACGTCGCCTCGGCCAACACCGCCAAGATCACCCAGAATCAGGAGGTGCAGGATCTCATTCTGGCGCTGGGCTGCGGTACCCGGGACCGCTACGACGCCGCCAGCCTGCGCTACGAGAAGATCATCATCATGACCGACGCCGACGTCGACGGCGCCCACATCGCCACCCTGCTGATGACGTTCTTCTTCCAGGAAATGCCGGGTCTGGTGCGCGACGGCCACCTGTACCTCGCGCAGCCGCCGCTGTACCGCCTGGCCCAGGGCGGCACCGTCCGCTACGCCCGCGACGACGCCCACCGCGAGGAGCTGCTGCGCACGGTGTTCGCCGGCAAATCGAAGATCGAGGTCTCCCGCTTCAAGGGTCTGGGCGAGATGCCCTCGGTCCAGCTCAAGGATACCACCATGGACCCGGCCCAGCGCACGCTGCTGCGCATCACCCTGCCGGCGGAATATGAGGAACGCGCCGAGGTGCGCGGCCTGGTCGAGCGCCTGATGGGCAAGAAGCCGGAACACCGCTTCGCCTTCATCCAGAGCCATGCCCAGTTCGTCGAGGACGTCGACGTGTGAGCGCCGCGCCCGCGCCCGTCATCGAGACCGGACGCCTGCGCCTGCGCGGCCACGGCCTTGCCGATTTCGATGCCTGCCTTGCACTGTGGGGCGACCCCGAGGTCACCCGCTTCATCGGCGGCATGCCGCAGTCGGCCGAGGAAGTCTGGGCCCGCCTGCTACGCTACGCCGGTCACTGGAGCCTGCTCGATTTCGGCTTCTGGCTGGTGGAGGACAAGGCGACCGGCCGCTTCGTCGGCGAGGCCGGGCTGTTCGATGCCCGGCGGGACCTGACCCCGGCGTTCGGCGACGTCAAGGAAGCTGGCTGGGCGCTGGCGCCCACCGCCCACGGCCAGGGCTACGCCACCGAGGCGATGCGGGCGGTGCTGGCCTGGCAGGATGCCCGGTTCGGGGCCACACCCGTGGCGTGCATGATCCACCCCGATAACGCCGCCTCGCTGCGGGTCGCCGAACGCTGCGGCTTCCAGACCTACGCGCGGACCGACTACAAGGGTGCGCCCGTGGTGCTGCTGCAACGATCGCAGCCATAGCCCGCTCGCCGTTTGCCTCGCGGCGCGCGAGGCTCTAGAAGGTCGGCCATGACCTTGCAGCCGCTTTCCGTCCTCGTCGCCAACCCGCGCGGTTTCTGCGCCGGCGTCGACCGCGCCATCAAGATCGTCGAGCTGGCGATCGAGCGTTTCGGCGCGCCGGTCTATGTCCGCCACGAGATCGTCCACAACCGCTTCGTCGTCGAGGGCCTGGCCGCCAAGGGCGCGGTGTTCGTCGATGAGCTCGACGAAGTGCCGGAAGGCGCGCCGGTGATCTTTTCCGCCCATGGCGTGCCCAAATCGGTGCCGGCGGAGGCCGAACGGCGGCAGATGCTCTATGTCGATGCCACCTGCCCGCTGGTCTCCAAGGTCCACCGCGAGGCCGAGCGGCACCACAGCCAGGGCCGGCACATCCTGATGATCGGCCATGCCGGCCACCCGGAAGTGATCGGCACCATGGGCCAGCTGCCCGAGGGCGCCATCACCCTGATCGAGACGCTGGAGGATGCGCGCACCATCGCTGTCGCCGACCCCGGCAACCTGGCCTACATCACCCAGACCACGCTGTCGGTCGACGATACCGCCGGTATCGTCGAGGCGTTGCAGCACCGCTTCCCGTCACTGGAAGGGCCCAAGCGCGAGGATATCTGCTACGCCACCACCAACCGGCAGGAAGCGGTGAAGACGCTGGCCGGCCGGGCGCAACTGGTGCTGGTGATCGGCGCGCCCAACTCCTCCAACTCGCTGCGGCTGGTGGAAATGGCCGAACGCTGCGGCGCCCGCGGCCGGCTGGTGCAGCGCGCCGCCGACATCGACTGGCACTGGTTCGACGGTGTGGCGACGCTGGGCATCACCGCCGGCGCCTCGGCACCGGAAGTGCTGGTGGAGGAAGTCATCGGAGCGCTGGCCACCCGCTTCGCGCTGGCCATCGAGCAGGTGACCACCACCACCGAGGATGTCACCTTCAAACTGCCCCGGGCGCTAACCGCCTGAGCCGCCCAACCACCCGACCAACCGACTTTCCCGCGAGTATCCCCAGCGAGTAACCCATGGCCGTCTACACCCAGGTATCCACCGAGGCGCTTGAAGCCTTCCTGCAACTCTTCCCCGTCGGCACCCTGGTCAGCGCCAAGGGCATTGCCGAAGGCGTCGAGAACAGCAACTACCTGGTCGAGACCGACAGCGGCCGGTTCATCCTGACACTGTATGAAAAGCGGGTGAAGCGCGAGGATCTGCCGTTTTTCCTTGGCCTGATGCGGCACCTCGCCGAGCGCGACCTGCCGGTGCCGTTGCCGATCGCCAACGCCGCCGGCGACACGCTGCACGAACTGGCGGGCCGGCCCGCCTGTCTGATCGAGTTCCTAACCGGCGTTTCCGTCACCGCGCCGCTGAGCGAGCATTGCCAGGCGGTCGGCGCCGCGCTGGCGCGGATGCACAAGGCAACGGCCGATTTCGCCATGACCCGCAGCAACGACCTGTCGCTCGACGGCTGGCGCCGGCTGGCCGCCGCCTGCCGCACCCAGGCCGACGACATCGCGCCGGGCCTGCGCGGTCAGATCGACGCCGCACTGGCCGATCTCGGCGCCCGCTGGCCCGCTGGCCTGCCCACAGGCGCCATCCACGCCGACCTGTTTCCCGACAACGTGCTGTTTCTCGATCACACGGTGTCCGGCCTGATCGACTTCTATTTCGCCTGCACCGACATGCTGGCCTATGACCTGGCGGTGTGCCTCAACGCCTGGTGCTTCAGCGCCGACGGCCATGATTATCATGCCGATCTGGCCGCCGCGCTGATCGCCGGCTACGAATCGGTGCGGCCGCTGACAGACGCCGAACGGGCGGCCCTGCCGCTGCTGTGCCAGGGCGCGGCGCTGCGTTTCCTGCTGACCCGCGCCTACGACTGGCTGAACACGCCGGCCGGCGCGCTGGTCACCCGCAAGGACCCGCTGGCCTATGCCCGCAGGCTCGCCTTCTACACCGGTCAGGCCCGGGCATGACCGACGTGACCGAGGTCGAGATCTTCACCGACGGCGCCTGCTCCGGCAATCCGGGGCCAGGCGGCTGGGGCGCCGTGCTGCGCCATGGCGAGATGGTGCGCGAACTCTCCGGCGGCGATCCGTCGACCACCAACAACCGCATGGAGATGATGGCGGCGATTCAGGCGCTCAAGGCACTCAAACGGCCCTGCAAGGTCAAGCTGACCACCGACAGCACCTATGTCCGCGACGGTATCACCAAGTGGCTGCATGGCTGGCGGCGCAACGGCTGGAAGACCGCCGACAAGAAGCCGGTGAAGAACGTCGAGCTGTGGCAGGCGCTGGTCGAGGCCGCCGCCCCGCACCAGGTCGACTGGCTGTGGGTCAAGGGCCACGCCGGCCACCCCGAGAACGAGCGCGCCGACGAACTGGCCCGCGCCGCCATCCCGCGTCGATGAACCAGCAAGCCGGGCAACAGCGATGATCGCCATCGACATGGGCACAGCGCAAGGCGGCGCCGCCGCCACCATGGATCTGGAGGAGCTGCTGGCCACCCGCCTGCTGGTGCAGGGCAACTCGGGTTCCGGCAAGTCGCACCTGCTGCGCCGGCTGCTGGAGCAGAGCGCGCCGTGGGTGCAGCAGGCGGTGATCGACCCCGAGGGCGACTTCGTGACCCTGGCGGACCGCTACGGCCATGTGGTGGTCGAGGCCGCAGAGCAGAACGAGGCCAACCTGCAGCGCATCGCCGCGCGGGTGCGCCAGCACCGGGTGTCGGTGGTGCTCAACCTCGAAGGCCTCGACATCGAGGGCCAGATGCGCTCGGCCGCCGCCTTCCTCGGCGGGCTGTTCGATGCCGAGCGCGACTTCTGGTACCCGATGCTGGTGGTCGTCGACGAGGCCCAGCTGTTCGCCCCGGCCGCCGCCGGCGAGGTGTCGGACGAGGCGCGCAAGCTGTCGCTGGGCGCCATGACCAACCTGATGTGCCGGGGCCGCAAGCGCGGTCTGGCCGGCGTCATCGCCACCCAGCGCCTGGCCAAACTGGCCAAGAACGTGGCGGCGGAGGCCTCCAACTTCCTGATGGGCCGCACCTTCCTCGACATCGACATGGCCCGCGCCGCCGATCTGCTGGGCATGGAGCGCCGGCAGGCGGAAGTGTTCCGCGATCTCGAACGTGGTCACTTCGTCGCTCTCGGCCCGGCGCTGGCGCGGCGGTCGCTGTCGATTCGCATCGGCGACGTCGAGACCGCCGGGCGTGGCGGCAGCCCCAAGCTGCTGCCACTGCCGGAGCAGCCGGGCGACGGCGCGCGCGACCTCATCTTCAAGCCCGGCGAGAACGAGGTTTTCGCCCGTCCGGCACCGCGCCCGGCACCGCCGCCGGCGGCCGACATCATGCTGCAGATCAGCCGGCCGAAGCTCGAACCCGCCGCCCCGGCGGAGGAACCGGCCGACGCCCGCACGCCCGCCGAGCGCGAGGCGCTGATCGAGGCGACGCTGCGCGAAATTCTCGCCGACCCGGAGGCCGCCTACCGTTCGGTCGCCGTGCTGTATCAGGACTTTCTCGTCCGCTGCCGCATCCGCCGTCTGGGTGGCGCGACGCTCGATCTCGCCGCCTTCAAGCGCCGGCTGTCGGTCGCCCGCGCCGGCGTCGACGCCAACGCCGTCGATCACGCCGACTGGGAACAGGCGGTCGCCGCCGCGGCCGGGCTGGAGGAGGACATTCAGGGTGTGTTCCTGCTGATGGCCCGCGCGGCGCTGGAAGGCGCGCCCTGCCCGTCCGACGAGGATGTGGCGCGCGCCTGCGGCAGCCGCTCGCTGGGCCGGGCCCGCCGCCTGATCACCTATCTGGAGAGCCGGGACATGCTGGTGCGCCGCAACGACCTGCGTGGCCAGCGCATCATCGCCCTGCCGACGCTGGGCTGGGAGACCGGCCCGGGTGCGCCCTGACAGCACCGCCGGCCAATTGAGGCTGGACGCCACGGCCCGGCTGGACCACAGTACGCCCCTCGTCTCAAGCTCAGGGGGACCAAAGAATGCTCAAGGAATTCCGCGACTTTGCCATGCGTGGCAACGTGCTCGACCTGGCGGTCGGCGTCATCATCGGCGCCGCTTTCGGCAAGATCGTCGATTCGGTGGTCAACGACCTCATCATGCCGGTGGTCGCCGCCATCGTCGGCAAGCCGGACTTCTCCGACATCTTCATCCCGCTCAAGGACGTGCCGGCCGACTATGCCGGCGCCATGACCTACGCCGAGCTGTCAAAGGTCATCCCGGTGTTCGGCGTCGGCCAGTTCATCACCATCGTGCTGAACTTCGTCATCCTGGCCTGGATCATCTTCCTGCTGGTGAAATTCGCCAACAAGCTGCGCGCGGCGGAGCCGGAGGCCGCCCCCGCCGCACCGCCACCGACGCCCGAAGACATCATCCTGCTGCGGGAAATCCGCGATTCGCTGAAAAAATAAGCCTCAGCGGGCGAAGCGGCCCGGCGCGTAGAGCGCCGGCTGCACGCCGGCGGCCTGCAACGCCTCGGGCAGCGGCGACCCATGCACCAAAGCGGCGACAAGCTCTCCGGCCGCCGGCGCTGTCTGGAAGCCGAAACCGCCCTGCCCCGAGCACCAGAAGAAGCCCGGCGCCGCCGGCTCGAAGCCATAGACCGGCACCCGGTCGGGACTGAATGTCCGCAGGCCCGCCCAGCTGCGCTCGATGCGCCGCACCCGGAACGTGGTCGCCGCTTCGATGCGATCGACCGTGATGGCGATGTCCAGTTCGTCGGGCTGGGCGTCGCACGGCACCGACGGAATCTCGTCGTGCGGCGAGGCCCAGATGGTGCCGGCGTCCGGCTTGAAATAGAAGCTGCCATCGATATCCAGCACCACCGGCAAGTCGGGCAGGAACTGCGCCTCCGGCACCTTGAAGCTGATCATGGTCCGCCGCAGCGGCGTGAATCCGATCGGCGCAATACCGGCCAGGACCGCCACCTCGTCCGCCCACGCACCGGCGGCGTTCACTACAACCGGCGCCTGGAACCGCCGGTCACCCGCCGTTACCGTCCAGCCAGCGGCCTCGCGCGCCAGTGCCGTCACCCGCGCATCGGTCAGCACCTCACCGCCCGTCCGGCGGACCATGGCAAGATAGCCCTGCAGCAGCGCGGCGGTATCGATGTCCCGGCAGTCGGGCTCCCATAGCGCCCCGTCCAGCCAGTCAGGATGCATCATCGGCAGGCGGGCCGCCACCGCGTCGGCGTCCAGCAACGTCAGCGTCACCCCGGGGAAGCGATCACGCTCCTCCAGCAGCGCATGCCGCCGCGTCGGTCGGGCCAGATGTAGCGCGCCACGCGGCCGCAGCAGTGGAGTGTCCGCGAATCCCGCCGGCGGCATCTCAAGGAATGCCCGGGACGCCGTGGTGAGCGGCTGCACCCTGGGACCGCCATAGGTCTCGGCATAGAAGGCCGCCGAGCGGCCTGAAGTGTGATAGCCGGGCAGCGCCTCCGCCTCCAGCACCAGGACACGCGCGCGCGCCGCCAGGAAGGCGGCGGCGGACGCCCCGCCGATGCCGGCGCCGATGACAACAATATCAAAACGCTCCAAGCTACTCTCCGTCACGTCCGGCAAGAAACGAACGGATCTGCCCGAACGTCTCCAGCCGGATGCTATCCACCTCACGCACCAGTTCGTGGCGACCACCTTCCATCAGACGCGCAGTCCCCCGCGGCAGTCGGGTCGCCGCCGCAATCGTCGCCGCCGAGTCGACCAGCCGCTCGATACCGGCCGCCAGGATCAGCACCGGCGTCGCGATGGCTTCGAGGTAGCCGGGCGCGCGCACGCAATCAATGGAGCGGAAAGCGGCATCGAGCCAGCCATAGGTCACGCCCCCCACCGACAGGTCGGGATTGCCGCTGATCCACCAGTGCTCGTCGTCGAACCGCTCGGCGTCGCCGGTGAGGTTGCGCTGGCGGTGGACCGAGCGCGCCATCTCGCCATAGGGGCCCTGCGCCAGCGCGAAATCGAAGCCATGGCCGCGCGCCACCTGCCAGCGCGCCAGCCGACGGGCGACGGCAGCCGGCAGTGGCCGGGTCCGGATGCCCAGCATCGGCGCCATCACCACTGCCCGTTCAACAAGACCGGGGTGGTCATGCAGCAGACGCAACGCAATGTTGCCGCCCATCGAATGGGCGACGAGATGCAGTGGTCGCGGCCAATCATGTCCCTCGGCGTCGATCCAGGCGGCCACGTCGGCGACGAGCTGGCCGATATCCTGCTGGTGCCCGCGTTCCCGATCCCCGGCGAAGCGGTCGGACAGCCCCTGGCCACGCCAGTCCAATGTCGCGATCGCATACCCCCAGTCACGGAAGGCCCAGTAGCTCTCGGCATATTTCTCGATGAAATCGCCCCGCCCGTTGAGAAACAGGATGGTGCCGCCGGATGAAGCTGCCGCCGCCGGCCCCGGCCAGTGGGCCACGCGCAGCCGGCAGCCATCGACGGCGCGCCAGGTGCCGATCAGGCCACCAGGCGGCAGACAACGCCGCCGTTGCAGCGCCGGCACGACGTCGGGTGTGCCGTTCGCGACGGTCGGAGATGAATACGGCTGCGTCACAACTTGGTTACCGAATGTTCAACTCTGTCCCTCTAGCATGGCTCCATGTGGGATTTCATCCGCTTCGCACTACTGTTCATTCTGGTCGGCCTGCTGGTGACTGCCGCGATCGGCGACGTGCGTCGCTACATCATTCCCAACTGGTTATGCTTGGCGGTTGCGTTGCTGGCCCTGCCCTATCTGTACAGCACTTTCGCGGCCAGCGGCGTCGCGCTGTGGCCGGCGCTGGGCCTTCAGGCCGGGATGGCGGCGCTGGTGTTCGTCCTGTTCGCGGCGCTGTTCGCCGCCGGGGTGATGGGCGGCGGCGATGTGAAGCTGATGGCCGCGCTCGCCTTATGGACGCCAGGTCGTCAGGTGTTCGACCTGATGCTGCTGGTCGCCGTGTTCGGCGGCCTGGTGGCGCTTGGCGTTGTCGTGGCGCGACGACTTCGCAAACACGATGGCGAGAACGCCGTTCCCTACGGCGTCGCGATCGCCGCGGGCGGCATCGCATTAACCATCCAACCAATCGTTAATGTTTTCGGTGGATAACGACGGCAATCCCGTTGGAGGCTGACAAATGAACGTGCGCAGCTTGATCTTGGTGGTGGCGGCTTTGCTGATTGCCGTTGTCACGGCGCTTTTCGCTCGAAATCTGCTGACCAGTGAAGGGCCGAAGCCTGCGCAGGCAGCCGCGGTGGCCGAAAGCAAGGGCCCGCGCGTCCTGGTGGCCGCCGTGCCGCTGCCGGTTGGTCACATCATCGAGGCCGCGCAGGTGCGCTGGCAGAAATGGCCCAACGACAACCTGGACCAGACTTATTTTGTCGAGGGCCAGACCCAGCAGGATGCCTATGTCGGCAAGGTGGTCCGGACCTCGATGACCCCCGGCCAGCCCCTGACCCAGGGAGCACTCGTCGGTCCCGGCGAACGGGGTTTCCTCGCCGCCGTCCTGTCCGAAGGCATGCGGGCGATCACCGTCTCCGTCTCCGACACCTCGGGCGTTGCCGGCTTCGTGTTCCCCGGTGATCGCGTCGATCTCATCCTCACCACCGAAGTGCCGCGCGAGGATGCGCCGACCATCAAGGTCTCCCAGACCGTGCTTCGCAACGTCCGCGTGCTCGCCGTCGACCAACGTACGAACGATCTGGAGAACCAGCCCAAGGTCGGCCGCACCGTCACGCTGGAAGTAACGCCGAAGCTGGTCGAGAAAATCGCGGTCATGCAGCGGCTGGGCAGCCTGTCGCTCAGCCTGCGGCCGTTGACCGAGAATGCAGCGGCGGCCAGCGGCGAGAGCCGCGTGGACGAAGCACCGATGCCGTCCGACGCACGGCCGACCTACACGCTGGGCTCGGAAGTCTCGAAATACGCCAACGCCAAGGTCGGTGGTGGTGGTGGCGGTGGCAGCCAGCCGGCCGCGCATCCCGGCGCCAAGCGCGGCACCAACGTCATCGTGCTGCGCGGCCAGGCCCGTGATGAAACGGAAGTCGGCACCTTCATGAACGCCATGGCCAGCGCCATGAGCAACATCGGCGGCGCCATCGCGCCTGCCCCGGAGGCAAACTGATGAGCAAGACCATCCACCTCCTGCGCGCGTCGGCCCTTTCGGTGGCGGTCGCAGGCAGCATCGCGGCCTTCCCCGTCGCCACGCTCGCGGGCCAGACCGCGGTCCAGCAAGCCGACCGCGAACTGTCCATCGGCGTCAACAAGGGTTCGCTGATCCGGCTCGACCGCCCGGCGGCCAATGTGTTCATCGCCAACCCCCGGGTGGCCGACGTGCAGGTCCGCTCCAACCAGCTGATCTATGTATTCGGTACCGGCGAGGGCGAAACCACGCTGTTCGCCATGGATGGCGCCGACAAGGTAATCTACTCGGCGACCGTCCGGGTCGCCAACAACATCGACCAGATCCAGCGGATGCTGAAGGCCGCCCTGCCGACGTCGGAGATCGACGTGCAGACCTTCAACGGCATGACCTTCCTCAACGGCACCGTGCCGTCACCCGAAGCGGTGGAGGAAGCCGGTCGCCTGGTGAAGGGTTTCCTCGGCGACAAGCAGACCGTGGTCAACAAGCTCCAGACCGCGACGCCGGTGCAGGTCAACCTCCAGGTCAAGATTGCCGAAGTGAGCCGCACCCTGCTCAAGCAGATGGGCTTCAACATCGCCACCCGCGACCAGACCGGCGGCTTCCTGTTCAACCTGTCGCGCGGCCGCGATTTTGTTGATATCGGCGCGACCGACCTCAGCGGCTTCCCGTCCGGCGCCGTCACCCTGCCGGGTGGCGCCCAGGTGACGATGCCGCTCAATCCCGTCACCGGCCTGCCCGTGGTCGCGGGCACCGCCTACACGTTCAAGGGCCTGACCGATGGCACCACCTCCATCGGTGGCGCCGGCTCGTTGCTGGGGCTCGACGCGGCAGGCGCCATTGATGCGCTGGCCGAGCAGGGCCTGGTCACGGTGCTGGCGGAACCGAACCTCACGTCGATTTCGGGCGAGACCGCCAGCTTCCTCGCCGGTGGCGAGTTCGCCATTCCGGCTCCCGACAAGGACGGCCGGGTATTCATCGAGTACAAGGAA
Source organism: Parapedomonas caeni (assembly GCF_041060555.1). Lineage (NCBI taxonomy): Bacteria > Pseudomonadati > Pseudomonadota > Alphaproteobacteria > Sphingomonadales > Sphingosinicellaceae > Parapedomonas > Parapedomonas caeni. The sequence continues at coordinate 138,759 of NZ_JBEUDS010000007.1, read as the reverse complement.
TATGGCGTCGGCCTCGCGTTCACGCCGACCGTGATGTCGGGCGAGCGCATCAGCATGCGCGTGCGCCCCGAGGTGAGCGAGCTGTCGTCAGCCGGTGCGATTACCGTTAACGGCATCTCCGTACCGGGTCTGACCACCCGGCGCGCCGAAACCACGGTCGAACTGGGCTCCGGGCAGAGCTTCATGATCGCCGGCCTGTTGCGCAACACCACCAACCAGGATGTCTCCAAGACCCCGGGGCTGGGCGATCTGCCGATCATCGGCGCGCTGTTCAAGTCCGACAGGTTCCAGCGCCAGGAAACCGAACTTGTCATCGTGGTCACGCCCTACCTGGTGAAGCCGACCAACGCCCGGAACATCAAGTTGCCCACCGATGGCTACAAGGCGCCGAGCGATCTGGAACGCTGGCTGCTGGGGCGGACCTTCTCGCCCGGCAAGAAGCCCGAGACCCCGGCCCCCGTCACCCCGCCGGTGCCGGCCCAGGCGCAGCAGGGCGCCAGCGCGGCCGCACCCGGCTTCTCGTTCCAGTAAGGAGAGCACAGATGATCCGTTTCCCGATCCCCTCCGCGCTCCCTCTGCTGGCAGGCGCCCTCGTTCTTTCGGTCGGCCTTGCCGCCTGTAGCGACAATCGTGGCGTATCTTCGCTGAAGGTGCCCACCGTGAGCGCGCAGGTTGTCACGCACGATGTGCGATTCGGCACCGACAATCGTCTTTCGGCCGCTGACGCCAAGGCCCTTGAGGCCTTCCTTGGTGGCATCGGGGTCGCCTATGGCGATCATCTCAGCATCGATGATCCGGCCAGCGCCGGCGCCGGCGACCGACGCGCGGCAGTCGCCCGGGTAGCCGCCAGATTCGGTATGCTGATCGAGGATGTCGCCGTTCCGACCGGCGCCCGCCCCGCGAGCGGAACAGTCCGTCTCGTCGTCTCCCGCGCCCAGGCGACACCGCCGGCCTGCCCCGACTGGAGCGACGCACCGGTGATGACGATGACTGGCGCGATGAGCAGCAATCACGGCTGCGCGGTCAACAACAACCTCGCCGCCATGATCGCTGATCCGCGCGACCTCGAACAAGGCAAGACCTATCAGGGGCCGGACGCCAAGCAGATCGGCAAGGCCATCGACGCCTATGCCAAGAAGAAGCCCACCGGGGCTGACCCGCTGCCGTCAACCAGCGTCAAGAACAAGTAAGGAGTAGCGATCCATGAACGCTCCCTGGTCCATGAACAAGCGAGCCGGCACCGCCGTCGCCGCACGCGACGCCTTCTGTGCCTTCGTGTGTGACGAGGCAACCGTCGAGATTCTCAAACCGGTTGTCACAGACATGGGCTGGCAGGCGGAGAAAATCCACAAGGGCGGCCTGCGCAACGCGGTGCAGACGTTGTCCGTTTCCGCCTCGCCGCAGATCCTGATGGTCGACCTCACCGACTGTCATGATCCGCTGACCGATATCAACGCCCTGGCCGAGGTCTGCGAGCCAGGCACCATCGTCATCGCGATGGGCGAGATCAACGACGTCGGCCTGTATCGGGATCTGCTGGCCTCGGGCATCCACGATTACCTGCTGAAGCCGCTTCATTCGGAAATTGTCCGTGACTCCCTGCACAATGCCCAGGCGGCACTGCACGGCAGCAAGGTAACGGCTCAGGACGAGGCGCGGCCCCACGTTGCTGTCGCCGTCATTGGCGCGCGTGGCGGCGTCGGCACATCGACGGTCGCCAGCTCGATCGCCTGGGTCTGCGCCGAACAACTCGATCGCAAGACCGCCCTGCTCGATCTCGACATCCACTTCGGCGTGGGTGCGTTGTCGTTCGATCTCGAACCCGGCCGCGGCCTGACCGACGCGCTGGAAAATCCCGGCCGTATCGACAGCCTGTTCATCGAGCGCGCGATCGTCAAAGCCTCCGAAAAACTGGCGATTCTGTCGGCCGAGGCCCCGATCAACGCCCCCTTGCTCACCGATGGCGCCGCCTTGCATCACCTGCAGGATCAGCTCGTCCAGTCATTCGATGCCGTGATCATCGACCTCCCGCGCCTGCTGGCCGTGCAGAACCCCCACCTGCTGACCGAAATCAGCGAGGTGGTTGTGGTGACCGACCTGACGCTGGCCGCCGCGCGCGACACCATCCGGCTGCTCAGCTTCCTGTCCATGCACGCACCGGCCGCCAAGGTTCGGCTTATCGCCAACAAGGTGCCGGCCCAGGGTCAGCCTGAAGTCGCCCGCAAGGATTTCGAAGCCTCGGTGGAACGCACGATCGACATCATGCTGCCGCTCGACGCCAAACACGCCGTGGCCGCGGCCAAACAGGGCAAGAGCCTGGCTCAAAGCGCCACCGGCACCAAGGTTGCCGCCGAGCTGGCGCACCTCGCCCAGCAGGTCATGGCGTCAATGAGCGAGGACGGCGGGACGAACGAACATTCTCTGCTGGGCAAGCTGAAGGATCTGAAGTCGCTGCTGGCCATCAAGAAGTAGGTGCGTAGTACGCCATGAAGCCATTGGGATTCGGACGACGCGCGGCACAGCAGACCGCGGACAACGGCAAGACCAGCCTGGTCGCCGGGCGTCGGCCTCTGGTGGCGCCTGGCTCGGTGGAACCCACGACACCGGCACCGGCGGCGCGTGGCGCCATCGTCGACCAGATCTACGAACTGCTCTCCAACGATCTGCTGGCGATCTTTCCGCCCGACGAGTGGCGCAATCGCCCGCGTCCCGAGCTGATGGCGGCGCTGGAGGAACGCATCCAGGCGACTGCTGTCGACAACAACCTGACGCTCAACGAGATGGAGACGCGGGACGCGGTCACCGTGCTCCTCAATGATCTGATCGAAGCCGGCAAGGCACTTGAGCCGCTGCCGACGCCCGACCCGCCCAAGGCGGTCGCCCGCTCCAGCAGCCAGTCCAGCGTCATCGCCGCGAAGGAGAAAATCCATCCGCTGCTGATGGAGCATATTGATGCCTCCGCCATCGCCGAGCTGTCGCGCGGCGAAGTTGCCGAGCAGGTGTCGGACATCGTCGCCGAGCTGCTGCTGCAGCAGCGCATCAATCTCAACCAGCTTGAGCAGCGCGAGGTCGTCACCCTGCTGCTCAACGACATGCTGGGCCTGGGACCGCTTGAACCGCTGCTGGCCGACGAGGCGGTGACCGACATCATGGTCAATGGCCCGAACCAGATTTACGTCGAGCGCAAGGGCAAGCTGGAACTGACGGACATCCGCTTCCGCGACGACCAGCATCTCATCAACGTTGCCCAGCGCATTGTCGCCGCGGTCGGCCGTCGCGTCGATGAATCGAGCCCGATCTGCGACGCCCGCCTGCTCGATGGCAGCCGCGTCAACTGTATCATCCCGCCGCTGGCCATCGATGGCGCGTCGATCTCGATCCGCAAGTTCTCCAAGCGCAAGATCACGCTCGACATGATGGCCGACCAGGGCAACATCCATCCCAAGATGGCGCAGTTGCTCAAAATCGCCGGCCGCTGCCGCCTTAACATCATCATCTCCGGCGGTACCGGCTCCGGCAAGACCACGATGCTCAACGCCGTGTCACGCAACATCGACATGGGCGAGCGCATCGTCACCATCGAGGACGCGGCGGAGCTCCAGCTGCAACAGCCACATGTGGTGCGTCTGGAAACCCGCCCCGCCAATCTTGAAGGCAACGGCGAGGTGACCATGCGCGACCTCGTCAAGAACGCGCTGCGCATGCGTCCTGACCGCATCATTCTGGGCGAGGTTCGCGGCTCCGAAGCCATCGACCTGCTGCAGGCGATGAATACCGGCCATGACGGCTCGCTCGGCACGCTGCACGCCAACCGGCCGCGCGAGGCACTGACCCGCCTTGAAAACATGGTCAACATGGCCGGCCTAAACCTGCCGCCCAAGGCGATCCGGGAACAGATCGCCAACGCCGTGCACATGATCATCCAGATCAGCCGCATGCGCGATGGTGTGCGTCGCATCACCCACATCACCGAGATCGTGGGCATGGAAGGCGACGTCATCACCACCCAGGACCTCTACCTGTTCAAGTTCACCGGCGAGGACGAGACCGGCCGGCTGCGCGGCGATTTTGTCTCGACCGGGCTGCGCCCTGCTTTCTACGAGCGGGCGGAATATTACGGCCTTGGCCGGGCGCTGATGGAATGCATGTGAGAACCAGGACGCAGGACGGGAAAACGCCATGTCACCGATCGCACTTCTGGCCGTCATCCTGCTGGGCTCGCTGCTGACGCTGGCGCTGCTGGGCTTCGCCTTCGCCGGCGGCACTAACGCCGACAAGATCGCCGGCCAGCGTCTGGAGAAGATGCGCGAACGCTTCTCCAACTCCCAGGACGCTCTGGCCAAGGCCCAGATGCGCCGCATCCTCGCGCTGCGCGAGAGCAAGCTCGATTCCATCGTCAAGGGCTTCATCCCGCGCCCCGCCGAACTGCGCGCCCGCCTGTCCCGCACTGGCAAGGACTGGACGCTCGGCCAGTACGGCATGGCCTGTGGCGGCCTGTTCCTGTTCATGACCGTGGTGTTCGCGGTCGGCCTCGGCATGCCGTTCCTGCTGGCGTTGCTGCTGGGGATTCTGATCGGGCTGGCGGTGCCGCACATGGTGGTCGGCATGATCATCGGCAGGCGAATCAAGAAATTCATCGAGCTGTTTCCCGATGCGATCGATCTGCTGGTGCGCGGGCTGCGTTCAGGCCTTCCCATCTCCGAATCGCTCAGCATCGTGGGTCGCGAGCTTCCCGACCCCGTCGGCGTGGAATTCCGCACGGTGTCCGACAAGATCCGCATCGGCCGCACCATGGAACAGGCGCTGATGGATACCGCCCAACGGATCAACACGCCCGAATTCCAGTTCTTCGTCATCACTCTGGCGATTCAGCGCGAGACCGGCGGCAACCTTGCTGAAACGCTCGGCAACCTTTCCGACGTACTGCGCAAGCGGATGCAGATGAAGCTGAAGATCAAGGCGATGTCGTCGGAGGCCAAGGCCAGCGCCTACATCGTCGGTGCCCTGCCATTCCTGGTGTTTGGCATCGTCTCCGCCATGAACCCTGGCTATGTCGCCCCCTTCACCGAAGACGTGCGACTGATGATCGCCGGCGGCGGCGCCTTGGTCTGGATGGGCATCGGCTGTGCCATCATGGCCAAGATGATCAACTTCGAAATCTGAGGGAAAGCCAGACATGAACCCCCAGAAATTCGATCTCCCCTTTGGCATGACACCGATCGATCTCGCCACGCTGATGGCGGGCGTGGCGGTATTCATGGTGATCCTCGCCATCTGGGCGGCAACGACGGTGCGCGATCCCATGCGCAGCCGCATCAAGGGATTGCAGGAGCGCCGCGACCAGCTGAAGGCCGGCATCACCACCTCACGCAAGCGCATGGCGGTCGTCAACAAGGTCGACGCCACAGAGGCGATGCGCAACATCCTCAACCGCTTCAAGGTGCTGCAGGACGAGCAGAGCCGGACGGCCGCCGAGCGGCTGGCGCAAGCCGGCTGGCGCTCGAAGGACGCGGTGGTCACCTATCAGTTTGCCCGTCTGGTGGCGCCTGTCGCGCTCGGCCTGATTGCGCTTTTCATGATCTACATCCTCGGTGTCATGGAGGGCAAAACGCCGATGATGAAGGCGCTGGCGGCCCTTGGCGCCGTGCTCGCCGGCTACAAACTGCCAGACCTCGTTGTCACCAACACCGTGCAGAAGCGTTCGGATGCCATCCGCAAGGGCCTGCCGGACGCGCTCGATCTGCTGGTGATCTGTGCCGAGGCCGGTCTCACCGTCGACGCCGCGTTCAACCGCGTCGCGCGTGAGCTGGGTTTGGCCTTCCCGGAACTCGCCGACGAATTCACGCTGACCGCCATTGAGCTGGGCTTCCTGCAGGACCGCCGGCAGGCGCTCGACAACCTGTCGAAGCGCGTCGAGTTGCAGGCCATGCGCGGCGTGGTGACGACACTGATCCAGACCGAGAAATACGGTACGCCGCTGGCCTCGTCCCTGCGCGTGCTGTCGGCGGAGTTCCGCAACGAGCGGATGATGCGCGCGGAGGAAAAGGCCGCCCGATTGCCGGCGATCATGACCGTGCCGCTGATCCTGTTCATCCTGCCGACACTGTTCGTCGTCATACTGGGTCCAGCGGCGTGCTCGATCTCCGACAAGTTCATCAACAAGGGCAACTAGGGCGCGCGAGCCGGCGCGCCCGCCCCGCCGAACGGATCGGGGTGGCTCAGCGCACCGGAAACACGGGCGCCCGCTTCGCGCGGAATGCCGCCACGCCCTCGATGTGGTCAGGCCCGGTAAAGGCATCGTTGAACTGCGCCACCGTCTCGGCATCGTCGTCCGCCTGACCGTCGAGAATGCGCCGGACAATCCGCTTGGTCGCCCGCACCGTATGCTGCGACGTGGCGGCGATCGATGCCGCCAGCGAGAGCGTCGATGCCCGCAGGTCCTCCGCCGGCACCACGTGATCCACCAGCCCCATGGTCAGTGCCTCGTCGGCCGAGACCAGCCGGCCGGTATAGAGCAGCCACTTGGCGCGCGACGGCCCGACGAGATCGACCAGCAGCTTGGTGTCGTGCAGCGGATAGACCAGCCCCAGCTTGGCTGGCGTGATGCCCAGCCGTGCGGTGTGCGAGGCCACCCGCAGGTCACAGGCGATGGCCAGACCGCAGCCGGCACCAACACAGGCCCCGTCGACCTCGGCAATGGTCGGCTTGGCCAGCCGGGCCAGCTGCACCTGGGTGGCACGGATCGCCGCCTGGTTGGCCTCGCGCCAGGCGGGCTCGGCGGCGAACTGGGCGAACTCCTCGATGTCGGCACCGGCGCAGAACATGCCGGGTGTCGCCGACCCCAGCACCATCACCTTGACACGCGGATCATTCTCCACGGTCGTCAGCAGCGCCGGCAACACATCCCACATCGCCTGACTGACCGCATTCTTCCTGTCCGGCCGGTTGAGCATCAGCCGGGCGACATCGCCCTCGACCGTCAGCGTGATCAGATCCGTCATAAAGCCACCTCCACTGGGAAGGCCCATCGATAGGCAGATTTCCCGCCGGTGAAAAGCGCCGGCGGCGCGACCGGCTCAGTCTGTAAGACGGACGCGCCACCACACGAAAAAAGGGCCCGGGCGATGGCACCCCGGGCCCTGCAGTCAGGCCGACTTGGATTGGACAGGGCGCTCAGGCCGCAGGCTGGCCGAGCACGTTCAGTGCTTCCTTGAACTTCTTCTGCGCAGCGCGCCGGTTGCCTTCCTCGCACAGCTTGATGCCGGTCTGGCGGAGTACCAGGGCGCGCTTGGCCTCCTTGGTTTCACCGGCAGCGCTGGCGGCCTGCTCGATCTGCGCCGGCATCGCCTGGCAGACCTCGGCATCGGACTGGGCCAAAGACGCACCGCTCAGCATGGTCGTGGACGCCAGCAGAGCTGCGACAAACATCAGTGGACGCATCATGTTCAATTCCTCATTCCCTGCGCGGCACGGGGGTTGCCGCTAAATTGAGCCATACTCAGAACATGCAGTATGATTTAAGTGCCGCTCAGCTGAGTGTCAAGCCGGTTTGTTGCGGCGCGTCATTATTCTGAGTAATACACAAAATCTACCCGTACCGTCGGGGTATCGCCACCATGCCGGCGAAACAGAAAAACGGCGACGCACGCCAAGGCATGCGTCGCCGTTTAGTGTCCCGGTCACACCTGCTCAGGCTTGTGGCGTCACCGGCGCGCACCCGCGGCATGCAGGACATGCCGACGGTCGCGCTTACCTCGACGCAAGAAGCCAGCCAGCCGGCCAGACACCTAACTTGTTGTTTTGAAAAAGAATCGCCTGACACACTCAGCCACAGCATGTGTCGATTCCATGCATGTCGTCCCGCCCGTGCCGATACGGCACAACGCCGCCCGTGCCGATACGGCGTCCGGCCTGGCGGGAAAGGTGTCGCCTCGCGATCGGGCGCCGGTGTGTCAGGCGTCAGGCCGGCGATTTGCGGCTGACGCTCTCGCGCTGATACTCAAAATAATAGCCGAAGCGCGTCTGCAGCCCCAGTTTCAACACCAGTCCGTCTCGGTCAAGCCAGACCCGGTGGGTCAGTTTGCCGTTGTCCTTGGCATAGATTTCGTAATAGGCCGACGCTCCGGAGCCATCGCAATCACAGGAAGGATCGCTGAGATTCTTCCGCACGGCATAGGACGGCCGCAGCTTGCCGTTCATGGTGTCGAGCAGGTTGATATCCCGGCGCTGCCCCTCGAACACCCCCTCGATGTTGCTGAAGCTGGTCGGGATGAAACCGCCTTGAATACGTTGCTGCTCGCCGTTGGCCAGCAACGTGTATACACGCGGCCCCGCAGGCTCCACCAGCACTTCGCTCAGCTTTGTCGGGCCGTCGGTCGAGGCGCGCAGTTCCTTGAGGGCGCCAGCACCATCCCAGCGCTCCCAGGCGTCGTGCTTCACCCGCACCTTGAACAGCGCGATCCTGGTATCGATGGAGAAGGCGACATGGACATCTCGCTCGCCCTTGCCATCGAACAGCTGCACCATATGACGCCCGACGGGCTTGCCGTCGCGCACGATGCGATACTGAAACGCGATGTCAGGTACCGGCGCCGTCGCCTGCCCTGCCGCCACTGCGCCTACCATGCCCGCCGCCAGCAGACACGGCAGAAGCCAAGACCGCATTTTCATCGGCCATCCTGTCGTTATATCGACCCCGCGGCAAAGTGGCATAAAGTTACCAGGCCATCAAGTATTGCCTGTATCGACCCGTCGCGTCGGGACGGCGCATGATCGCCTGTCAGCCAAACACCACCGGCACCAGCAGGCTGCATACCAGCGCCACCACCAGGATCGCCGCGATATCGACGATGAAACCGGCACGGATGAACTGGCGCATCTCGATCCGCCCGGTGCCGAACACAATGGCGTTGGGTCCCGTCGCCGCCGGCAGCATGAAGCCGCAGCTGGCCGCGATGGCCGTTGGCACAATCAGCAAATGCGGGTCGATGCCGCTGGCCTTGGCGCCCGCCCCCAGCACCGGCAGCAATGCCGCCACCAGAGCTGTATTACTCATGATTTCAGACAGATAGGTAGCCACAGCGCACAGCAGCAGCACCAGCGCGATCACCGGCCAGGCCCCAAGACCCGCCAGCGCCTCGCCAAGCGCCCGCGCCAGTCCCGACTGGTCCATGGCCGCCGCCAGACTGAGACCGCCGCCGAACAGCAGGATCACACCCCAGTTCACCGATCTTGCGGCCGACCAGTCGAGCAGTCGCGCCTGCGGCGCGCTGGCGCTGCCAGCGGGAATGACGAACATCAGCATCGCCATGCCCACCGCCAGCCCCTCGTCGGACAGCGCCCCCAGGCCAGGCAGGTCGGCGAGCAGCGGCCGGAACATCCACGCCAGCGCAATGGCGATGCAGCACAAGGCCGTGCGCCATTCCGGGCGGCTGACCGGCCCGAGCCGCGCGCGCTCCGCCGCGATGAAGGTCGCGCTCCCCGCCTCGCCGGAAATCCGCACCGGAATCGCCCGCCGTACCATCAGCCACCAGGTGAGCGGCGTCAGCACCAGGACAATCGGTACTCCCACTTTCATCCAGTCGATGAAACTCAGCTCCAGCCCGAAGGTCTGGCGTAGGTAGCCGGCCGCCAACACGTTGGGCGGCGTACCGATCAGTGTGCCGACACCGCCGATCGAGGCCGCGTAGCATATTCCCAGCAGCAGGCAGGCAGCGAAGCGCTGGTTGTCGGCCTCGTCGCCGCCCATCACGGCCGCAACCGAGAGCGCGATGGGCGCCATCATCATGGTGGTCGCCGAATTGGATATCCACATCGACAGGAACGCGGTGGCAATCATGAAACCCAGCACCAGTCGGGCGGGACTGGTCCCGACCCGCGCCAGCACCGCCAGCGCGATGCGCCGGTGCAGACCCCACCGTTCCAGCGAGGCGGCGATCAGGAAACCGCCCAACAGCAGGAAGATGATCGGCTCGGCATAGGGCGTGGTGGCGGCCTTCAGCGTCGTCACGCCCAGCAACGGAAAAGCGACGATCGGCAACAACGCGGCGGCGGCAATGGGCACCGCCTCGGTTGCCCACCAGAGTCCCATCCAGATCGCGATGGCGACCACCCGCCAGGCCGCCGGCGTTAGACCTTCGGGAGTCGGCAGCAGCAGCAGGGAGATACCCAGCAACGGCGCCAGCCACAGCCCGACCTTCTGACCGATATGCGGCGCCGCCGACGTTCCTGCTTCCTCCGTCATCCCCGCTCCCTTGCTCCTTGCCGGTCTGCGCCGGCTTCCGGGTCAGGCTCCGCGCCCCGTCCCCGCCATCTACTCCTGCGCTTAAGGCGTTGCCTCGGGCTTGCCAAGACCGGCGGACGCTGCCCCCGACGGTCCCGCATTGTATCCACCCCGGCAGATTGGCTAGGAGGAGGCCATGAGCATCACCGGAAACCGCCAGTTCGCCACCCTGCCCACCACCGTGTTCACGGTAATGTCGGCGCTGGCCGTCGAGCACGACGCCATCAACCTCGGCCAGGGCTTCCCCGACACCGACGGCCCGGCGGACATCAAGGCCGCAGCCGCGCGCGCGCTCATTGACGGCCCCAACCAGTATCCGCCGATGCGCGGGCTGGCCTCGCTGCGTCAGGCGGTCGCCGACCATGACCGGCGCTTCCACGGCCTCGACATCGATCCCGAGCGCGGCGTGCTGGTGACCTCCGGCGCCACCGAGGCGCTGACGGCGGCGATCCTCGCGCTGGTCAACCCGGGCGACGAGGTGATCGTGTTCGAGCCGGTCTATGACAGCTATCTGCCGATCATCCGCGCCGCCGGTGCCGTGCCCAGGGTGCTGCGGCTGGCGCCGCCGGCATGGCGATTGCCGGAGGCGGCGCTGCGTGCCGCCTGCTCGGACAAGACCCGGCTGATCATCGTCAACAGCCCGCACAACCCGTGCGGCACCCTGCTCGGCGACGACGAACTCGACCTGCTGACGGAGCTGGCCTGCCGCCATGACATCCCGGTGCTGTGCGACGAGGTCTATGAGCATCTGGTGTTCGACGGCGCCCGCCATGTACCGCTGATGACCCGCCCCGGCATGGCGGCGCGCTGTCTGCGCGTTGGCTCCGCCGGCAAGACCTTCAGCCTTACCGGCTGGAAGGTCGGCTATCTCTCGGGCGCGCCGGCGCTGATCGACCTGGTCGCCAAGGTGCACCAGTTCCTGACCTTCACCACGCCCCCGGCCTTGCAGGCGGGCGTCGCCTACGGGCTGGCGTTGCCGGACGACTATTTCACCACCCTCGCCGCCGACATGCAGGCCCGCCGCGACCGGCTGGCCCGCGGCCTTGCCGGTCTCGGCTTCGAGGTGCTCCCGAGCGCCGGCAGCTACTTCCTGACCTGCGGTTACGGGCGCTTCGCCGACTGCGACGACACCGAGTTCGCGCTGCGGCTGGTGCGCGAGGCCCGGGTGGCGACGATCCCGCTCAGCGCCTTCTACGACCAGCCGGTGACGCAACGGCTGATCCGCTTCTGCTTCTGCAAGCAGGAGGCCGTGCTGGACGCCGCCGTCGAGCGGCTGCGCCGCTACTTGACGCGTGGCTGAACACTGATCTTCAAAGCGCCTCAGAGCGCGTCGTCGTCGCGCTCGCCGGTGCGGATGCGCAAGGCCTGGGCGACGTCGAGCACGAAGATCTTGCCATCGCCGATCTGGCCGGCGTTGGCGCTGGCGCGGATCGCCTCGGCCGCCACGGGGGCCAGGCCGTCCGGCACCACCAGTTCCAGCTTCAGCTTGGGCACGAAGGTGGTGTGGTATTCAGCCCCCCGGTAGATTTCCGTCTGGCCCTTCTGCCGGCCGTAGCCCTTGACCTCGGTCACGGTGAGCCCGCTCACGCCGGCGCCGGTGAGCGCGTCCCGAACCTCGTCGAGCCTGTAGGAGTTGATGATCGCGATGATGAGTTTCATCCATTCATCTCCAGCGCATGCCTGAACTCCACGCGAACGACGCACGCCCGGTCCACAAGCCTTGACGCGGGGATTGCCAACCAGCACGCCATTAAACCATGGTTGCGCTCCGTTGCTCAACCACCCAAGGCCCGACACCATGACCGACGCCCCCACGCCCGCCTCACCGGACCGGGAGAGCCTATCGAGCAAGGTGGTCAACGACCCCTTCACCAGCGACTTCTTCAGCGTCCTGCGCGGGCTGCCAAGGCGGATCTGGGTGGCCTGGCACCGCGACGTTGTCGCCCCGATCGACCATCCGCCGATCCTCGACCATGTTGCCCAGGACAGTGTCTGGACCATGCGTTACGGTTTCATGGTCATTGTTTCTTGCGGCATCGCGATCCTCGGCTTGCTGCAATCCTCCCCTGCCGTGGTGATCGGCGCCATGCTGATCTCGCCGCTGATGGGGCCGATCGTTGCGCTCGGCTTCTCGCTGGTGCTGCTCGACTACCGCGAGATGCGCAACGCCATCATCACCCTGGGCACTGGCGCCCTGCTGGCCATCGCCACCTCGTTCCTGATCGTCAAACTGTCGCCGCTGACCTCGCCGACGCCGGAAATCCTTGCCCGCACCCGGCCACAATTGTTCGACCTGCTGGTGGCGGTGTTCTCGGCCATGGCCGGCGGTTACGCCGTCATCAAGCAGCGCGGCGAGACCATTGTCGGAGTCGCCATCGCGACCGCCCTGATGCCGCCGCTGGCGGTAGTCGGCTACGGCCTGGCGGTGGGCAACTGGACGATTTTCGGCGGCGCGCTCGGGCTGTTCATGACCAACCTGCTGGCGATCGCGCTCACCGTCTCGGTGATGGCAAAGCTGTTCGGCTTCGGCACGCACCTGACGCCGCGCACCGGATTCTGGCAGACGGTGGCCATCGTCGCCATGTTTGCCGGCGCCTCCATACCGCTTGCCATGTCGCTGCGGCAGATCGCCTGGGAAACGGTGGCCAGCACCGTCATCCGTGCCGACATTCAACGCCATTTCGGCAAGGAACGCACCCGGATCACTGATTTCACCATCGATTATGCCAACCCGACGGCAATTGCCGTCGAGGCGGTCATCCTCACCGACACCTACCGGGAGGGGGCCGGGCGGGCGCTGGGAGAGCGACTGTCGGCCCGCCTGCAACGACCGGTGACCGTCACCCTTGACCAGGTGCTCCGCGGGTCGGCGCAAGCCCGCCAGGACGCCGGACTGCGTCAGGCGGAAGCGGCCATGCGTTCGTTCCTGCAACTGCGCGAAACAGAATCGAAGAACAGCGCCCAGGCCGGCCAGATCCAGCAGGTCATCACCCTGGCACTGGGTGTTCCCGTCGAGGCCATGCTCGTGGACCGGGTCGCGCAGCGACTGCGCGTGCCCGTGGGCATCGGTGTCGCCAGCGTCGGCGAACTGCGACGTCTGGAGACCCGGCTGCAAAGCCATTTCAGCGACTGGACGGTGGAAATCGTACCGCCGGTGGGCGTACCTCTCATGATCCGCTTTCCGGCCGGATCGGCCGAACTCAGCGCCGACGACAGCGCGCTGAAGAACAGTCTGTGGGCACTCAAACGCTGGCACGCCGGTGCCGTGACCGTCACTGGTTACGCCTCGGACGCCACCGACGGCCGCCCGGCCACAGCCCGTCGCCTGGCCGCCGACCGCGCCAAGGCAGTGATCGCGACCCTGAGTGCGGCGGGCCTTGACGTCACCGAAGGACGCCCCGACGACACCGGCACGCAACGGGCGGTCGCCGTGGAACAGGGAGCCGCCCGTCTGAGGGTCGCGGTCATTGAACCCGCCAGCACCGCCCCCCTGCAATGACGCGCCCTCGACACCGACGCTTGAGTTTTGCGCGATGGCGGGCCACAGGAGGCAGCGACTAGTCCATTGATCGACTCCCGGGGCCCCCATGCATGACATCCGCGCCATCCGCGACAACCCCACGGCCTTCGACGCCGGCCTTGCCCGCCGGGGCCTGACACCGCTTGCCGACGGCCTGCTCGCGCTCGACCAGGCGTTGCGCGCCGTGCAAACCGAGATGCAGCAGGCCCAGGCGCGCCGCAACGAGGCCTCCAAGCTGATCGGCCAGGCGATGGCCCGAAAGGACACCGCCACGGCGGACGCGCTCAAGGCCGAAGTGGCGGCGCTGAAGGACCGGCTGCCGGCGCTGGAGGACCAGGAACGCCAGACCCAGGCGGCCCTGAGCGCGAAACTGGCGGAAATCCCCAACCTGCCACAGGACGACGTCGCCGACGGGCCGGACGAGAGCGCCAACGTCGAGGTCCGCCGCTGGGGCACGCCCCGCGCCTTCGACTTCACGCCCCGCGACCATGTCGACCTCGGCGAGGCACTGGGGCTCGACTTCGAGGCCGCCGCCAAGCTGTCGGGCGCCCGCTTCGCCGTGCTGAAAGGCCCGCTGGCCCGGCTGGAGCGCGCGCTCGGCCAGTTCATGCTCGACATCCAGACCACCGAGCATGGCTTCACCGAAACAGCGGTGCCCTATCTGGTGCGCGCCGAGGCGATGTTTGGCACCGGCCAGCTGCCGAAGTTCGAGGAGGACCTGTTCAAGTCCACCAACGACCCGGCCTTCTATCTGATCCCCACCGCCGAGGTGTCGCTCACCAACCTGGTGGCCGGCGACATTCTCGACAGCGAGGCGCTGCCGCTGCGGCTGACCGCGCTCACTCCGTGCTTCCGCGCCGAGGCCGGTTCGGCCGGCCGCGACACCCGCGGCATGATCCGCCAGCACCAGTTCCACAAGGTGGAGATGGTCGCCATCACCACGCCCGAGCAGTCGGACGCGGAGCATCAGCGCATGGTCGCCTGCGCCGAGACCGTCCTGCGCAAGCTGGAACTGCCCCACCGCACCATGATGCTGTGCACCGGCGACATGGGCTTTTCCGCCACCAAGACCTTCGACATCGAGGTCTGGCTGCCCGGCCAGGAGCGTTATCGCGAGATATCGTCGGTCTCCAACTGCGGCGACTTCCAGGCCCGGCGGATGAACGCCCGCTGCCGGCCGAAGGGCGACAAGGCGACCCGCTTCGTCCACACCCTCAATGGCTCGGGACTGGCCGTCGGCCGCACCCTGATCGCCGTGCTGGAGAACCACCAGCAGGCCGATGGCAGCATCGCCATTCCCGCCGCCCTGCAGCCCTACATGGGCGGCCTCACCCGCCTGGAGCCCACTCGATCGGAGCCCGCCCGCTGATGCGTATCCTGCTGACCAACGACGACGGCATCCATGCCCCCGGCATGGCGGTGCTGGAAGAGATCGCCGCCCAGCTGTCCGACGATCTGTGGGTGGTGGCGCCGCTGGAGGAACAGTCCGGTGCCGGCCATTCGCTGACGCTGAGCCAGCCGATCCGCGTACAGCAGTTCGGCCCGCGTCGTTTCGGCGTGCGCGGCACCCCCACCGACTCGGTGATGATGGCGCTGGGCAAGCTGGTGGACGGCCGCCGGCCGGACCTGGTGCTTTCCGGCGTCAACCGCGGCGCCAACCTCGCCGAGGATGTCACCTACTCCGGCACGGTGTCGGCGGCGATGGAAGGCACGCTGGCCGGTGTGCCGTCAATCGCGCTGAGCCAGGCCACCATCGAACGGCCGGTGGGCGCCGAGGCCTTCGCCCCGGCGCGCGCCTTCGGCGTCGCGGTGATCCGCCAGCTGCTGGCCACCGGCTGGGGCACCGGCGGCCACAAGGGCGTGCTGATGAACGTCAACTTCCCGCCGCACGACGTGGCGCAGATCAAGGGCGTGCGCGTCACCGAACAGGGCTTCCGCGATCTCGGCGCCACCGTCATCGAGGAGCGCATCGACGTGCGCGGCTTCCCCTATTACTGGTTCGGCCTGGGCCGGGAAATCCGCGAGCCGGGGCATGAAACCGACATCAAGGCGATGCGCGAGGGCTATGTGTCGGTCACGCCGCTGCACCTTGACCTGACGCACCGGGAATCGATGGCCGCGCTCACCGCCGGCTTTGAAGGCTTCACCCGCTAACACCGGACCGGAGACTCTTTGCGGGAGTAGCCGGTTCCTCTAGAGTCAGCGTCATGAAACGGGTTGCCCACAAGATACTGTGTCTTGTGGTCGCAAGCATGCTGGCGGCTTGCGGCTCATCCAACTTCGAGCGCGTGAAGGCCGCCGCCCAGGCGCAAACCCGCGCCCAGGAACAGGCCCGCGCCCAGGAACAGGCCCGATCACAAGCACCGGCGCCGAGGCAACAGAAGTCCCGGTCCGCCCCAACCCCAACCCGACACGCCGCCCGCCCCGCCCCGCCGCCGCGGCGCAGTACGCCGGCGGCAACCGCCGCTCGTCCGGCAACGCCGTCGCCGCCTGCCCCGGCCAGAGCCAGTCCAGTGGCCGTCAGCGGCGGCACGGTGGTGGTCCAGCCGGGGGAGACATTGTTTGCCTTGTCACGACGTACCGGGGTCGAACTGCGCGACCTCATCAGTGCCAACGGGCTGGAGCCGCCCTATGCGCTGCGCTCGGGCCAGCGACTGACCATACCGGCCGCGCGCTACCATGTCGTCCAGCCCGGTGAGACAGGTTACGCCATCTCCCGCGCCTACGGAGTCGACCTGACGGCGCTTGCCCGCCTCAACGATCTTGCCGCCCCTTACGGCGTGCGGATCGGCCAGCGCCTGCGCCTGCCGGCGAGCGGAAGCGCCGCGCCCGACCCGATCACGACATCCGGTCAGGCGCTCGCCAGCACCGGCGAAGCCGCCCCCGGCAGCGTCGCGAAGACCGGGCCGGCCACGGCCACGCCGGCGCCCATCCCCCGGCCTGGCAGCTTTGCCGGCCGTTTCACCTGGCCCGTCGAGGGTCGCGTCATCTCCGGCTATGGCCCCAAGGCTGGCGGGCTGCACAACGATGGCATCAACATCGCGGTCAACCGGGGCACCACCGTGCGGGCCGCCGCCGATGGCGTGGTCGCCTATGCCAGCGATGGCCTGGCCGGCTTCGGCTGGCTGTTGCTCATCAAGCATGGCGACGGCTGGGTGACCGCCTATGCCCACAACCAGGAACTGCTGGTTTCACGCGGCGACACGGTGCGTCAGGGTGATCCCGTGGCCCGGGCCGGCGCGACCGGCGCCGTCGACCGTCCGCAATTGCATTTCGAGATCCGCCGGGGCCGACAGGCCATGAACCCGACTCAGTATCTGCCACAGCGTGCAGCGTCCTGAACCGCTGAAAATCTTGACTTTGCCGGGCAGGGCTGATAGCCGCGCCGGTTCATCCTGTGGATTTCGAGAGAGGCTTGGCCATGGCGCGCGTTACCGTCGAGGATTGCGTTGAAAAGGTTCCCAACCGTTTCGATCTGGTTCTCTACGCCGGCCAGCGGGCGCGGCAGATTTCCAGCGGCGCCGAACTGACGGTCGACCGTGATCGTGACAAGAACCCGGTGGTCGCGCTGCGCGAGATCGCCGAGGAAACCGTATCGATCGAGTCGCTGCAGGAAGCCCTCGTGCAGTCGATGCAGAAGGTCATCGAGGTGAAGGACGACGTGCCGGAGGAGGAGGTCTCGCTGGCCGCCTCGGCCGCGGCACTGCGCCTGACGGCCGCCCAGCCGCCGCGTCCGGCGGTCGAGGACGACGACGTCGGCGACGAATAAGTCGGCGAATAAGTCACAGTGCGGCCACACCTGCACGGCGATGGCCCGACACCCGTATTGCGAGGTTGACCTCGACGCCGCTCTCCCCAATATCGTTGGGAACTGGCGGAGTTAGCAAGAAGAAGCCCGGCGCCGCGCCGGGTTTTTTCGTGGCGCGGGAAGTGACTGGAACAGGTGCTCAGGCAGTACGAGCTGGTCGAGAAGGTCAGAGCCTACGATCCGGAGGCGGACGAGGACCTGCTGAACCGCGCCTATGTGTTCTCGATGAAGGCCCATGGCACCCAGTTGCGGGCCAGCGGCGACCCTTATTTCTCCCACCCCATCGAAGTGGCGGGCATCCTCACCGACCTCAAGCTCGACGACAAGACCATCGCCACAGCGATCCTGCACGACACCATCGAGGATACGGTGGCAACGCAGGAACAGATCGACAAACTGTTCGGCGCCGATGTCGGTCGGCTGGTGGACGGCGTCACCAAGCTGTCGCGCATTGAAGCCCAGACCGATACTGAACGGGCAGCCGAAAACTTCCGCAAGTTCCTGCTCGCCATGTCGGACGACATCCGCGTGCTGCTGGTCAAGCTCGCTGATCGCCTGCACAACATGCGCACGCTGCATTTCATCAAGAACGAGGATAAGCGCCGTCGCATCGCTCGCGAAACGCTGGACATCTATGCGCCACTGGCCGAGCGCATCGGCATGTACGAGTTCAAGAACGAACTTGCCGCCATCGCCTTTCGTGAACTTGATCCACCGGCTTACGAGACGATCACCAGGCGGCTGGCCCAGTTGCGGGAAACCGCCGGAGACCTGGTGCCGCGGGTCATCGAGGACCTGACCGCCCTGCTCGCCCAGAACGAAATCAGGGCCGAAGTGTTCGGCCGCGAGAAGCAGCCGCACTCGATCTGGAAAAAGATGCACGAGCGAGACATCAGCTTCGAGCAGCTTTCCGACATCATGGCGTTTCGGGTGCTGGTGGACAGCACGCCGCAGGTCTATCAGGCGCTGGGGCTCATTCACCAGCGATGGCCAACCGTGCCGGGCCGGTTCAAGGATTACATCTCGACGCCCAAGCGCAACGGCTACCGTTCGGTGCATACCACGGTGATGGGGCCGGGACGGATGCGGATCGAAATCCAGATCCGTACCCACGAGATGCACGCCCAGGCGGAACTGGGGCTCGCCGCCCACTGGGCCTACAAGCAGCACCTGCAGACGGAGGGCGGCAAGCAGTACCCGTGGCTGCAGGACCTGCTGGAAATCCTTGAACACGCCTCGACGCCCGAGGAGTTCATGGAACACACCCGCATGGCGATGTTCCAGGACCAGGTTTTCTGCTTCACCCCCAAGGGCGAGCTGATCCAGCTGCCCAAGGGGTCCACGCCGGTCGATTTCGCATACGCCGTTCACACCAAGCTAGGCGACACCACCGTCGGCGCCAAGGTCAACGGCCGGGTGGTGCCGCTGCGCACCGTGCTGGCCAATGGCGACCAGGTGGAGATTCTCCGTTCGTCCGCGCAGCAACCTGATCCGGCGTGGGAAGCCTTCGCCATTACGGGCAAGGCCCGCTCGGCCATCCGCCGCTTCGTCCGCCATAAGGAGCGGGAAGATGGGATCGCCCTTGGCCGGCGCCTGCTTGACGCGCTGGTGGAACGGCTGAAGGTACCGTTGGCGGACGGCGCGATCAGGGACGCGCTGGTGCGGCTGAAGCTCGCTGACGAGGAGCAGCTGTATCTGGCGCTCGCCAGCCACCAGCTCGGTGACGAGGCGGTGATGGAGGCCATCCTGCCCGGTTCGGTGAGCAAACCGAAGCGCGGCCGCAAGGCCGCCGACGTGGACGAACACAAGGAGCCGGCACCGCTGGCGCTGTCGATCCAGGGCCTGACCCCCGGTGTCGCCGTCCATCTGGCCGAATGCTGTCACCCGGTGCCGGGCGACCGCATCGTCGGCATCCGGCAGACCGGCCAGGGCGTGCTTGTGCACACCATTGACTGCCACAGCCTTGAATCGCTGGCCCACGTCCCTGACCGCTGGGTCGACCTGCGCTGGCATGGCGATTCCGGCCCGGAGCGCTTCATCGGCCGCCTGACGGTGGTCATGCGCAATGAACCCGGCGCGCTGGCGACCGTCGCCGGCATCATGGCCCAGAGCGACACCAATATCGCCAACGTCAGGCTGCTGCATCGCGACCGCCAGTTCGCCACGTTCGAGATCGATGTCGAAGTGGCCGACCTGCGCCATTTGACAAGGGTGCAGGCAGCTCTTAGGGCAACCCAGGTCGTGGGCGCGGTCGAACGCCGCCACGGCTGACAGTACAGGCAGGATCACGATGATGACGGATGACGATGTCTTGGCGGAATTCCGCGCCGCCGGCGCCCTGCTCGAAGGGCATTTCATCCTCTCCTCGGGGCTGCGCTCGTCACTCTATCTCCAGTGCGCACTGGTCCTGAAGTCGCCGCCGCGCGCCGAGCGCCTGTGCCAGGCACTGGCGGCACGCCTGCCCGCCGACATCCGCGGTCAGATCGACCTCGTTGTCTCGCCGGCCATGGGCGGCGTCGTGGTGGGTTACGAGATGGCCCGCGCGCTGGGTGTCGACTCACTGTTCACCGAACGCGTCGACGGCCAGTTCACCCTGCGGCGCGGCTTCGAGATTCCGGCCGGCGCCCGCGTGTTCATGATGGAGGACGTGGTCACCACCGGCTTGTCCTCGCGTGAGTGCATCCGCTGCATCGAAGACCATGGCGGCACGGTGATCGCCGCCGGCAGCCTGGTGGATCGTTCCAGCGGCCAGGCCGACCTCGGCGTGCCGTTCTTCCCGCTGGTCCGCTTGTCGGTGCCGGCCTACCCGGCGGACCACCTTCCGCCCGAGCTGGCCGCCATCCCCGCCATCAAGCCCGGGAGTCGCGGCCTCAAGGCCTGAACCGCGATGTTCCGCCGCCGCCAGCCCCTGCCGCTGATCCCGCGCTTGATCAACCGGCTGTGGCCGCGCCAGGGGCTGCGCCGGACCCTGCTCTACTATCGTCACCGCCTGCTGCGACTGCCGGGCACGCCGCATGGCATCGCCGCCGGGGTGGCCTCCGGTATCGCCATGTCCTTCTCGCCGCTGGGCCTGCATGTGGTGCTGGCGATGGCGCTCGCGTTGGTGACGCGCGGCAATCTGCTCGCCGCCACGCTCGCCACCATCCTCTTCGGCAACCCGGTGGTGGTCGGGCTGCTGATGGCCGCCGATATTGGTCTGGGTGAAATGCTGGTGGGCAAACACCCGTCGGCGAGCACCCCCGACATCAGCCTGATCACCTTCTTCCAGCATCCCGTCGACGCCATCGAACACTTCGGCCCGGCCTTTGCCGCGGGCGCCATCGTACTGGCTGCAATCGGCTGGGTTCTGGCGTATATCGCCATGCGCAAGCTGATCGTCTTTGCCCATCACCAACGCGCCAGGCGGCTGCGGGCTCGCCAGCGCCTTCATGAGAGAGGTGCCGCATGACCGGGTCTCGTCTGCGTCTGGGGGTCAACATCGACCATGTGGCGACCATCCGCAACGCACGCGGCGGAGTGCACCCCGACCCGGTGAAGGCCGCCCGGCTGGCGGTCGCCGCCGGCGCCGACGGCATTACCGCGCATCTGCGGGAGGACCGGCGCCACATTTCGGACAACGACATCGCGCGCCTGGTCACCGAGATCGACCGCCCGCTCAATCTGGAAATGGCCGCCACCGACGAGATGCTCGCCATCGCGCTTCGCCACCGGCCGCACGCCGCCTGCATCGTGCCGGAACGCCGCGAGGAGCGCACCACCGAAGGCGGGCTGGACGTGGTGGGCGGCCTGGCACGGCTGACCCCGATGGTGACCGCCCTGCGCGAGGCCGGCATCCGTGTATCGTTGTTCATCGAGCCCGACCCGCGCCAACTGGAGGCCGCCGCCCGGCTCGGCGCGCCCGTCGTCGAGCTGCACACCGGCCGCTACAGCCATCTCGCCGGCAGCGCCGCTGTGGTCGAGCTGGAACGGCTGACGCAAGCCGCCCGTCACGGCGCGGCGCTGGGCCTTGAGGTCCATGCCGGCCACGGCCTGCGCACCGACAACGTCGGCCCGGTCGCCGCCATTCCCGAACTGGCCGAACTCAATATCGGCCACTTCCTGATCGGCGAGGCGGTATTCGTTGGCCTCGACCGCGCGATCGGCGACATGCGCGCGGCCATGGACGCCGGACGTCTTCAATGATCATCGGACTGGGCAACGATCTCGCCAACATCGAGCGCATCAGCGCCTCGATCGAACGGTTCGGTGCCCGCTTCATCAATCGCATCTTCACTGAGGTCGAGATCGCCCGTTCGGAACGGCGAGAACTCACCCGCGCGGCGAGCTACGCCAAACGCTTCGCCGCCAAGGAGGCCTGCGCCAAGGCACTGGGCACCGGCTTTCGCGCCGGTGTGTTCTTCCGCGACATGGGCGTCATTAACCTGCCCACCGGCCAGCCCACGCTGAGCCTGACCGGCGGCGCCGCCGTACGGCTGGCCGCCATCACCCCGCCCGGCATGGCGGCCGACATCCATTTGACGCTGACTGACGATCATCCCTGGGCGCAGGCAGTGGTCATCATCTTCGCCCGCCCCCTGCCCGACGGCCCGGCTGGCACCCCCTCTCCCTTGACTTGAACCCCCTCCCGGGGCCAAGTGCGCCCCTTCCTTCGCAACCGGTGGACCCGCATGGCCGATCCTGACACCCCCGCTTCTCCGCCCCTCACCGAGGCCGGCAAGCCGCAACCGAAAGCGACGCCCGAGAAGCCCGCGGGCTGGCTGGAGGAAAGCAAGGAACTGCTGAAAACCATCGTCTATGCGGTGCTGATCGCGGTCGGCTTCCGCTCGATCGCCTACGAGCCGTTCAATATCCCCTCGGAGTCGATGCTGCCGGGCCTGCTGGTCGGCGACTATCTGTTCGTCTCCAAATATCCCTACGGCTACAGCCGCTACTCTTTCCCGCTCGGCATCATGCCGATCGAGGGTCGCATCCCCGACCGTGCGGTTGAACCGGGCGACGTGGCCGTGTTCAAGCTGCCCAAGGACAATTCGACCGACTTCATCAAGCGTATCATCGGAATGCCTGGCGACATGATCCAGATGAAGGGCGGCGCGCTCTACATCAATGGCCAGGCGGTTAAGCGCGAGAAAGTGGCGGATTTCGTGGTCAGGGTCAGCCCGAACACCGACTGCCCGATGTACCCCTTCTACCGGGTGACCGACGACACCGGCCAGGCCGTGTGCCGCTATCCCCAGTATCGCGAGACGCTGCCCAACGGCCGCAGCTACATGACGCTCGACCTGCAGGGCTTCGGGCCGCACGACAACACCCGTCCGTTCTACGTGCCGGCGGGTCACTACTTCACCATGGGCGACAACCGCGACAATTCGCTCGACAGCCGGGTATCCCCGATGGAAGACGGGGTCGGCTTCTTGCCAGCCGAGAATCTGGTCGGCCGCGCCGAGATCCTGTTCTTCTCCACCAACGGCGAGGCCCGGCTTTGGGAGCCCTGGAAGTGGCACAAGACGGTCCGCTGGGAGCGTCTGTTCCAGAAGGTCCAATGAACGATACCGCCGCTCTCGACTGGGCCGAGCAGGCACTCGGACGCCGTTTCAAGACGCCTGCCCTGCTGGAGGAAGCCCTCACCCACACCTCGCTGCCTGGCCCCAGCTATCAGCGGCTGGAGTTTCTGGGCGACCGCGTGCTCGGGCTGATCATCGCCGACTGGCTGTTCGAGCGCTTCCCGCGCGAAAGCGAGGGCCGGCTCAATCGCCGCTTCGTCGAGCTGGTACGGGGCGAGACCTGCGCCAGCGTCGCCCGCGCCATCGGCGCCAGCGCCCACGTCCGGCTCGAACGCACCGCCCGCGAACAACGGGTGCATGAAACCCTCAACGTGCTCGGCGACGTCTGCGAGGCGCTGATCGGCGCGCTGTACCTCGACGGCGGCATGACGGCGGCCCGCAAGTTCGTCCATGCTGCCTGGACACCGTTGCTGGAGGGTGCCCACACCGTCAGCAAGGATCCCAAATCAGCGTTGCAGGAATGGGCGCAAGGGCGCGGACTGCCGATCCCGACCTACCAGATTATATCCCGATACGGCCCGCACCACGCTCCGGAGTTCACCATTGAGGTAAACGTTCGCGGCCAGGCGCCCGTGCAGGCCACCGGCGCCTCCAAGCAGGAAGCGGAGAAGCGCGCCGCCACCGCCCTGCTCGAAACCCTTAAAGGACAGTCATGACCGACACCCCTCCCCCCACCCTCTGCGGCGAGGTCGCCGTCATTGGCGCCCCCAATGCCGGAAAGTCGACGCTGGTCAACGCGCTGGTGGGCGCCAAGGTCGCCATCGTCTCGGCCAAGGTGCAGACCACCCGGACCCGGCTGATCGGCATCGCCATCGAGGGGCGGGCACAGATGCTGCTGGTGGACACGCCGGGCATCTTCGCGCCCAAGCGCCGGCTCGACCGGGCGATGGTCAAGGCCGCATGGACCGGCGCCCAGGGCGCCGATGTCATCGTGCTGGTGATCGACGCCAAGCGCGGCACCCGCAATGAGGAGGTGGAGGCGATCCTCGCCGGCCTCGAAGCCGATACCACCACGCCAAAACTGCTGGTGCTCAACAAGGTGGACATCTGCCCCAAGGAGCGACTGCTGAGCCTGACGGCGGAGCTCAGTGCCCGCCTGCCGTTCCAGCAGATCTTCATGGTCTCGGCCGAGACCGGCGATGGTGTCGCCGATCTCAAGCAGACCCTGGCCGCCATGATGCCGGAAAGCCCCTGGCATTACCCGGAAGACCAGGTCGCCGACGTCACCCAGCGGCTGATGGCGGCCGAAATCACCCGCGAGAAGATCTACCACCAGCTCCACGACGAATTGCCCTACGCGGCCGCCGTCGACACCGAGAAATGGGAAGAACGCCGCGATGGCTCGGCGGCGATCCACCAGGTGATCTACGTCGAGCGCGAGACCCAGAAGCCAATCGTCGTCGGCGCCAAAGGCACGCGCATCAAGGCCCTGGGTGAGGCCGCGCGGGCCGACATGGAAGCGCAGCTCGGCCGGCGCATCCACCTGTTCCTGCATGTCAAGGTCAAGCCCAACTGGGCGGAGGACCGCAGCGTCTACCGCGAGATCGGCCTCGACTGGGTGGAGTGACGAGATCCCGCTGTCACGGGGGTCGACGGGACGCCAGGCTGTCGGCCGCAGAGGGAGCGACGGCGCGCCGCCCCGCGCGGGCGGCTGATCCGTCCGCACCGGCCGCCATCGACAGCAACCGGTCGATTCACGCAGCCTGATGTCAGTCGCTGGCCGTAAGGTCGGTACCCGGCGTCGCGGAGTCGGCGTCGGGCTGCGATGCCTTACGACGATTCATCAACCGGATGCACAGAATGGACACCTCGTAGAGCAGCACCAATGGCAGGGCGAGCAGCAGCTGCGAGATCACGTCCGGCGGCGTCACCACGGCGGCAATGGCGAACGCAATCACGATCGCATAACGCCGGCCTTTCACCAGTGTTTCCAGCGACACGATGCCGACACGGGCCAGCAGCACCAGGAACACCGGCAACAGGAACGCAAAGCCGAAGGCAAAGATCATGTGCATGACCAGCGACAGATAATCCCCCATCGCCGGCAAGGCCTCATGCGACAGTCCCTCCACCGGATCCTTGTTCTCGAAACTGAGGAAGAAGCGGAAAGCCGTCGGCATGACGAAGTAATAGGCCAGCGCCGCGCCCGACAGGAACAGCACCGGCGTCGCCACCAGAAACGGCAGCAACGCCCGCTTCTCGTTACGATAGAGGCCCGGCGCCACGAACAGCCAGATCTGGTTGGCGATCACCGGAAACGACACGAAGCCCGCAGTGAACAGCGCCACCTTGAGCTGGACGAAAAACGCCTCGTAGAGCTTGGTGTAAACCAGTTTCGCGTCGTGCTGGCCGCCAAAGGCCTTCGCCAGCGGCTGCACCAGGAAGGCGAACACCTCGTCGGCGAAGTAGAACGAGACGAAAAACGTCACCACCAGCGCCAGCACGCTGTAGAGCAGCCGCTGCCGCAACTCCACCAGATGCTCCATCAATGGCGCCTTGGTGTCGTCGATATCCCCGATCATGGCTTGACCTCCGGCGCCGGGCCCGCGCCGCCGGCAACGTCCGGGGTCTCCGCCGCCAGCGTCTCGGATGGCGCTTCCTCGGCAACGGTCTCGCCGGGGCTGCTCGCGGCTGGTTGGCCCTGCTGGGCGTTCCAGGCCGCCAGCGCCTCCTCGCGGGAGCCGGGGGCGGCGGGTGTCGCCGTCGACGTCCCAGCTTCTCCTTCCGGCGGCAGCGGTGGCGCGGTCTCGGGCGCTATGGCCGGAGACGTGACGTGCGGCGTCGTCGCGGCGGCCTTCTCCCGCTCCTCCGCCAGTTCCGCCTCGCGCATCATCTGGTCGAAGCCGGCCCGGAACTGCATGGCCAGCCCCCGTCCGTGGCTGACCCATTTGCCAATGGTGCGCATCAACCTCGGCAGATCCTTAGGACCCACCACAATCAACGCGACAAGGCCAACCAGCAACAGCTCGGAAGGAGCGATGTCAAACATGCACGAAGTCCTTCACGCCGGCCTGGCCCCCTGGGGAAGCCAGTGCCGGGCCCGCGCCATGAGCCTCAGCCCTTGACCTCGTCCTTGACTTCCGCCTTGGCGTCGATGGCATTGCCGGAGACAACACGGGGCGTCTCGGCCGGCGGTGCGGGCTCGGCCTCGTCGGAAAGCCCCTTCTTGAAGCTTTTGATCCCCTTGGCGACATCACCCATGATGTCGGAAATCCGGCCCCGTCCAAACAGCAGCACCACGACCAGAATCAGCACCATCCAGTGCCAGATGCTTCCCAGACCCATCTTACTCTCCTCGTCGGGCTGGCGCGTGCCACGCCCATTTCCAGCCCGTATTTAGGCGCAATCGCCCGTCGTTGCTACAGCGGACATGTGATAACGCGACGACACACGTCAGCCTTCCTCGTCCTCCGGCGGCAGCGGCAGCTCAAGCTCGACGTCCTCCGGCACCGTACGCTCAACCCCCATCGCCTCGCCGAGGCTGACTTCCTGCGGCTCCAGAAGACCAGCGCCCTTGAGCTCCTCCAGACCCGGCAGGTCCTTGATCGACTCCAGGCCGAAATGGGCGAGGAACTCGACGGTGGTGCCGTAGATCACCGGCCGGCCCGGCGCTTCCCGGCGGCCAACCGGCTTCACCCAGCCGGCCTCCAGCAACAGGTCCAGCGTGCCCTTGGACAGCGAGACACCACGAATGTCCTCGATGTCGGCGCGACTGACCGGCTGGTGATAGGCGACGATCGCCAGCGTCTCCACTGCCGCGCGGGAGAGCTTTTTCAGCTCGTCGACTTCCTTGCGCATCAGGAAGGCGAGATCCGGCGCGGTCTGGAACAGCCACACCGGCCCGCGCTTCACCAACTCGACGCCGCGGCCGGCATACTGGTCGGCCAGCGCCGCGAGGATCGCCGGCACGTCGGCGCCGTCTGGCAGGCGATCGGCGATCTCGCTGTCCTTCAGCGGCGCGGTCGCCGCGAACAGGATCGCCTCCGCCATGCGCAGATGTTGGGGGTCCAGGGTCATTCGCCCTCCCGCTTCTTCAGGTACAAGGGGCCAAAGGGTTCAAGCTGCTGCAGATCGGCCCGCCCCAGGCGTGCCATCTCCAGCGTCGCGACGAACGTGGACGCCAGCGCCGAGCGGCGGAAGTCGGCGTCGCCGCCATCGGGCAGGAAGCTCATCAGGTCGGTCCACTGGATGGTGCGGCCGATCAGCCGCTCCAGCCGTTCCAGCGCTGCCTCCAGCGACCAGACCGGCCGGCGCCTGGGCTGGTAGGTCGCCGCCTGGCCCTTGGTGCGGATGTCGGCATAGGCCTTGAGCAGTTCGTAGAGCGTGCAGTCGAAGGCCGCGCGCTTGACGATGGCCAGCCCCTCCGGAGCACCCCGTGGCAACACGTCGCGGCCGAGCCGGTCGCGCCCCAGCAGACGGGCAGCGACATCGCGGATCGCTTCCAGCCGTTGCAGCTGCAGTTGCAGGCGGGCCGCCAGTTCCTCGGCCGAGGGCTCTTCGTCATCCTTCTCCGGCGGCAGCAGCAGGCGGGATTTCAGATAGGCAAGCCAGGCCGCCATCACCAGATAGTCGGCCGCCAGTTCCAGCTTGAAACGGCGGGCCTCGTTGATGAAGGCGAGATATTGTTCCACCAGCGCCAGAATGGAGATTTTCGCCAGATCGACCTTCTGGGTGCGCGCCAGCTGCAGCAGCAGATCGAGCGGGCCTTCATAGGCGTCCAGTCGCACCACCAGCGCCCCGTCATCGCCGCCGCCGGCACCCGACCGGTCGCGCACGGGCGCGTCGAACGCCTCCGGAGAGTCCGCGATGGCCTCCGGGTCGGCCTGCTCTGGCGGAACCGCGTTCGTCATGCTGACCAGCTACGCGCGCCGGCCGCCTCAGGCAAGCGCCAGCAGCGCATCGCGGCGCTGCGCCAGCTTGTCGACGTCCAGCGGCAGGGTCCGGCGCGGCCAGGCCATCGCGGCCTCCAGCCGGTCGCGGGCGGGCGCCGAGATGGCGGGCACCGCCTCGGCGATCTCGCGCATTTCCGCGAAGTCACCCGAGCAGTGCAGCGCGACGTCGCAACCGGCCGCCAGGCAGGCGCGCGCCTTGTCGGCGAAGCTGCCGGCCAGCGCCTTCATGCCGAGATCATCGGACATCAGCAGCCCCTGGAAGCCGATCTCGCCGCGAATGACCCGTTCGATGACGACCGGCGACACGGTAGCGCAGCGGTCGGCGTCAAGCGCGGTGTAGACCACGTGCGCGGTCATCGCCATCGGCGCATCGGCGAGGCTCGTGAAGGGTGCCAGATCCTGCGCCAGCTCGGCCGCGCTGGCCTCCACCACCGGCAGTTCAAGGTGGCTGTCGGCACGCGCCCGGCCATGACCGGGAATGTGCTTGACCACACCGACCACGCCGCCCTGGCGCAACCCCTCCAGTGTCGCCCGTCCCAATGCCGCCACCTGGGTCGGTTCGGCGCCATAGGCGCGATCACCGATGATGTCGTGGGCGCCTTCCACCGGCACGTCGAGCACCGGCAGGCAGTCAACGGTGATGCCGAGAAGCCGCAGGGTCTCGGCAATGGCGCGGGCGTTGAACCGGGCGGCGTCCAGCGCCGACACCGGCGCCCTGGCGTACAGCTCTGCAAACCGCCGGGCGGCCGGAAACTCGGGCCAGTGTGGCGGCTTGAGGCGCGCCACCCGGCCACCTTCCTGATCGATCAGGATCGGCACGTCGTCGCGGCCGGCCAGCGCCTTGAGTTCGGCGGTCAGCGCGCGGATCTGGTCAGGGTCGACGCAGTTGCGCTGGAACAGGATGTAGCCGGCCGGCGGGTATTTCTGAAACAGTGCCCGCTCGTCGACGCCCAGTTCAGGGCCTGCCAGTCCGAAAATCACCGGGATCACAGGCGACCCTCTACTTCTCGACAATGATGCAGGGCTGACCGGCGGCCTTCAGCTTGCCACAGATGGACTCCGCTTTCGGACGGTAGCTGATGCTACCACCCCGCAGCCGATACATGGTCTTGACGCCCGTCGATACAGGTTGAATATCTGCCGACAACCCCTTGAGTTCATCATATTTTTGCGAAAACTCAATCCACCCGGCCTGTGCCCGTTCCACCGTTGAGAACGCCCCCAGCTGAACCAGATAAACCGGATTGGCGGGTTTACGCTCCGGCTTGGGTGGCGACGCGGGCTGCACCGCCGCCGCCGGAGGTGCCTTTGCCGCCGCGGCACCAGGTGCGACCGGCTTCACGGCCCCGGGCGTGCTCGGCGACGGCGTCGGCGCCGCCGCGGCCTTGCCTGTCCCGGCAGGAGCTGGCGATGACGGCGCAGCGGCCGTCACCGGCGGCGCCTCCGGTGCCGGACGGGCGACGGGTTGTTCGGGAGCCGTACCGAGCTGGGGTTCGCCACCCGGCTCGCCGCCCTGCGACAAATGATCAAGGAGCAGGCCCTCGCCGGCGACTGCTCCGGCGGGGTTCTCCGGACGCTGCCGGAACGGCTCGGCGGGCGCGGCGATCAGTGGCGGCTCGCCATTGCCGGTCGCCACCATGGTGTCGGCGTCATCGGCGCGCGAATAGATGAAGCTGACGGTGCTCACCAGGGCAACGATGAACACGCCGGCACCCAGCACAATCCACTTGCGGGCCAGCACCGGTTCATCGTCATAGTCTATATCGGCCGGCTCCAGCCAGGGCAGCCGATCCTCGTCGTCGCCCTCGCCGCCCTTGCGCCCGATACCGCGCCCGCTGGCCATCAGTGCATCTCCTCGACCGGCTCGACGCCCATGATCGCCAGGCCGTTGCGGATCACCTGGGCGACCGCCGCACACAGCGCCACCCGGGCCCGCGACAGCGCCGCGTCCTCGACGATGAAGCGCAGACCCGGCTCATCATTGCCGCGATTCCACAGGCCATGGAAGCCCGCCGCCAGATCGTAGAGATAGAAGGCGATACGGTGTGGCTCGTGCGCCAGCGCCGCCGCTTCCAGCTGACGCGGCCACTGGCAGGCCAGCTGGATCAGCGCCACTTCCTCCGGCGCGGTCAGCCGCTCGATCGCCGCGTTGCCGAGGTCGGCGGTGGCGATGCCGGCGTCCGCCGCCTTGCGCAGCACCGAGCGGATACGGGCATGGGCATACTGGACATAGAACACCGGGTTATCGCGCGACTGCTCGACCACCTTGGCGAAGTCGAAATCGAGCTGCGCGTCCGACCGGCGGGTCAGCATCATGAACCGCACGACGTCCTTGCCAACTTCGCGCGTCACATCAGCCAACGTCACGAAGCTACCGGAACGCTTTGACATTTTCACCGGCTCGCCATTGCGGAACAAGCGCACCATCTGGCACAGCTTGACGTCCAGCGGCACCGCCCCGCCCGACAGCGCACTGACCGCGGCCGCCATCCGCTTGACGTAACCGCCATGGTCGGCGCCCCAGATGTTGATCAGCGACTTGAAGCCGCGGCTGAGCTTGTCGCGGTGGTAGGCGATGTCGGCGGCGAAATAGGTCCACGAGCCGTCGGACTTCTTCAGCGGCCGGTCGGTGTCGTCGCCAAAGTCGCTGGCGCGGAACAGGGTCTGCGGCCGCGGCTCCCAGTCCTCCGGCACCTCGCCCTTGGGCTTGTCCAGCGTGCCGACATAGACCAGTCCGCGCGCCTCCATGTCCGTCAGCGTCTCGCCGATCACGCCGCTGTCGTGCATCGAGCGCTCGGAGAAGAACACGTCGTGATGGATACCCAGCAGCGCCAGGTCGGCGCGGATGAGGTCCATCATCAAATCGACGGTGGCGCGCTTGAACAGGTCCAGCCACTCGGCCTCCGGCGCGTCGAGGTAACGCTGCCCGTGCGTCTTGGCCAGCGCCTCGCCCACCGGGATCAGATAGTCACCGGGGTAGAAGCCCTCGGGGATCTCGCCGATGTCGCGGCCCAGCGCCTGCTGGTAGCGCAGGTGTGCCGAGCGGGCCAGCGTGTCCACCTGCGAGCCGGCGTCGTTGATGTAATATTCCTTGGTGACGACATAGCCCGCCGCCGCCAGCAGGCTCGCCAGCGCGTCGCCCACCACCGCGCCGCGGCAGTGGCCCATGTGCATGGGGCCGGTCGGATTGGCCGAGACATACTCGACGTTGATCGGCATACCACCGCCGATGTTGGAGCGGCCATAGCCGTCGCCGCCGGCGAGAATGGCCGCCACCTGGGCGGTCCAGAAGCCGGTATTGAGGCGCAGGTTGATGAAGCCGGGGCCGGCGATCTCCACCGCCGCCACGTCGGCGTCGGCGCGCAGCCGTTCGGCCAGCAGCTCGGCGATGGCGCGCGGCGGCTTGCCGGCCGGCTTGGCCAGCACCAGCGCCGCGTTGGTGGCGAGGTCGCCATGGGCGGGATCGCGCGGTGGTTCGACGGTCACCGCCTTGAGTTCCAGCCCCGCCGGCAGATGGCCGTCCGTCGCCAGCGCCGCCAGCGCTGCCCGGACCCGCTCCTCGAACACGTGAAAGATATTCATGAACTGCTCAGACCTACAGCCAGACCTAAAGATCGCCGGGCACCTGCCCGGTCAGTCGTTCCACCTCGCGGATGGCGAACAGGTCGGTCATGCCGGCGATAAAGTCGGCGACCGTGCGTGCCCTGCCCACCGCGGCTTGACGCTCCTCCGCCGCCGCCAGCCGTGCCGACCACTCCGCCGGCATCACTGAAGGCTCCTCGAAGTAGCGGTCGAACAGCGTCGCGATGATCTGCTTCGCCGCCTCCCGTTTGAGCGTGACCTTGTAGTGGTGGTACATCCGCGTGCGCAAGAAGTGTTTGAGCTCCTTCTCGGCCGGCGCCAGCGCGGTCGAGAAGGCCACCACGGCATGGTCGGCGGCGCGGATGTCGCGGCTGCTCGCCGGCGCGAGCCGCCGCAGGCGATGACGGGTTTCCGCCAGTACGTCCTCGACCAGCCGGCCGATCAGGTCACGGATCAGCTCGGCCACCAGCCGCGCCCGTGGCGCCGACGGGTGCCGCCGCTCCACCGTCCGCCAGGTATCGGCCACCAGCGGCACCTCGGCCAGCAGCTCATCGAGCGAGAACAACCCGGCGCGCAGGCCGTCATCGATGTCGTGGGTGTTGTAGGCGATGTCGTCGGAGAGCGCGGCCACCTGCGCCTCGGCGCCGGCGAAAGTGCCCAGTTCGAGATCGTGGCGCGCCACATAGTCAGCCAGTGCCCACGGCGGGCTGGTCACCGGGCCGTTATGCTTGGCCAGCCCCTCCAGCGTCTCCCAGCTCAGGTTGAGGCCGTCGAAATCGACATAGCGCTGCTCCAGTTCGGTGACGATGCGCAGGGTGTGGGCGTTGTGATCGAAGCCGCCAAAGGGCGCCATCTTGGCGTCCAGCACATCCTCTCCCGTGTGCCCGAAGGCGGTGTGGCCTAGGTCATGGGCCAGCGCCAGCGCCTCCGTCAGATCCTCGTTGAGGTCAAGCTGGCGGGCGATGGAGCGGGCGATCTGCGCCACCTCCAGGCTGTGGGTGAGCCGGGTGCGGTAATGATCGCCGAAGGCCGAGACGAACACCTGGGTCTTGTGCTTGAGCCGGCGGAAGGCCGTGGAATGGATAATGCGGTCGCGATCGCGCTGGAAAGCGTCGCGGCCGACGCTTTCGGGCTGCAGGTAAAGCCGACCCCGGCTGTCGGCCGGGTTGGCGGCATAGGGGGCAAGGACGGCGCGCATGGCAGCCTGTCTAGCGATGAAGCGGCTCGGGCGCCACCGTTGCCTTCTTGACCACACCGGAAAGGCCCTTGGCCGACAGGTCGCCAAGCAGGCCGCCGGCCTCCTGGAACGAGGCAAACGGCCCCAGCAGCAGCCGGTAGCGCCTGACTCCCCCGACATCCGCCTCGGCGACATGCGGCACCCATTTGGCGACAGCGACACCGCCGGCCTCGCGCACCCGGGTCCACTCCGCCACCAGCCCGTCGCGGCTGGGCAGGCTGGCCACCTGGACCCAGAAGGCTCCCTCGGCGGACGCCGCCGGGGCCTGATCCGGCGCCTGGCGATCGACACCGGTGCTCACCGCCACCCCCTTGTCGTCGCGCCTGCCGCCGGCACCAGGATCACCCGCCGGGGCAGCCGGCACGACCACGGCCTTGCCGATACCCGTCACCACCACCGGCGGCTGGCCGGTGGCCGATGCGGCGGCCGCAGGCGGCGCGGGCTCGGAGCGGGCTTCGGGGCGCGGGTGTGACGGCATCGCCGGCTCGGGCCCGGCCTGTACCGGCTCCGGCCTGGCGAGGGTCGGCTGGGTGATGGGCGGCTGGGTGATGGGCGGCTGGGTGATAGGCTGCTGGGGCGCCTGCTCGATGATCGCCTGCGCCTGCGCCTGGACCGGCGGCAGACGATTGAAGTGCGCTGCCAGGGCCTGTTGCGCCGGTGGCAATCCAGCCACTCTCGCATAGAACGGCCGCATTGCCTCGGCGGCGTCCTTGGCCATGACGGACTGGGCGATCTCGACGGCGAAATCGGTCTGGCCAGACAAGGCGTAGACCATCGCCAGGGTACGGCGCACCTGATCCACCGCCGCGGGGTTGTTGGCCCATTGCTGCAGGATCTGCAACGCCGCCGGGTATTCCGTCGAGATCGCCAGCGACAGGGCAAGCTTCAGGGGAATGGTGAAATCGCCCGGCGCTGCGTTTATCGCCCGACTGTAAGCCTGCTGGGCCTGGGCCTGGTCGCCCGAGAGGTCATAGGCGATGCCACGCTGGGTCCACAGTGGCGCCGGTGGCGCGCCGGCGGCTTCGGCCGCCTGCAACTGCTCCAGCGCCGCCGTCGGCTCTTCGCGGGCATTCAGTGCCGCCGCCAGAGCCAGCCGTGCCGGCGCATCATTGGGCCGCAGCCGCACCAGCGCCGCCAGATAATCGTGCGCGGCGGCGGGAAAACCCATACGCATCAGCGCATTGGCGGCAGCGCGCAACGCCGCCTCATCATTGGGGCGGGCGGCCAGCGCGGCCTGATAAAGCTGCAGCGCCGCCGCCACGTCACCACGCGCTTCCAGCCGCTGCCCCAGCTGGAGCTGAACCGCCGGATCGTTGAGATCGGCCTCCTTGCGGGCCGGCTTCGGGCGTTTCTCGGCCGCGGTCGCCGGGGCTGCCAGCAGCAGCGCCGGGGTCAGGATAGCCAGAAACGCCCGTGCCCGCATCAGCCTACCACCTTCGCCTGCCTGAGAGTGGCGATCTTATCGGCCGAGAAGCCGAAGTCGGCAAGCACAGCGTCGGTATGTGCGCCCGGTGCGACGGGTGGACGCGGCGTGCCCGCCGGGGTGCGCGAGAAGCGCGGCGCCGGCGCCGGCTGGGTGATGCCCGACACCTCGACGAAGGTGCCGCGCTGCACGTTGTGCGGATGGCGAGCGGCCTCGCTCATGGTCAGCACCGGCGCGAAGCAGGCATCCGACCCTTCGAGGATGGCGCACCATTCATCACAGGTCTTCTGCTTGAACAGGTCAGTGAGCTTGGCTTTCAGCGGCCCCCAGCTGGCCGGGTTCATCTGGGCGTCGAAGTCCTTGTCCTCGGCCAGCCCGGCGCGGGCGCGGAACTCGGCATAGAACTGCGGCTCGATGGCGCCCAGCGAGATGAAGCGGCCGTCGCTGGTTTCGTAGGTGTCGTAGAAGTGGGTGCCGGTGTCGAGCAGGTTGACGCCGCGCTTCTCGCTCCAGATGCCCATGGCCTTGAAGGTCCAGATCATGCTCATCAGCAGCGCCGCGCCATCGACCATCGCCGCGTCGATCACCTGGCCCTGGCCCGACTTCTGCGCCTCCAGCAGCGCGCAGACGACGCCGAAGGCCATCAGCATGCCGCCGCCGCCGAAATCGCCGACCATGTTGATCGGTGGCGTCGGCTTCTCGCCGGCCCGGCCGTAATGGGCCAGCGCGCCGGCCAGCGCGATGTAGTTGATGTCATGCCCGGCGGCCGGGGCCATCGGCCCCTCCTGCCCCCAGCCGGTCATACGGCCATAGACCAGCCTGGGATTGCGCTTGAGGCAAACGTCGGGGCCGAGGCCCAGCCGCTCCATGACGCCCGGCCGGAAGCCCTCGACCAGCGCGTCGGCCTGCGCCACCAGGTCGAGCACCAGCGCCACACC
The DNA here is from genome assembly GCF_041060555.1 of Parapedomonas caeni. Classification (NCBI taxonomy): domain Bacteria; kingdom Pseudomonadati; phylum Pseudomonadota; class Alphaproteobacteria; order Sphingomonadales; family Sphingosinicellaceae; genus Parapedomonas; species Parapedomonas caeni. Next base: position 103,516 of record NZ_JBEUDS010000007.1, on the reverse strand, counting down.
TTCGGGGCTCTTGAGGTCGACCGCGATCGAGCGCCGCGAGCGGCCAAGGATGTCGCGGGTCTGATCGGTGGCGACCCCGGCCGCCTTGCCGCCAAGCCGGTCGATGCGGATGACGTCGGCGCCCTGATCGGCCAGCATCATCGAGGCGAACGGCCCCGGCCCGATACCGGCGATTTCAAGAATGCGATAACCCGTCAAAGTTCCCATGAATTCCTCCCCGGAAATAAAAAAGTGCTGATAATCCGTCGTGCCTGTAGCCTGATCGCGGGCGATGGAAGCGTGAGCGCCCCCAGCGCATGCGTGAAGCAGGCTACTGATATTAAGTCAGACCTTGATCGCTCCAGCCTGATTCAACCTGGAGCGATCAAGGTCTAGAGCATTTCAGGGCGGGGAGGAAATCGTTCGGCGGGTGGGGTCGGCGGTTGCCGCCTGGCGCGTCGGCAAGGCGCCGTCGCCGGTCTCCCGGCGACGGTCCGCACGGATGGTCAGTCGATATCCTCGACCTGGACCTTCTCGCCGGTGACGCGCTGGCTCAGCGCCGCCGCCATGTAGGCGTCAAGTTCGCCATCCAGCACCAGCTGCGGCTGGGTGTTGACGACACCGGTGCGCAAGTCCTTCACCATCTGATAGGGCTGCAGCACGTAGGAGCGGATCTGATGGCCCCAGCCGATATCCGTCTTCGACGCATTGGTCGCCGCCGCTTCCGCCTCGCGCTTCTGCAGCTCGGCCTCGTACAGCCGGGCTTTCAGCATCTTCATGGCAGTGGCGCGGTTCTTGTGCTGCGAGCGCTCGTTCTGGCAGGCAACCACGATGCCGGTGGGCAGGTGGGTGATGCGCACCGCCGAATCCGTGGTATTGACGTGCTGGCCGCCGGCGCCGGACGAACGATAGGTATCGATCTTGAGGTCCTTTTCGTTGACCTCGATCTCGATGTCGTCGTCAATCGCCGGATAGACCCACACACTGGTGAAGCTGGTGTGGCGCCGCGCGTTGGAATCGTAGGGCGAAATGCGCACCAGCCGGTGCACGCCCGATTCCGTCTTGGCCCAGCCATAGGCGTTCTCGCCCTTGACCAGCAGGGTGCAGGACTTGATGCCCGCCTGTTCGCCGGGGTGCTGGTCGATGATCTCGACCTTGTAGCCATGGCGCTCGGCCCAGCGCATGTACATGCGCTGCAGCATCTCCGCCCAGTCGTTGCTCTCGGTGCCGCCGGCACCGGCATTGATTTCCAGATAGGCGTCCGAGGCATCCGCCTCGCCCGACAGCAAGGCGGCGACCTTGTCGGTTTCCGCCTTGCGGGCCAGTGCCTCCAGCGCGGCGACGCCATCGTCGACCAGCGCCTCGTCGCCTTCCATTTCCGCCAGCTCCATGAGGTCGACGGTGTCGGCGAGATCCTTCTCGATGGCGCGGGTCGCGGTAATCGCCTCGTCGAGGCGGCGCCGCTCGCGCATCAGGTCCTGCGCCTTCCTGGCATCATTCCACAGCGCGGGGTCTTCAACCGCGGCGTTCAGTTCATCGAGTCGACGGAGCGCGCGATCCCAGTCAAAGAAACCTCCTCAGCAGGGCGATCGCCTGCTTGATCTGGTCGACGAGCTTTTCCGCTTCCGCGCGCATGTTCTTCCTTCCACGTCAGGGCAACGGGAGATGGCGGACCGGGCCTGGCTTGTCAACTGTCGTACGCCGCCGGCACCCCGCGCAGGCACCTAGTAAATGCCACCCGTGGTCTCGGCGAAATCAGCGTCCGAACGGACCAACTGCCCCTCGGCCAGCATCACGTAACGGCGCGGCTCGGTACCCGGACGAAAGGCCTCCCAGATCACGGACCCACCCTCGGGACCCTGGGCGAGCTTGCCGGTCTTGCGATCGACCTTGACGAAGCGCAACCCTTCCGGTGCACGAAACTGCTGCTTGGGCATGTCCTTGAGCGCCACGCGCGCGAACGCGCCCCAGATAGGGGCCGCCACGGTGCCGCCCTGGGCATACCCCCCCAGCGGCGTCGGCTGATCGTAGCCGACATAGAGTCCGGCCACGAGGTGCGGCGTCATGCCGACAAACCAGACATCGGTGGAGTTATTGGTGGTGCCTGTCTTGCCGGCCATCGGTCGTTCGAGGAACCGCAGATTGGTCGCCGTGCCGCGATCAATGACGCCCTCCAGCATGTGAATCACCTGATAGGCGGTGCGCGGGTCCATGACCTGGCGGCGGGTCTCCACCGGCCGGGGCATCCCCTCGCCCTGCCACTCGACGGCGGCGCACGCGGGACAGGCCCGTTCATCACTGCGAAAGATCGTCTTGCCGTGACGATCCTGAATGCGATCGATCAGCGTCGGGCGCATCTCGTGACCGCCGTTGGCCATGATGCCGTAGGCGTTGGTAAGCCGCATCACGGTGGTTTCACCCGCCCCCAGCGACATTGCCAGCACCGGGCTCATGGTATCGCGAATGCCCAGCCGCACGGCGACATCGGCAACCTTCTCCATGCCCACCGCATTGGCAAGGCGGACCGTCATCAGATTGCGCGACATCTCCAGCCCGGTGCGCAGTGTCTGGGCACCGGTCGCGCGCCCGCCGAAGTTGCGAAAGCACTTGGTGCCAAGCCTTGCGCCCTGATCAACACAGAAGTCGCCGTCGATCACGACCGACGACGGCGTGAACCCGTTGTCCAGCGCCGCGGCATAGACAAACGGCTTGAAAGCGGAGCCAGGCTGGCGCAGCGCCTGGGTCGCCCGGTTGAACTGGCTCTTGCGGGCGTCAAAGCCGCCAACCATGGCGAGCACCCGGCCGGACTCCGGGTCAAGCGCGACAAATCCACCGGAAATCAGCGGAATTTGCCGCAGTGCGTATTCGCCCGAGCCATCGTAGGCCTTCATCACCGGAATGACATCGCCGGGTTTGAGCAGCTGCCAGGCCGCCTTGCCACCCTTGCGACGCTCGGCCCGATGCGCGGGCATGACCCCGGTGCTGCCGTCGACGAACCCGAGCCGCGAGGTCGAGCCCTGCTTGGCCAGCACCACCGCGGCTTGCCACTCGGCATAGCCGACCGGCACGTCGAGCGCGTTGAGGCGCCGATGCCAGCCCTCGCCGGGATCGATATGCGCGTAGGGACCACGCCAGTCGCGGCCGCGCTCATAGGCGAGAAAGCCGTCACGCATCGCCTTCTCGGCGGCCTTCTGCAGCGACGGGTCGATGGTGGCATAAACCCACAGGCCGCCGCCATAGAGACCATCCTCGCCATATCTGTCGAGCAGCTCCCGGCGCACCTCCTCGACGAAATAGTCCCCCAGACGCGACCGCTTAAGGGCCTTGATCGGCGCGAACCGCAGATCCTGCGCCACCGCGAGGTCATGCTGCGCGCGGGTGACGTAGCCGTTGAGCAACATCTGTTCGAGCACGTAGTTGCGCCGCTCGATCGCCTGCGCCTTGCGTTTCTGGCTGCTGTAGAGGCTCGGCCCCTTGGGCAGGGCCGCGAGAAAAGCCGCCTGATCCAGCGTCAGCTGATCCAGCGTCTTGTCGAAGTAGGACAGGCTGGCGGCACCAATGCCGTAACTGTTACGACCCAGGAATATCTGGTTGAGATAGAGTTCCAGAATGCGCTGCTTGGACATCGCCGCCTCGACACGGCGGGCGAGAATCATTTCGCGCAGCTTGCGAATGTAGCTCAGTTCGCGCCCCAGCAGCATCGCCTGCGACAGCTGCTGGGTAATGGTGGAGGCGCCCACTGGCCGCTTGTCGGTGCCACGGTTTTTTATGTTGGTGAGAATGGCGCGCAGGATGCCGGGATAATCCAGCCCCGAATGTTCGTAAAACGTCTTGTCCTCGGCGGAAATGAATGCGTGGCGGACCGTCTCCGGTATCTGGTCGTAGGGAGTCCAGATGCGCCGCTCGCGCTGGAAGACCGTCAGCACGGTACCATCGGCCGCCAGCACCGTGGTCGGCAACGCCGGTTCGTACGCCTGCAGTTGCGCGACATCGGGCAGACCGCGCGCCAGATAGGCGTAGCCGGCGCCCGCGATCACCATGCCGAACAGGGCAAGCCCCCCCAGCCACAAACCGAGGCGCCGCCAGCGGCGGCGCGCCTCGGGGTCGGCGGTCAGGCGATTGTCATCATCGTCATCGGCGGCGGCCACGGGTGATCTCTCGACTGGTCAAGGCCGGTTCGTTTACGGCGGATCAGCGGGCGGTGCAACCGACCGCGTGGGTGTCACGGGCTGGCGAGAGTCGCGAAGCGTCGCTGGAAATAGGCTTCCACCGCACGGCGCACGCCTTTGGCGATCGCGGCCTGCCCCTCGGGCGAGAACAGATACTGCGAATCCTCAAGGTTCGACATGTAGCCGGTCTCGAAAAGCACCGACGGCACGTCGGGTGCCTTAAGAACCACGAAACCGGCGAAGCGGTGGTGATTCGAGCGGAAATGCATGTAGTTGGACACCTCGCGCACGACAATGCCGGCGAACTCGGCCGAGTAGTTCTTGGTCTCGCGCTGCACCAGGTCGATAAGGATGTTGGTGACGTCGGCGCTTTCCGCGCCGAGGTTGATACCGGCAATGATATCCGCCTTGTTTTCCTTCGCCGCCAGTCGCTCGGCCTCCTTGTCGGACGCGGTCTCCGACAGGGTGTAGACGGTGGCACCCCTGACATCGGGCCTGCCGATGGAGTCGGCGTGGATGGAGATGAACAGGTCGGCGCCAGCCTGGCGGGCGATGGCGACGCGGCCACCCAGCGGAATGAACACGTCCGTCGAGCGGGTCAGCACCGCCTTGAACTTGCCGCTGCTGTCGAGCTCCGCCTTGATCGCCTTGGCGATGGCGAGTGTCACTTCCTTCTCGTAGCGGCCGGGGATGACGCTGGGCGCGCCCGGATCCTGCCCACCATGGCCGGCGTCAATCACCACCACCGGCAACCGTGCGGGCCTGGCCGGTGACGACCTGACCGGCTCCGGCCTGGCGGCCGCCGGTCTCGACACGGCAGCGTCCGTCGGCTTGCTGGCGACGCCGGGCGCCACAGCGGTCGGGGCGGTCGGGGCGGTCGCGGGCGACGATGGCGCCAGCGCCGCCGCGGCGGTGGCGTTGCCCGGCACCAGTGTCTGCCGCCCCTTCGCCGCCGCCTGCGAGAACGCCCGGGCGGCCGTGGGTCGCAACCGCAGCGTCAGCGCGTAGGCACTGCCGGTGATCGGGCTGTCCCCGCTGACGGCAACCGGCAATACCGGCTCCGCGAGGTCCAGCACCAGCCGGGTGACATCGGGCCGGAACTGCGCCTGGCGCGCGCCACGCACGGCACCGGCACCGGCGTGGGCCTGCGGCGCCGGTGTCCTGATGTCGGCGAAATCGAGCACCATGCGCGGCGGATCGGCCATGTAGAATGCTGCGGGCACCTGAAACGGACCGTCAAAGGTCAGGGTGACCACGGTGGCATCCGCCTCCGCCCGCACTTCCACAGTGGTGATGGCGGCCGCCCGCGCGACGGTGACAGCGCCCAGCATGGCGACCAGCAGCAACAGCAGCGCCCACAGGCCGCCGATGGCGCGGCAAGTCCGGCGACACGCCCCCGGCGAACGGGGCGTGCCGGTGGTTGCGTCTCCCTGGAGTAATTGCGCCAACACGACCGCGCTGCCTACATCCCTGCGTGATGACACTCATTGCTGGCGTGCGACCTTAGACGTGGCGGCGACTCGGAACAAGGGATGAACGCGCGCGACGTCAAGTTGGGTTGTGAACTGCGGCAATTGGTGTTAGCAGTCCGGTTGTTACAGTTTCGACGTTCAGCTCGGGTGGTTGCCATCGGCTGCTCGCCCGAAGTGAATAAGGCCACCGGGGCTACTGCCACGCGTCAGGCCTGATGATCAAGGTTGTTGTAGATGAGCCGGTTAACGGACGCACGAATGGTGGAGTGGGGTTTGATCACCCTCCCCGGTGCGCGCGGGCGGCCCGTCAGGCTGAACCATCGAACCCTGCAACATTTCCCGACTGGTCGCGCGAGCGATCAGCGTTCGTCCAAGACACACGCGGCCTGCAGTGACTGGTGCCTTCCGGCGCCCGCGCGGCCGCGCGCACGGAGTATTTCTAATGCCCACACACATGTTGATCGACGCCCGCCACCCGGAGGAGACCCGGGTCGCGGTCGTTCGCGGTACGCGTATTGAAGATTTCGATTTCGAAGCGGCTTCCAAGAAACAGCTTAAAGGCAATATCTACCTCGCCAAGGTGACACGGGTCGAACCCTCGCTGCAGGCGGCCTTTGTCGAATACGGCGGCAACCGCCACGGCTTCCTCGCATTCAGCGAAATCCATCCCGACTATTACCAGATCCCGCACGAGGACCGCGAAGCCCTGCTGCGGGAAGAGGAGGAAGCCAGCACCGTCCCCGACGAGGATGTCAGCGACGCCAAGGCCGAAGCCGCCAATGGCGAGGGCACGGAGGCCGACGACGACGATCATGAGGACGAGGCCGAGGAGGCCCTGCGCCGCCACCGCATGGCGCTGCGTCGCCGTTACAAGATCCAGGAAGTCATCAAGCGCCGCCAGATCCTGCTGGTGCAGGTGGTGAAGGAAGAGCGCGGCGGCAAGGGCGCGGCGCTGACCACCTACCTGTCGCTGGCCGGGCGCTACTGCGTGCTGATGCCCAACACCACCCACGGCGGCGGCATTTCGCGCAAGATTTCCAGCCAGACCGACCGGCGACGGCTGAAGTCCATCATGTCGGACCTGAAACTGCCGGCCGGCATGGGCTGCATCATCCGCACCGCCGGCCTGAAGCGCACCAAGACCGAGATCAAACGCGACTTCGACTATCTCACCCGGCTGTGGGACGAAATCCGCGAACAGACACTGAGTTCGGTGGCGCCATGCCTCGTGTACGAGGACTCCAGCCTGATCAAGCGGGCAATCCGCGACATCTACTCGCGTGACGTCGACGAAATCTGGATCGAGGGCGAGACCGGCTACCGCGCCGCCAAGGACTTCATGCGGCTGCTGATGCCCAGCCACGCGAAGAAGGTCCACCTCTACCGCGACCGGGTGCCGCTGTTCCACCGTCACCAGGTGGAGGCCCAGCTGGAAAGCATGTACCGGCCGACGGTGCAGCTGCGCTCGGGCGGCTATATCGTCATCAACCCGACGGAAGCGCTGGTCTCCATCGACATCAACTCCGGTCGGGCGACCAAGGAACACAATATCGAGGAAACCGCCTACAAGACCAATCTTGAGGCGGCCGACGAGATCGCCCGCCAGCTGCGGCTGCGTGACATGGCCGGCCTGGTGGTGATCGACTTCATCGACATGGAGGACAAGGGCAACGTCCGCAACGTCGAGCGGCGGCTGAAGGATGCCCTGAAGAACGACCGCGCCCGCATCCAGGTCGGGCGCATCTCCAACTTCGGCCTGCTCGAAATGTCGCGCCAGCGCCTGCGCACCGGCGTCCTGGAAGCGTCCACCCATGTCTGCGAGCACTGCAACGGCACCGGCTTCCTGCGCACCGTGCCGTCGTCCGCCCTGCACGTACTGCGGGCGCTGGAAGACGAAGCGATCAAGGCCCGCGCATCCTACCTGCAACTCAAGGTGCCCGAGCCGGTCGCGATCTATATCCTCAACCGCAAGCGCGCCGAGCTGATCGATATCGAGATGCGTTACGGCATCACCGTCGAGGTCGAGCCCAAGGGCGACCTGATCGTGCCGCAGTATGAAATCGAACGTTCCGGCCCGCCACCAGCGCCGGTCGCGTTTGAGCCCCTCAAGCCGCTGCCGGCCGAACTTGAAGCCGACGAGGCCGATCTCGCCATTCCCGACGAGGAGATCGAGGACGAGGTCGAGGGCGAGATCGAGGCCGAGGCCGAGGAAGCGGCACCGCGCCAGCGCGAAACCCGTGGCGATGGTGATGAGCGTGGCCGTCGCCGCCGCCGTCGCCGCCGTCGGCGGCGGCCGGGTGACCGTGACGACACCGCTGGCGCCGAGGCCGACGCCGCCGCGGGCGAGGACGCGGAAGACACCGGATCCACTGGCGAGTCCACGACCGAGGCGGGCATCGAGGCCGGTGCCGGGGATGCCGAGACTTCGGCCGAGACCGAGCGTCGCCGTCGTCGGCGCCGGCGCAGCCGCCGGCCGGGCGACCGGGAGGCCGCGACCGAGGGTGGCGAGACCGCTCCCGAGGGAGACACCACCGACGCGACCACGGAAGCCCAGGCTGGTCCGGCTGCCGAGGTGACGCCAGCGCCCGAGGCTCCGGTCGAAGCGCCGGCGGCAACCGAAGCGGAAACGCCGGCGGCGGTCGAGGCTGCACCTGTTGCCGAGGCTGTCGAGGAAAAGCCGGCCAAGCCGGCGCGGCGCAAGCGCGTGACCAAGAAGGCCGCCGCTGAAGCTGCCGCCGCGGAAGCTGCCGCTGCCGAGGCCGCCGCCGCGCCCGTCGAGGCAGCGGTCGGGCCGGTGGCGGTCGAAGCGGCGGCCACCGAGGCACCCCCCACCGAGGCAACCGCCACTGAAGCGGCAGCGCCCGAGCCCGCCCCGGCCGAGGCGACCGCCGACGGTGCGACGGAGGAAGAAGCCGGCGAACCACGCCCGGCCCGTCGAGGCTGGTGGCAGCGGACATTTGGCGACTGAGGCTCATGCCCTTCATCTGATCGGCTAGACGGGCCGTCGCACCGTGCGGCGGCCCGTTTTCCATGAAATGCCCGGCCGGACCGGGGCGCGGGCCGCTTCAAGGGCGTATTTGGCCGCAGCCGGGCGACGGACTGCCTACGGTGCATTGACGAGGCGGCGGCGCATCGCCACCTTGAGGCCATGCGTCTCGCCCTGCCCCTGTTGCTGTTCCGCCCGCGCCGCCCGCTTGCCCGGGGCGCGGCGTGGCTTGCCACACTGCTGGCGTTGCTGGTGCTCGCCAGCCTGCCGGCACGCGCCCAGTCGCTGCTGCGCGACGCCGAGACCGAGCGCTTCCTGCATGACGTTTCCCGGCCGATCTTCGAGGCCGCTGGCCTGAAACCGCGCGCGGTGGACTTCTATCTGGTCGGCGACCCCAGCATCAACGCCTTCGTGACCGGGGGCCAGAACATCTTTGTCCACTCCGGTCTCATTCTTGCCGCCGATAACGTCGACCAGCTGGTGGGCGTCATCGCCCACGAAACCGGCCACATCACCGGCGGCCATCTGGTACGCTTCGATGACGGCATCAAGGGCGCACGCAACATCAGCATCCTGTCGATGCTGGCCGGGGTGGCCGCCATGGTCGCCGGGGCCGGCGACGCGGGGGTCGCCATCCTGAGTGCCGGACAATCGGCCGCCCAGGGCAACTTCCTCGCCTACAGCCGGGTGCAGGAGGCCGCCGCCGACCAGGCCGGCGCCGACTTTCTCGACCGTGCCGGCATCTCCGGCGAAGGCTATCTGGGCTTCTTCCGCAAGCTGCAGGAGCAGGAGTTCCGTTACGGCTACACGATGGACGCCTACGCCCGCAGCCACCCGCTCACCGGAGACCGCATCGCCAAGCTGGAAGAGCGCGTGAAGGCATCGCCGGTCTATGCCAAGCCGGCCGATCCGGCACTGCAGGAACGTTTCCTGCGCATCAAGGCCAAGCTCGCCGGCTACGTCAACGACCCGGGGCTGACCTTCCAGCAGTATCCGCCGTCCGACACCTCGCCGGCGGCGCGGCTTGCACGCACCTACGCCTATCACAAACAGGCGAATCGCGAGAAGGCCGTAGCCGAGATCGATGCCTTGCTCGCCGTTTACCCTGACGATCCCTATGTACTTGAAATAAAAGCCCAGGTCCTGATGGAGTCAGGGGATGTCATCAACGCCATTCCGACCCTGCGCCGCGCTGTCGCCCTGGCCCCCGCGGAGCCGCTCATCGCCACCACGCTGGGGCACGCACTCGTCGCCAGTGAAAATGCCGCCGATCTGCCGGAAGCCATCGCCATCCTGCGTCGGGTGATCGCGCTGGACGACGAGAACCCGTTTGCCTGGTATCAGCTCGGCATGGCCTATTCCCGCAGCGGCGACGAACCTCGCGCCGCGCTCGCCACGGCGGAACGGCTCAGCATGAGCCAGGGCAACGCCCGCGACATCGCGCAGAGTGCCCAGGTCGCGATGCGTGGCCTCCCGCAGGGGACGCCGGACTGGATTCGCGCGCAGGATCTCTTGCTCATCGCGCAGGAAACCCTCAAAACGCAACAGGGCCGGCGACGCGGTTGAACCTCGCCCCGGCGTCAACAGTGCTGCCCTGCCAATCGGATGCTGGTGATTTCATGAAAAAGTTCGGTGCGTTCCTGTCGCTGCTGCTGGCAGCCGCTGTTGGTCTGTTCGCGCTCACCCAGACGCCGCGCGCGGCCCAGAACGGGGCGGTACAGACCGACTTCACGTTGCGTCAGCAGCAGCAGATCGAGGCCCTGGTTCGCCAGTACATCCTGCAACACCCCGAGATCATCCCCGAGGCCATCACCGAGTTGCAGCGCCGCGAGGCGGTGAAGATTCTCGACAGCTACCGCCAGGACATCGAAACGCCCTTCCCCGGCACCGTCGCGGGCAATCCCGAGGGCGACGTCACCATCGTCGAATTCTTCGATTTTCGATGCCCCTACTGCCGCCAGGCGGCCATGGACGTGCAGCGGCTGATCGACGAGGATGCCGGCATCAGGGTGATCTATCGCGACTTTCCGGTCCTCGACCGGGGCGGCGAGCCGCTGTCACGCCGCGCCGCGCTCGCGGCCCTCGCCGCCGCCAGACAGGGCAAGTACGTCGACTTCTACAAGCGCCTGTTCGACCTGCCGGGCCGCCTCAGCCAGGAGCTGCTGGTGGCAGCAGTGCGCGGCGCCGGCCTCGATGAGCGTCAGGCGGTGCGAGACATGGACAGCGCAGAACTCGCCGCCGAGGTGGACAAGAATCTGCAGCTCGGCCGCAATCTCGGCCTCTCTGGCACGCCGAGCTATATCATCGGCGACCAGATCATCTCCGGCGCGGTGGGCTATGACGCGCTCAAGGCCGCCGTGGCGCGCGCGCGCGACCGCAGCCGCGTCGCCGCCCGCTGACACACGTATCTCCGCCAATGCAAAAGCCCGGCGCCACCAAGGTGTCGCCGGGCTTTTGCTGTTTGAGACGATGACTCAGGCCTTGGCGCTTGCCGCCGCGATCGCCGCCCCCATCTCGGCGCCGGTGGGGTTGCGCCGCAGCGTCAGGCCGCCGTTGACGTGCAGCACCTGACCGGTGATGAAGCTGCCATCGCCGGCCAGCCACACCGCGGCGTCGGCGATGTCGTCGCTGGTGCCGATGCGACCCAGCGGATACTCCTTCACAAAGGTCTCCAGCAGACCCGGCGTCGCCATCGCCTGCTCGGTCATCGGGCTGTCGGTGATGCCCGGCGCGATGGAGTTGAACTTGATGCCGCGCGCGCCGAACTCGTTGGCGAAGCAGCGGACCAGCGCGTCGGCGCCGGCCTTGGTGCCGATATAGGCGGCATGGTTGTCGATCACCCGATCGGTGGTCGCCGAGGTGATCTGGATCACCGAACCGCCATGCGTCATCGCCTCGGTGAACACCTGGAAGAAGAAGTGCGGACCCTTGAACTGGAGAGCGTAGATGGCATCCATCTGCTCTTCCGTGGTCTCCAGCAGCGGCACCAGCAGGCCCCAGCCGGTGGCGTTGACCGCCACGTCGACCTTGCCGTAGCTGTCCAGCGCCTTCTTGGCCATTGCCTCGATGTCGGCCTTGCGGGTGATGTCGCACAGCACCCAGGTGCCGCCGATCTCCGCCGCCAGCGCCTTCAACGGTTCTTCCTTACGACCAGCGACAACCACTTTGGCACCTTCGCGGGCGAACCGCCGGGCGATGGTCTGCCCCATATTGTCCTTGCCGGCGGCGCCCAGCACCACCGCCACCTTGCCCTCTAGCTGACCCATCGCAATCCTCCCGCGTTCGTTGTTGAACCGCCACGCTACCCCGCCCGTGCCGCCGACGCACCTTGCGGAGATGACAGGGTGCGCGGGTGGATGAACACGGCCACAACAACGCCCTTTCAGATTGCCTGATATTCCACTATCATCACCCCCTGGTTGTTGCGGCGCGTGCATGTCGTGCTTATCGCAACAGGGGTTCCTTCCATGACGAGACCGATGCCTGGGCGCGTCCCCGCGCCCGCCATTGCCATACTGTGGCTGGCACTGCTTCTGGCTGGCTGCGCGTCGGTCGATGTTCCCGCCGGCGCGGCGCTGGCGACCAGCGGCCAGGCGGCCACCGCCGCCATGCGCACCGAGGCCCGCCAGACGGCGGATAGCTATGCTCTGAACACCCGACGGGGGGCGCTGAAGAAGTGCCTTGATTCAATGGATGGCGCCGGCGACCTCGCCACACTGTGCCGCAACCAGCCAGATGCCTATGCATCCGCCGCCGAGGCCCTGCGCCTGCGCATCCAGATATTCGGCGAGCTTGAAACGCTCTATGCCCAGATGGCGCAGCTCGCCGCTTACGACGCCAGCGCCGATGTCGGCGCGTCTTTTCAGGCCACCGTGTCGTCGATCGAAACGTTGATCAACACAGCCCGTGGCGACACGAGCGGTCAGGTAAACCTGTCCGCACTACCCCAGGGCCGGGCCATTGGCGTGCTCGACGCCCTGTTCCGGCAGTTCGCGGAGCACATCAAGGCCCGCAACCTCAAAGCGGCCAGCATCCTGATCCGGGGCGAACTGGATCGGGTGGAAGCCAGCATGATCGCCTATCGGCCGGGCGTGGTGTCGGCACAGAAAGTCAACGCGACCATGCTGGCCGGCCTGCAATCGGCGCTGATGCGGCAGGGACTGGCGGACACCTCGACGTATCTCGGCACCCTTGCCCAACTGGGCGACCTGTCGCCCGCCCCCGATGTCGCCGGCCGCTACGCCAGGACTCCGCGCCTGCGGGACGCCATCGACAACTATCGCCTGTGGGAAACCAGCCAGAATCTGTCAGCCATCGTCCGCGGCTACGACGCCTCCGTGGCCGTGATCGCCGCCTTGCGGCGGCGCCACGAGGAATTCGAACAGGAGCAGCCGCTTTCGCTGGCTGATCTGCTCCAGAAGATCGAGGCACTGCGCGCGACCGTCGCTGCTCAGCCATAGGGAGGCTCATGTGTCGGATCACACTGAACGATTCGCGGCTATCGAGGGTGCTTTTCTCGATGCCCTCAGCAATTACCACGCCGACATGGCACGCACCCGCACCCCGGCGCAGGCGCTCGACGTCGACACCAACTTCCAGTCGCTGGAACGCATCTACAATGCCGCGCTGACCAAGACGCTCACCGCGCAAACCCCGTTGGCCGAGGAGACCCTGGCCCAGCTGCGGACCGCCAACCTGGCTGTCGAGGCCTTGCGCCAGCAGACCGCCGCGATCGCCAGGGTCATCAAGGCGATCGGCGACGTGGTCGGCATGGCCGCACGCCTGCTGGCCGTCGCCGCCGGCTGAGCCGTCAGATCAGGCCGGCGAGCGGACTCGACGGGTCGGCGTAGCGCTTTTTCGGCATCCGGCCGGCCAGATAGGCCAGCCGACCGGCCTCGACGGCAAGTTTCATCGCCCGGGCCATGGCAACGGGGTCGCGGGCTTCCGCGATGGCGGTGTTCATCAGCACCGCGTCACAGCCCAGCTCCATCGCCACCGCCGCGTCAGATGCGGTGCCGACGCCGGCGTCCACCAGCACCGGCACCGGCGCCGCCTCGACGATCAGGCGGATCATCACCGGGTTCTGCAGGCCAAGCCCCGAGCCGATCGGCGCCCCCAGCGGCATGATGGCGCAGGCGCCGGCATCCACCAGCCGCTTGGCCATGATCGGATCGTCGGCGCAGTAGACCATGACGTCGAAGCCGTCCTTGACCAGCACCTTGGTCGCTTCCAGCGTTTCCACCATGTCGGGGTAGAGCGTCTTCTGCTCGCCCAGCACTTCCAGCTTGACCAGGTTCCAGCCGCCCGCCTCGCGGGCCAGTCGCAGCGTGCGGATGGCGTCGGCGGCGGTGTAGCAGCCGGCGGTGTTGGGCAGATAGGTGTAGCGTTTGGGGTCGAGATAATCGGTCAGCAGCGGCTGCGAGCGGTCCGAGACATTGACCCGACGCACCGCCACCGTGACCATCTCGGCGCCCGAGGCCTCCACCGCCGCGGCGGTCTGGGCGAAATCCTTGTACTTGCCGGTGCCGACAATCAGGCGGGAGGCGAACGTGCGGCCGGCGACGCTCCAGCTGTCGGCCGCCGTCCCGGGGGCCGCCGGGCCATGATCGCCACCGCCCACGAAGTGGACGATCTCGAAGCTGTCCCCGGCCGCTACCGGCACCTCGGCGTAGGTGGACTTGGGCACGATCTCCAGATTGCGCTCGACGGCCACCCTGGTCGGCTCCAGCCCCAGCTCGGCGAGCAGGCCGGCCACCGTCGTTGGTCCGGCCAGCCGGCGGGGTTCACCGTTGACGGTGATCTCGACAGGAAGCGATGCGCTGGGGGCAGTCATGCTGGACATGGGGTTCCACTTGGCCGATTTGCTTGTTGCGTCAGCCTCTCTATAAGGGCGGGACGCCAACCGGGGAAAGACCTGACTGCATGGCCGAACGCCATACCCGCCGCGTGCTCGTGCTGAACGGGCCGAACCTCAACCTGCTGGGCACCCGCGAGCCCGAGGTTTACGGCGCCACCACGCTCGCCGACATTGAACGGATGATGCAGGAGAAGGCCGCAACCCTTTCTCTTTCCATCGAATTCCGTCAGTCAAACCATGAGGGCCAGTTGATCGACTGGCTGCATGAGGCGCGCGGCTGGTGCGAGTCGGTGATCTTCAACCCCGGTGCCTACACCCACACGTCCGTGGCGCTGTACGATGCCATCAAGGCGATTGAACTGCCGGTCATCGAGGTGCATCTGTCCAACCCGCACGCCCGGGAATCATTCCGGCACACATCGTTCGTGTCGCCGGTCGCCCGTGGCGTGATTCAGGGGTTTGGCGCTTTTGGCTATCTCATGGCGCTTGAAGCGGCGGCACAATTCTGATTTCGTCCGCCACCTGTTCACGAGTGATTAAGGAAGAATGATGCCCGAGAAGGGAGCTGCGACCACCATGCAGGTTGATAAGGGTCTTGTCCGCGAGCTGGCGGAACTGCTGAAGGAAACCGACCTCACCGAGATCGAGGTCGTCGACGGCGAACGCCGGGTCCGCGTCGCCCGCCAGGCGACGGTGGCCAACATCGCCGTGCCGGCCCCCATGGCCGTCGCCGGGCCGGCCGCCGCCCCTGTCGCCGCTGCCGCCCCGGTGGCCGCCGAGCCCGCGGCGGACGCCGACATCATGAAGCACCCCGGCGTTGTCGCCTCGCCGATGGTGGGTACCGTCTACATGGCGCCGGAACCCGGCAAGCCGGCCTTCGTCAGCGAGGGCGCCACCGTGAAGGAAGGCGACACCCTGCTGATCATCGAGGCGATGAAGGTGATGAACCCGATCGCCGCGCCGCGCGGCGGTACGGTGAGGAGAATCATCGTCAGCAACGAACAGCCGGTCGAATTCGGCGAACCGTTGCTGGTCATCGAGTGAGCGGCATGATCGAGAAGGTTCTGATCGCCAACCGGGGTGAGATCGCGCTGCGCATCCACCGCGCCTGCCGTGAGATGGGTATCAAGACGGTCGCCGTCCACTCGACCGCCGACGCCGATGCCATGCATGTTCGGCTGGCGGACGAGGCCGTGTGCATCGGGCCGGCGTCCGCCGCCCAGTCCTACCTCAACGTGCCGTCGATCATCGCCGCCGCCGAGATCACCCATGCCGACGCCGTCCACCCTGGCTACGGCTTCCTGTCGGAGAACGCCAAGTTCGCCGAGATCGTGCAGGACCACGGCCTGACCTGGATCGGCCCCAGCCCTGAGCACATCAGAATGATGGGCGACAAGGTGATGGCCAAGAAGACGGCCGCCCAGCTCGGCCTGCCGCTGGTGCCCGGCTCCGACGGTCCGCTGGAGAGCGTCGAGCAAGCCCAGGCGATCGCCGCCGAGATCGGTTACCCGGTGCTGGTCAAGGCCGCCGCCGGCGGTGGCGGGCGCGGCATGAAGGTGATTCCCGGCCCCGACCAGCTGGAATCGCTGATGAGCCAGGCCAAGTCGGAGGCCAAGGCCGCCTTCGGCGACGACACGGTCTACCTTGAGAAGTACCTCGGCAACCCGCGCCACATTGAATACCAGGTGTTCGGCGACTCCCACGGCAATGCCATCCATCTGGGCGAGCGCGACTGCTCGTTGCAGCGGCGCCACCAGAAGGTGCTGGAGGAAGCTCCCTCGCCGGCGCTCAACGCCGCCCAGCGGGCCGAAATGGGTGAGGTCGTCCGCCAGGCGGTGGCGAAACTCGGCTATGTCGGCGCCGGCACCATGGAGTTCCTCTACGAGGACGGCCGCTTCTACTTCATCGAGATGAACACCCGCCTGCAGGTGGAGCATCCGGTGACCGAGATGATCACCGGCATCGACCTGGTGCGCGAGCAGATCCGCGTCGCCTCCGGCCTGCCGCTGTCGGTGAGCCAGGACCAGATCCGTTTCGAGGGCCATGCCATCGAATGCCGCATCAACGCCGAGGATCCCAGGACCTTCGCGCCGTCGCCGGGCACGGTGACCGACTATCACACGCCGGGCGGCCTGCACGTGCGCGTCGATAGCGCGCTCTATGACGGCTACAAGATCCCGCCGCACTACGACAGCCTGATCTCCAAGCTGATCGTCTATGGCCAGAACCGCAACGACTGTCTGATGCGGCTGCGGCGGGCACTGGAGGAATATGTCATCCACGGCCCCAAGACGACCATCCCGCTGCATCAGGCACTGATCGAGAACCCGGACTTCATCAACGGCGACTACTCGATCAAGTGGCTGGAGAAGTGGCTGGCGGATCAGGGCTGAGCCGCAAGCCTGCCTCTGATGTCAGTCATCGCCGGTTCAGCCTGACGGACTATCTTTCCCCACCGGAGGGATAGTCCGTTGGAGGCGGTGGTTCATGAACAACGTCATCATCCATACAGTCGCGCTGCTGGCCGTCGCCGCCACGCCGGCGGCAGCCGCCGACCCGATTCCCGACACCGTCGGGCCGGCGACCCGACCCGCCGCCGAGGCGACACCGGATGCCACGGCCGCACAGGCGGAACAGGTATCCATCCCCTTCGCCAACCACGGCGGCGTGCGCAACTGGAAGGCCATCGACAGCCACGCGCTGCTGATCGAGGGGCCGCGCGGCCAGTGGTACAGAGCCGAGCTGTTCGGTGCCTGCATCGACCTGCCCTATGCCAACGCCATCGGCTTCCTGGTCGAACCGACCGGCGAGCTGGACCGTTACAGCGGCATCGTCGTGCGTGACCAGGTGTGCCGGTTCAAGTCGCTGACCAAGGCTGAAAACCCCTACCGGAAGACCGGCAAGGGAGCGCCCCCGCCCACACCGGACACCCGGTAGCGGCCTGCCCGGCGACGAACGAAATCACCGCGACGCGGCCTCTGATCGCATAGTATGATGACCGGTATGCACGCGCCCGCTTCGCCCTCGCTGACGCCCGAACTGCTGATCCGCGCCTATTCGGCCGGCATCTTCCCGATGGCCGAGCATGGCGACGCCGCCGAGGTCTACTGGGTGGAGCCGCGCTGGCGCGGCGTCATCCCGCTGGAGAACTTCCACCTACCGCGCTCGCTGGCCAAGGTGGTGCGGCAGGACCGCTTCCAGGTGACCGCCGACACCTGTTTCCGCGATGTCATGACAGCCTGCGCCGAACCCAAGCCGGGTCGCGAGGAAACATGGATCAACAACGATATCCTTGATGCCTACACCGCACTGCACCAGCTGGGTTTCGCCCACTCGATTGAGTGCTGGCACGACGGCACACTGGTGGGCGGCCTCTACGGCGTGGCACTGGGGGGCGCGTTCTTTGGCGAGAGCATGTTCAGCCGGGCGACCGATGCCTCCAAGGTGGCGTTGGTACACCTGGTATCGCGGCTACGCCAGGGCGGCTACCAGTTGCTCGACACCCAGTTCTGGACCGAACATCTCAGCCAGTTCGGCACCGAGGAAATTCCGCAAGCCACCTATGTCCGGCGACTGCGTCAGGCGCTCACCGTATCCGCCGATTTCCGGGCGATCGAGGCTTACCCGTTGGGCGGCGGCGTCGCGGTGGCCGATGGCGCGGCGGCCGGTTCCGCCGGGGGTGGCGTCTCGCTGGCGGGAGAAGGCATCTCTGCCGCCGGTGGCGGTGGCGGTGACGGCGCCCGCCAGACCGAAGTCTCGGCGCCCATCTCCGGGAAACTCATCTTGCAGCTCTTGAAGGAGACATCATAAGCCGCGTGATCGAACGGATGCAGCGCCGGCGAACCGGCGAACATCCAGCCCGAGTAGATCCGCCGCACCTCGCCGGTGCGCAGGGTTTCGTCGACCTGCAAGAAGGCCGCCGCCTCCGGTCGCTCCCATGGTGGGGCGGTCTCGCAGGTGCGCACGCGGATGGTCAGCCGGCCGAACGTCACCGCCTCGCCGGGATGGGCCTCGATCTTACGGGTGGCGCCGGTGAGCTTGTCGAGCGTCATCAGCGTGGCGACGCGCGCCGCGACCGGCGTCGGACCCGCCGGATCGGTGGTCGCGGCGGCCGGACGCGTATCAGAGCCGGTCGTCGCGGGTGCCGAAGCCTTTGATGGCGCAGGGCCGGCGCCTGGCGACTGCTGCGCAGCGACGATCGATGTCGCTGAAAGGCCGGCTCCGGCGAACAGGATCGCCAGGCCGGCGGCCCGCCGGCCTGTCACGGCTGGCTCTCCGGCGCCGGCGCCGGAGAGGCGTCGTCCTTCTTGTCGCCGACGCTGTAGATCGCCTGACCGATCAAGCCCATGAGATCGACCGAGCCCTGGGTCTGCTCGATCTCCTCGCCCGGCTTCAGCACATCCATTTCGCCGCCCGGCGACAGGGCGATGTAACTGTCGCCCAACAACCCTTCCGAGGCAATCTTGGCCACCGTGTCGACCGGCAGCTCCACACCCTTGCGGACAGTGAACCGGACACGTGCCTGGAATGTCTGGGGATCAAGTTCCTGCGCGACCACGGCACCGACCTTGATTCCCGACACCCGCACGTCGGTGCCCACATTGATTCCGACCGCGCTGGGGAACCGGGCAACCAGCTGATAGCCGCCACTGCCCTGCCCCATCTCGGTGCGGGTGTAGGCGTAGCCGACAAACAACGCCGCCACGATCAGCACGACCGCACCGATCAGGGCCTCGACGAAATTTTCCTTCAGCTGCACGTCCGGTGCTCCCGCGCCACGCCGGCCCGCTATTCCGGCCGCCAGGCTTCGTAATCGCCGGTCGCCGGCGCTCGGTGGCCGCCCGCCGCCAGCGCGCCAGGCGGCACATAGGCGCCCGATGTGCCGGTCATGTTCGGATGGTGCGGCGCTTCCCACGGCTTCACCACCGGCGGCTTCTCGCTCGGCGGCGCGTCGACGGTGTGGTGCAGCCAGGCGTGCCACTCGGGGGGAATGCGACTGGCCTCGACCTCGCCGTTGTAGATCACCCAGCGCCTGGGGCCCTTGCGATCGCGGTAATAGAGATTGCCCCCGGCGTCCTCGCCGACGCATTCGCCACGGCGCCTGGTGAACAGCCACGTGCCCCAGGTCTGGCCATGCCACCAGGTGAACGTCCGTAGAAACAGGCCCATCGCGGTCCTCGGCAATCATGAAAAACGATCTGTAGCGGGCTTTAGCGGCTAGCGTCGCGCTCGTCCAGTCCAACCACGGCCGAACGCCCTGGTCAATCGGTCACAAGCTCGGCAAGGTCGGGCACCGGCGCGGCGCGCGGCACGATGCGGATCGGCGCCGTGGTGAAGCGGGCCAGAGCCGCTGCCGTCTCCGCCAGCCCGACGGTGGCGCCAGCGGTCTCGTTGACGATGATGCCCGCCAGCGGCACACCCCGGCTCTCCAGCGCCAGCAGCGCGGTCAGCGTATGGCTGAGCGTGCCGAGATAGCTGCCGGTCACCAGTAGCGCCGGGCATTGCAGCGCCACCAGCCAGTCGAGCACCGTCAGCCGGCCGGCCAGCGGCACCATGACGCCACCGACGCCCTCGATCAACAGGATGTCGCGGGCGCGCGCCATGCGGGCCCGGCAGTGGGCGACCACCGCCTCGTAGGGCAGCGTCGTGCCCTCCTGTGCCGCCGCCATGTCGGGCGACAGCGGTGCCCGGTAGCGCCACGGCGTGATGGCATCCAGCGTCTCGGCCGTCACCGGCTCGCCCAGCGCGTCGAGCAGCACGGCGGCGTCGCTGCCGGCCGGGGCCGCCGGATCGTAGCCGCTGAGCACCGGCTTCAGCGCCTCGACGCTGCGGCCGCGGGCGCGCAGCTGGCGGATCAGCGCCGCCGAGACATAGGTCTTGCCGATGTCGGTGCCGGTCGCGGTGACGAACAGCGTGCTCACGCCGCCGCCTCCAGCACCGTGGCGACACCGGCCGCCAGCCGGCGGATGTCCGCTTCCTCATGGCAGGCGGTGAAAGTGAGCCGCAGCCGGGCGGTACCCGCCGGCACGGTCGGCGGACGGATGGCCGACACCAGGAAACCCTCGGCCTCCAGCTTGCGGCTGGCCTCCAGCGCCCGCGTCTCGGCGCCGAGGATGATCGGCACGATCGGGCTTTCCGGCGCCGGCAGACCGAGCAGGTCGCAGAACAGCCGGGCGTTGGCCAGCGGCCGGGCGCAATAGTCCGGCTCGTTCTCGATGATGTCGAGCGCCGCCAGCGAGGCGGCGACAACGCCCGGCGGCAGGCCGGTGGAATAGACCATCGACCAGGCGCGGGTCTTCATCAGGTCGATCACCGGCCGGTCGGCGCACAGATAGCCGCCGTAGCTGCCGACCGCCTTCGACAGCGTGCCCATCTGCAGCGGCACCTCCACCTTGTCGCCGAAGGCGAAACTCGACCCCCGGCCGCCGCCGACCACGCCGATGCCGTGGGCATCGTCGGTGAGCAGCCAGGCGTCGTGGCGCTCGGCCAGCGCCAGCAGCGCCGGCACCGGGGCCAGGTCGCCGTCCATGCTGAACACGCCATCGGTGAGGATCAGGCAATGGCGATGCGTCTCACGCAGTTCCTGAAGCAAAGTCTCCAGGTGCTGGAGATCGTTGTGCCTGAACTGGTGATACGCCGCCCCGGACAACCGGCTGCCGGCGATCATGCAGTTGTGGATCAGCGCGTCGGCGAGGATGACGTCCTGCTTGCCCACCAGCGTCGGGATGATGCCGATATTGGCCAGATAGCCCGAGCCGAAGACGATGCAGTCTTCCGCCCCCTTGAGCGCCGCCAGCCGCGCCTCCAGCTCGCCCAGCAGCGGATAGTTGCCGGTGATCAGCCGCGAGCCGCCCGAGCCGGTGCCGTAGCGGGCGGTGGCGGCGTTGGCGGCGGCGATCACCCGCGGGTCCTGGCTGAGATTGAGATAGTCGTTGCAGCAGAAGGAGATCATCCGCCGACCGTCGCGCACGATGACACTGCCACCGTCGCGCGGGCTGTCCTTCAGCCAGCGGCGCAGGTTGCGCGCTTCGAGATCGGCCAGCTTGTCGGCCGCCAGCGCTGTCAGGGACGCACTCATTCTGGATCCTTTCCGAAACGCCGCGACCACTCGCCGGTCACCGCCAGCATGGCGTCGGTGAGCCGCGCCAGCTCGTCGGCGGCGATGGTCAGCGGCGGCGTGGTGTAAAGAATGTCGCCGAACGGCCGCAGCCAGACGCCATGGTCGATCAGCCGCTGCTTCAGCCATTCCGCGTCGCCCAGCCGGGTCAGCTGGATGACGCCGATAGCGCCCAGCGTCCGCACGTCGACGACGCCCGGCAGGTCGCGCGCCGGCGCCAGCGCCGTGGCGAGCTGCGCCGCGATCGTGCGCGCCTGGTCCAGCCGGGGCTCCTGCTCGAACAGATCGAGCGAGGCGTTGGCGGCGGCGCAGGCCAGCGCGTTGCCCATGTAGGTGGGGCCGTGCATCAGCGCGCGGGCCGGATCGTCGCTCCAGAACGCCTCGAACACGTGCCGGCGGGCGACCGTGGCGGCCAGCGGCAGGGTGCCGCCGGTCAGCGCCTTCGACAGGGTGAGGATATCCGGCAGCACACCGGCGGCCTCCGCCGCGAACAGCGCCAGGCCGGTGCGGGCGAAGCCGACGAAGATCTCGTCGAAGATCAGCAGCACGCCATGGCGGTCGCAGGCGGCGCGCAAGCGGCGCAGCACCTCGGCGTCATGAAAGCGCATGCCGCCGGCGCCCTGCACCAGCGGCTCCACCAGCACGGCGGCGATCTCTCCGCCCTGATCCGCCAGCACGGCCTCCAGCGCGGCGGCCGAGGCGTCATCGCGCGGCAGGTCGACGACGATCTGGTCCGGCACCACACCGGCGAACAGGCTGTGCATCCCCTCGTCGGGGTCGCACACGCTCATGGTGGCGAAGGTGTCGCCATGGTAGCCGGCGCGGAAGCTGAGGAAGCGGGTGCGCCGCTCGCCGCGGTTCAGCCAGTACTGCACCGCCATCTTCATGGCGATCTCCACCGACACCGAACCGGATTCGCTGAAGAACACATGGCCGAGGTCGCCCGGCAGCAGGCGCGCCAGCCGCGCCGCCAGGGTGCTCGCCGGCTCGTGCACCAGCCCGCCCAGCATGACGTGCGGCAGCCGGTCGAGCTGGTCCGCCACCGCCGCCGCGATGTGCGGGTGGCGATAGCCGTGGGCGACGGTCCACCACGAGGCGATGCCATCCACCAGTTCGCGGCCATCGGCCAGCTGCAGCCGGCAACCCTGGGCCGACACCACCGGCAGCGGCGCCAGTGCGGTCTTCATCTGCGTATAGGGCCGCCATAGATGGGCCTGTCCCTCGCCCAGCCAGGCCGGCACGCCGTGATTCATGATCCGCATCCCCTCTGGCGGTACTGACGACCGCGCGAAGGGCGCTTACCGGCCCCCACCCCCCCTGTCCAGCCCGGCCGGCAGGGCACCGGCCGCAACCACCCACATGTGGGAGGCCGTTACGCCGCAGCTTCTATATCTTGATTTACCATGACCCGGCGCGCAGACTGGTCGAGTCACTTGTCACCGAGTCCTGTCGTCGCGTCTGAGGGGGAGAACCATGCGGATCACCCGGCGGTTCACTGTTGCTGGTCAGTCGCCTTACGAAGGCATCGCCTTTCGCCAGGCCACGTCGGAGATTCGCAATCCCGACGGCTCGGTGGTGTTCGCCGCCGAGTCGCTGGACGTGCCGGCGGCGTGGAGCCAGGTGGCGGTGGACGTGCTGGCCCAGAAGTATCTGCGCAAGGCCGGCGTGCCGGCCCGGCTGAAGGCCGTCGATGAGCCGTCGATGCCGGCGTGGCTGGCCCGACGGGCGGCCGACTCCGACGCGCTGGCGGCGCTGCCGGAACCCGAGCGGTTCGGCGCCGAGACCTCGGCCCGGCAGGTGTTCGGCCGGCTGGCCGGCACCTGGACCTACTGGGGCTGGAAGGGCGGCTACTTCGACAGCGAGGCCGACGCGCTGAGCTTCCACGACGAGCTGTGCTTCATGCTGGCCAGCCAGATGGCCGCCCCCAACAGCCCGCAGTGGTTCAACACCGGCCTGCACTGGGCCTATGGCATCGACGGCCCGGCCCAGGGGCATTTCCATGTCGACCCGGTCTCCGGCGAGGCCCTGCCCTCCGCCAGCGCCTACGAACGGCCGCAGCCGCACGCCTGCTTCATCCAGTCGGTGACCGACGATCTGGTCAACGAGGGCGGCATCATGGACCTGTGGGTGCGCGAGGCCCGGCTGTTCAAATACGGCTCCGGCACCGGCACCAACTTCTCCACCCTGCGCGGCGAGAACGAGCGGCTGTCGGGCGGCGGCAAGTCGTCGGGGCTGATGAGCTTCCTCAGGATCGGCGACCGCGCCGCCGGCGCCATCAAGTCGGGCGGCACCACCCGGCGGGCGGCCAAGATGGTGATCGTCGACATCGACCACCCGGACATCGAGGCCTACATCGACTGGAAGATGGTCGAGGAGCAGAAGGTCGCCGCCCTGGTGGCCGGCTCGCGGCTGCTGGAGCACCACCTCAACGCCGTGCTCGCCGCCTGCCACAGCGGCGGCCTCGACCCGGCGGCCGCCACCGACCCCAGGGCCAACAAGGCGCTGCGCAAGGCGCTGCTGGCCGCCCGGCAGGCGATGATCCCCGACGCCGCGGTGAACAAGGCCATCCAGTTCGCGGCCCAGGGCTACACCCACCTCGACATCCCGGTCTATGACACCGACTGGGACTCCGAGGCCTACGCCACCGTGTCGGGGCAGAACTCCAACAACTCGGTGCGCGTCACCGACGGCTTCATGGCGGCGGTCGCGAACGACGACGACTGGTCGCTGGTGCACCGGCGCGACGGCACCGTCGCCCGCACCGTCAAGGCGCGCGCGCTGTGGGACAAGGTGGCCGAGGCCGCCTGGGCCTGCGCCGACCCCGGCGTGCAGTTCGACACCACCATCAACGACTGGCACACCTGCCCCGCCGGCGGACCGATCCGGGCCTCGAACCCCTGCTCGGAATACATGTTCCTCGACGACACCGCCTGCAACCTGGCCTCGCTCAACCTGATGGCGTTCCGTCAGGCCGACGGCCGGTTCGACGTCGCCGGCTTCGAACATGCCGTCCGGCTGTGGACGATGGTGCTGGAAATCTCGGTGCTGATGGCGCAGTTCCCCAGCCGCCGCATCGCCGAGCTGTCCTACCGCTACCGCACGCTGGGGCTGGGCTACGCCAATCTCGGCGGCCTGCTGATGGCCCTGGGTCTGCCCTATGATTCCGAGGCCGGGCGCGCGCTGGCCGGCGCCATCACCGCGCTGATGACCGGCCGGGCCTACGCCACCTCGGCGGAAATGGCCGGCGAGCTGGGCGCCTTCCCGGCCTATGGCGACAATGCCGAGGCGCTGCTGCGGGTGCTGCGCAACCACCGCCGCGCCGCCTATGGCATCGGCGCCGACTATGAGGGCCTGTCGGTGGCCCCGGTGCCGCTCGACCATGCCCGCTGCCCGGACGCCGACCTGCTGGCCGCCGCCACCCGCGCCTGGGATCTGGCGCTGCAGGCCGCCAGCGAGCATGGCGTGCGCAATGCCCAGGTGTCGGTGATCGCGCCCACCGGCACCATCGGTCTGGTGATGGACTGCGACACCACCGGCATCGAGCCGGATTTCGCGCTGGTGAAGTTCAAGAAACTGGCCGGCGGCGGCTATTTCAAGATCATCAACCGCATCGTGCCGCTGGCGCTGGCGACGCTGGGCTACAGCCCGGCCGAGATCGCCGCCATCGACGCCTATGCGGTGGGCCACGGCACCCTGCCGACCGACGGCGCCCTCACCGAGGCGGCGCTGGCCGCCCGCGGCTTCGGGCCGGACCAGCTGGCGGCGATCCGGGCCGCCCTGCCGCAGGCCTTCGACATCCGCTTCGTGTTCAACCGCTGGACGCTGGGCGACGACTTCTGCCGCACCACCCTGGGCCTCGACGCCGCACAGCTGGCCGACGTGACGTTCGACCTGCTGGCGCATCTGGGCTTTACCCCGGCCGACATCGAGGCCGCCAACACCCATGTCTGCGGCGCCATGACGCTGGAGGGCGCGCCGCACCTGGCGGCGGACCACCTGCCAGTGTTCGACTGCGCGACGCCGTGCGGCAAGCGCGGCACCCGCGCGCTGTCGACCCAGGCGCACCTGCGGATGATGGCCGCCGCCCAGCCGTTCGTCTCCGGCGCCATCTCCAAGACCATCAACATGGCCAACAGCGCCACGGTCGCCGACTGCCGGGACGCCTACGACCTCGCCTGGCGGCTGGGGCTCAAGGCGGTGGCGCTCTACCGCGACGGCTCCAAGCTGTCGCAGCCGCTGGCCTCCGGCCTGCTCGACCCCGCCGACCTCGCCGAGCTGTCCGCCGAGGAACAGCCCGCGGCCGAGAAGGCGCGCGCGGTGGCCGAACGCATCGTCGAGCGCATCGTCGAGAAGGTGGCGGCGCCGGCCCGCCAGCGCCTGCCGCACCGGCGCAAGGGCTACACCCAGAAGGCGGTGGTCGGCGGCCACAAGGTCTATCTGCGCACCGGCGAATATGCCGACGGTCAGCTCGGCGAGATCTTCATCGACATGCACAAGGAAGGCGCCGCCTTCCGCAGCCTGATGAACAACTTCGCCATCGCCGTCTCGATCGGCCTGCAGTACGGCGTGCCGCTGGAGGAGTTCGTCGACGCCTTCACCTTCACCCGCTTCGAGCCCTCCGGCATGGTGGAGGGCAACGACGTCATCAAGATGGCGACCTCGGTGCTCGACTATATCTTCCGCGAGCTGGCCATCTCCTACCTCGGCCGCGACGACCTCGCTCACGTCAAACCCGACGACCTCAAGCCCGACGACGTCGGCGCGCTGGGCCAGCCCCGGGCGCCCCGCGACGACAACGAGACGGCCGCCACGCTCAACCAGGCGGCCTCCACCGGCTATCTGCGCGGCGCCCAGCTCTATGTGGTCAAGCCCGCCCGCAGGGCCACCGGCACGGATGGGCCGGGCGGCGGCGAGCCGGACAACGAAACCACCAGCGGCCCCGGAACCGAGGCCGCGCGCCACGCGCCGGCCGCCGCCGCGCCGATCACCATCGGCATGGCCACCGCCGCCAGCACCGCGCAGCGCCGGGCCGATGCGCGCATGAAGGGCTATGAGGGTGACGCCTGCCCGGAATGCGGCAACTTCACCCTGGTCCGCAACGGCACCTGCCTGAAATGCGACAGCTGCGGCGCGACCACCGGTTGTTCCTGATCCCGCCGTGGGTGCCCTCGTCGCCGACCTGATCGTGCCGCCGGATATCACGCGCCGAGGAACACGACTTATGCGTACATTCGCATCGGCTTTTACTCGCTATTAATCGCCGTCGTGCCATAGCCTGTTCAATACGGGGAAATGCCTGTCCGGTCCGGGCGGGACACGACCTCAAGAAAACTCAACGGGCTGATGTCAGGGCGTGTCTGTAGTGTCGTATCAACAGGTCGGAGACGAGGGGAATGCGCTGACAGCACTGTCGCGCGGCAACCCGATGCCCGTGCCCAGCATGCAGACGATCCTCGATGGCCTGCACGTCGGTGTGCTGCTGTTCCAGCGCAACCCCCACGACCAGATCGTCTGCTACATGGCCAACCGCGCCTATGAGGAGATGTTCGACCTCAAGCGCTTCAGCGCCATCGGCCTGACGCCCGCCGATCTGGCCCAGGGGTGCATGAGCAGCCAGTGCCTGAGCGCGCTGCAGCATTGCTTCGATACCGGCAACGCCGGCTCACTGGAAACGAGCTATCGCGAAGCCCCCTTCGAGCGTCACTTCACCTGCGAGCTGGCCCCGCTGGCCTGGGAGCAGGAGCGCCCCACCCACGTCATGGTGTCAATCACCGACCGGACGCACGAGAAGGCGGCCGACCGGCATCGCCAGCACCTGATATCGCATGACAGCCTCACCGGTCTGCCGAATCGGGTGCTGTTCTCGGAGCGGGTCGAGCAGGCGGTGGCCAACGCCGAACGGGCCGAAGGCCGCGCCGCCGCCGTGCTGGTGCTCAACGTCGATCGCTTCAAGCTGATCAACGAAAGCATGGGCCACGTCTCGGGCGACGAACTGCTGATTTCGCTGGGCCGGCGACTGGTGAGCTGCCTGCGGTCGGGCGACATCCTCGCCCGCCTGTCGAGCGACGAATTCGCCATTCTGTGCGAAGTCGGCCGCATCGAGGATGCCCTGGCGCTGGCGGACAGCATTCACGCGGACCTGCGGGCGCCCTTCATGGTCTCGGGTCAGGAGCTGTTCACCAGCCTGAGCGTCGGCGTGGCGTCCACCAGCACGTCGGGCTTCTATGCCGAGGATCTGATCCGCGATGCCGACTTCGCCATGCACCGGGCGAAAAACCGCGGCGGCGCCCACACGGAGGTCTACCACGGCGACCTCCATCGCCAGGCCCGCAGCCTGTTCCAGCTGGAAACGGACCTGCGCAAGGCGGTCGATCGCGGCGAACTGGAATTGCACTATCAGCCGATCGTCGATCTCCAGAGCGGTGCCCTGATGGGCATGGAGGCGCTGGCCCGCTGGCACCACAAGGAACGCGGCTACGTGTCTCCCGCCGACTTCGTGCCGCTGGCGGAGGAAACCGGGCTGATCATTCCCATCGGTCGCTGGTCGCTGGATGAGGCCTGCCGTCAGCTCGGCGACTGGCGCCGCGCGTTCGGCGACGCTGCCGCGCATCTGCAGATGAGCGTCAACGTGTCCGGCGTACAGTTCGCCCGTGACGATCTGGCGGCGGCGGTCACCGGCGCCCTGCAACGTTCCGGCGTACCCGGTGACCGGCTGAAACTCGAAATCACCGAAAGCGCGATTGTCGAGAACCCCGATCTGGCCAAGGACGTGCTTGACCAGCTCAAGTCGCTCAATGTCGAACTGGCGCTCGACGACTTCGGCACCGGATATTCGAGCTTGAGCTACCTGCAGCGCTTCCCCATCGACGTGATCAAGATCGACCGCTCGTTCATCGCCGACATGCTGGCGATCCAGGATAACTACAAGATCGTCAACGTCATCCTGTCGCTGGCCCGCAACCTCGGCAAGGAGACCGTCGCCGAGGGCATCGAGACCGAAGCCCAGGCCGACACGCTGCGCGCGCTGGGTTGCCAGCTCGGCCAGGGCTACCTGTTTTCCAGGGCGCTCTCGGGCACGGACGCCACCGCCCACATCGGCGCCGCGCTGAAAACCATGAGTCGCCGCCTGGGCGGCCTCACCCTGCCCAGCCGGGTGTCCAAGGTGCGCGGCTCCCTGCGCGGCTGAGCGGCGAAACTAAGACCCCGGCGGCTGAGCGGCGAAACTAAGATCCCCGCGGCTGAGCCGCGATCCGGCGACCCGGTCGCCGGGCAGCGGCCTCAACGCGGCGACATTTTTTCCAGCTTGCTCTGCAACTCGGCCATCTGGGCCTTGAGTTCGGCCAGTTCGTCATTACCGCTCGACGGCGCTGCCTCGGCCGGCTTCTCGCCCGACTTTCCCGGCTTGCCGCCGCGCCCGGTGAACATACCGGTCGCCGCCTCGAACATCGCCATGTTCTGCTTCGCCAGCTGCTCGAACGGCCCAAACGATCCCGGCGTGAAGCTGGCGGGATTGAAGCTGCCCGGGGTGAACGCGCCCTGCCCGAACGCACCTTCCAGCGCCTTGCGGAACTGCTCCTGATTGCGGCGGAACGCCTCCATGCTGGCCTCAAGATACTGCGGCACCATGGACTGCAGATTGTCACCATACATCGAGATCAGCTGCCGCAGGAACGGCACCGGCAGCATGTTCTGCCCCTGCGACTCTTCCTCGACGATGATCTGGGTCAGCACGTTGCGGGTGATGTCGTCGCCGGACTTGGCGTCGACCACTTTGAACTCGCGGTTGTCGCGCACCATCTGCGCCAGATGGTCGAGCGTGATATAGCTTGAGGACTCGGTGTTGTAGAGGCGCCGGTTGGCGTATTTCTTGATGATAACAGGAGGCGTTTGCTGCGCGGTATCAACCATGAAACTCTCTCACCTTATCGTCTTTGTGGTTGTCGTTGTACTTGTGCTGCAGCATAGCATGGAGTTTTGTGCGGTGCCACATAAAGACTTACGCACTACAGCAGGCATGGTGCCATGATTCCCGAACGCGGCCCCCACCCGCTGTCGCACTACCTCAACCACGTCGTGCGGGCGGCGGCCGGCGACCCCGACGGCGCTGCACGGATCGAGCGCTTCCTCACTGCCGTACGCGCCTATCAGCAGCACCCTTACCGGCGGGCGATGGACACACCGCCCGTGGTCGCCCGCCGTGGCACCGCCCGCGTGCTCGACTATGCCCCGCCAGATGATCGGACGAACGGCACCAGGGGGCCGGTAGCCCTGTTCGTGCCGTCGCTGGTCAATCCGCCGTGGGTACTGGATTTGTCGCCCGACAACTCGCTGCTGCGCTGGCTGGCGTGCCAGGGAGTGCGCCCGATGCTGCTGGACTGGGGTGAACCCGGCCCCGATGAGCGCCAGCTCGACCTTGGCGGCTATGTCCGCGAGCGCCTGCTGCCGCTGATCGCCGCGCTGGACGCCCCGGTGACCCTGGTTGGCTATTGCCTCGGCGGCACGCTGACCGTGGCCGCGGCGGCACTCAGTCCGCACGTCGTCCGGCTGGCGACGCTGGCCGCGCCGTGGGCGTTCAGTCTCTATGGCGAGGCGCAGCGGGCCAACCTCGCCAGCTACTGGACCAGCAGCAAGCCGCTGGCCCAGTCGCTGGGCGTGCTGCCGATGGAATCGCTGCAGCTGGCCTTCTGGTCGCTCGACCCCGACCTGATGGAACGCAAGTTCGCCCGCTTCGGCACCCTCGATCCCGCCTCGCCGGAGGCCGAGAACTTCGTGGCGCTGGAGGACTGGGCCAACGCCGGGCCGCCGCTCAGCCTGCCGGCCGCCATCCAGTGCTTCGAGCGCTTCTTCCGCGACGACGACACCGGGCAGGACCGCTGGCGGATCGGTGACACGCCGATCACGCCGGAGGCCCTGCGGCTGCCGTCGCTTGTCATCGTCTCCAACAGCGACCGGCTGGTGCCGCGTCCGGCGGCGGCGGCGCTGGCCGAACGGCTGCCCAGTGCGACGCTGCGCAGCCTTGACGCCGGGCATGTCGGCATGATCGTCGGCACCCGGGCCCGCAGCCTGTTGTGGGAGCCGCTGCGCGACTGGCTGCTGGCGCCGGGCAACGCCAACTGAGGGCACCATGGCGCCGCATGGACGAGCTGACTTGGATTCGTCGCGCAACGGCCTTATGCTGCACCGCACATAAGAACAACAGCCATCCGAGAGAGTTCAACCCGAGGAATTTGCCATGACCGGAGTCGTGATCGCCGCCGCCGCCCGTACCGCCGTAGGATCGTTCAATGGCGCCTTCGCCAGCGTGCCGGCCCACAAGCTGGGCGCCAGCGTGATCGGCGCCGTGCTGGCGCGCGCCGGCGTCGAGGCGCCGGCCGTCAACGAAGTCATCCTCGGCCAGGTGCTGACCGCCGGTCAGGGCCAGAACCCGGCCCGCCAGGCCGCCATTGCCGCCGGACTGGCGATCGAGACGCCAGCCTGGCTGGTCAATCAGGTGTGCGGCTCGGGCCTGCGCTCGGTGGCGCTGGGCATGCAGTCGATCGCCAACGGCGACGCCGACATCATCATCGCCGGCGGCCAGGAGAGCATGAGCCTCGCCCCGCACACCGCCCACCTGCGCGCCGGCCAGAAGATGGGCGACCTGAACTTCGTCGACACGATGATCAAGGACGGCCTGTGGGATGCCTTCAATGGCTACCACATGGGCGTCACCGCCGAGAACATCGCCGAGAAGTGGCAGATTGGCCGCGACGCGCAGGACGCCTTCGCGGTCGCCTCGCAGAACAAGGCGGAAGCCGCCCGTAAGGCCGGCAGGTTCAAGGACGAGATCGTCCCGGTCACGCTGAGCACCCGCAAGGGCGATGTGGTGGTCGACACCGACGAATATATCCGTGATGGCGCCACCATCGAGGCAATGAGGGCGCTCAAGCCGGCATTCAAGAAGGATGGCACCGTCACCGCCGCCAATGCCTCCGGCCTCAACGATGGCGCAGCGGCCGTGCTGCTGATGAGCGAGGCCGAAGCCGCCCGCCGCGGCGCCACGGTGCTGGCCCGCGTCGCCTCCTGGGCATCGGCCGGCGTCGATCCGTCGATCATGGGCATCGGCCCGGTGCCGGCCTCGCGCAAGGCACTGGAGAAGGCCGGCTGGTCGCTGGCCGACCTCGACCTGATCGAGGCCAACGAGGCCTTCGCCGCCCAGGCGCTGGCGGTCGGCCAGGAGCTGGGCTGGGACGCCAGCAAGGTCAACGTCAACGGTGGTGCGATCGCCATCGGCCACCCGATCGGCGCCTCCGGCACACGGATTCTGGTGACCCTGCTGCACGAAATGGCCCGCCGCGACGCCAAGAAGGGCCTGGCGACGCTGTGCATCGGCGGCGGCATGGGCATCGCGGTCTGCGTCGAACGGTGAGTACGGCCGCCGCCCCGGCGCCGACGGCGACCGGTTCTTCCGACACCATGAGTGCCGACGCCATTCTGTGGCAGGCGACGCCCGACGCCAGCCTCGCGACCTTCGAGGTCATGCTGGGCAGCATGGACCGTGCGACCATGCGCAAGGCGGCGCTGCTGATGCCGCTGGGCGTCGTCGCCATCACCGCCCTGGTGGCGCTTGCGGGCATGCTGCTGCTGGCGAGCGCCGGCGCCGACTGGCGCGACGGTTCGGCACTGCTGATGATCGCCGGCACCGGCTTCGTGACCGGCATTCTCGTCATGGGCCTGCTGGCACTGCCGATCCTGCGCCGGCTGAGCCCGCCGCTGGTCTATGTGCTCACTGCCGACCGTATCGGCCACCGGCTGGGGGCTGGCGGCACGTGGGACGATTTCGCCTGGCTGGCCGAGGTGCAGGGCATCCAGCGCTGGACCAGCCCCGGCGGCTTTCGCGGCTACGATGTGGCCCAGTCCCGCCAGCACCCCGAGATGGGCCTGGTCAGTCGGGTGTTCCAGCTGCCGGGCCTGCACGAGGCGGATGCCGACGCGCTGGAGGCGGCGCTGGCCGGACTGGGCTGGCAGGTCGCCGATCGCCCGGCCACATGATCCGGTCGGCAACGGCCGGCACGGGCTCTTGGCCGGCCCCGCCGCGCTGTCTAGCATGACGCCATGCGTCCCACCGCCGAGGATCTGATCGCCTTCTATACCAGCCCGCTGGGGCTGCGGGTGGCGCGCGAGGTCCGCCGCGCCATGACACCGCTGCTGCGCCAGCGAACCACCGACCGCGTGCTCGGGCTGGGTTTCTGCCCGCCGTTTCTCGCCGGACTGGAATCCCGTGTCGAGCGGCTGGCAATGGCGATGCCGGCCCGTCAGGGCGCCTGTGTCTGGCCGCGCGACGGCGACAATCGCAGCGTGCTGGTGGACGAGCTCGCCCTGCCGTTCGCCGATGCGCTGTTCGACCAGGTGGTGCTGGTGCATGCGCTGGAGTTCGTCGATCCCGCCCGCCGCCTGCTGCGCGAGGTCTGGCGGGTGCTGGCGCCCGGCGGCACGCTGCTGGTGGTGGCGGCCAACCGGGCCGGGCTATGGACCCACTTCGAGGCAACACCGTTCGGCAACGGCCGGCCCTTCGGCCGCGCCCAGCTCCGCCAGCTGCTGGAGACCGGTCTGTTTGCCCCGCGCGACTGGACCCCGGCGCTGGTGATGCCGCCCTACCGCTGGCTGATGCCGCTGGAACGGCTGGCGGCGCGCGCCACCCCGGGATTGGGCGGCATCCATGTGGTGCTCGCCGACAAGACCGACGGCCCGCTGCCGGTTCGCGGCAGCCCGCTGGCGATCCACCGCCCCGCCTTTGGCACGATCTGACACCCGTCGTCCGCGCGCCGTCGGGGCACGGGGGATTGTCAACGGCCACCCCCCCGGCGTATGGGACCGCGGCAGTAGTCTGGAGGTTCCATGTCCGCCCCGTCCGTCAAGCGCCCGCAAGTCAAGCCGTGGATCGACGCCATCGACCCCTATGTGCCCGGCAAGGCCCGGACCGGCAGCGGCCGCGTCGCCGCCAAGCTGTCGGCCAATGAGTCGCCGCTGGGGCCGAGCCCGCACGCCGTGGCGGCGATGCAGGCGGCCTGCATCGACGCCCACCGCTATCCCGATGGCGGCGCGACGGTGCTGCGCGAGGCGATCGCCGCGCTGCATGACCTCGACGTCGAGCGCGTGGTCTGCGGCACCGGCTCGGACGAAGTGCTGCACCTGCTCGCCACCGCCTATGCCGGGGTCGGCGACGAGGTGATGTATGTCCGCCATGGCTTCATGGTCTATCCGATCGCGGCCCGCCGCGCCGGCGCCGAGCCGGTGGAGGTCGCCGACCGCGCCTACACCGCCGACGTCGACGCGCTGCTGGCGGCGGTCACGCCGCGCACACGCGTCCTCTATCTCGCCAACCCCAACAACCCGACCGGCACCTACCTGCCGGCGTCGGAGGTGGCGCGCCTGCATGCCGGCCTGCCGGAAGACGTGGTACTGGTGCTGGACGCGGCCTATGCCGAGTATGTCTCGGCGCCTGACTATGACTGCGGCCTGTCGCTGGCGCGCACCGCCCCCAACGTGGTTGCCACCCGCACCTTCTCGAAGATCTACGGGCTCGCCGCCGAACGGGTCGGCTGGGGCTATGGGCCGAAGCCGATCATGGACGCCCTGAACAAAATCCGCGGGCCGTTCAACGTCACCGCCGCCGGGATTGCCGGCGCGGTGGCGGCGCTGGCCGACCAGGACTGGATCGCCCAGGCCCGCGCCCACAACGATTACTGGCTGCCCTGGCTGGCCCAGCAGATCGGCGGCATGGGGCTGGAAACGGTGCCGTCGGTGTGCAATTTCCTGCTGATCCGCTTCCCCGGCACCGATGGCCGCACAGCGGAGGCCGCCAACCTCTACCTGCAGGACGCCGGCTTCATCCTGCGCTGGCTGCCCAAGCAGGACCTGCCGGACTGCCTGCGGCTGACCGTCGGCACCGAAGAGGAGAATCGCGGTGTCGTCGCCGCCCTGCGGGCGTTCATGGACCGTCAATCGTGACGCAGGCGACGCCTCCCACGGCAGCGGCCTGCCCGGTGGATGCCTTCGGCACGCTGGCGATCATCGGGCTCGGCCTGATCGGCTCGTCGATCGCGCGCGCGGTCCGCGCCGCCGGCCTGCCGACCCGCATCGTCGCCCATGACGGTGCGCCGGCGGTACGCGCCCGCGTCGCCGAGCTGGGGTTGGCGGATGTCGTGGCCAATGATCTCGCCACGGCCGTACAGGACGCCGATCTGGTCATTTTGTGCACGCCGGTCGGCACCTTCGGCGCGCTCGCCAAGGGTTTCGGGCCGCACCTCAAGGCGGGCGCCATCGTCTCCGACGTCGGCTCGGTAAAGGCGGCCGCACTGGCCGCCATCGCGCCGCACCTGCCGGATCATGCCACGCTCGTCCCCGCCCATCCGGTGGCCGGCACCGAGAATTCCGGCCCCGACGCCGGCTTCGCCGCGCTGTTCCGCAATCGCTGGTGTATCCTCACTCCGCCGGCGGAGGCCCCGGCGGTGGCGGTCGAGCGGCTGTCGGATTTCTGGCGGGCGCTGGGCGCCAACGTGGAGCTGATGGACGCGGCGCACCACGACCTGGTGCTGGCCGTCACCAGCCATGTACCGCACCTGATCGCCTACACCATCGTTGGCACCGCCAGCGATCTGGAGGAAGTCACCAAGTCGGAGGTGATCAAGTTCTCCGCCGGCGGCTTCCGCGACTTCACCCGCATCGCCGCCAGCGACCCGACCATGTGGCGCGACGTGTTCCTGACCAACCGCGACGCGGTGCTGGAGATACTTCAGCGCTTCAACGAGGACCTGACCGCCTTGCAGCGGGCGATCCGCTGGGGCGACGGCGAGGCCCTGTTCAACCTGTTCGCGCGCACCCGCGACATCCGCCGCACCATCATCGACGCAGGACAGGACACGGCGCGGCCCGATTTCGGGCGGGAAGATCCATCTCCGGCGACTGCCGGACAAGCTTGAACCCGTCGATCTGGTTGCGGAAGCTCAGCGCCACCGGCTGACGGTAGCGTGCCGGCGCGGCCGGGGCGTCATTTGCGGCATCCGCCGATTGGCTGCGTGCGGCATCCGCCGATTGGCTGCTTGCGGCATCCGCCGATTGGCTGCTTGCGGCATCCGCCGATTGGCTGCTTGCGGCATCCGCCGCGGAGGGCGCCATACCGAAGCCCGCGAGCACCGCATCAGGACACGGCGAGTTGAGCGTGCCGCTGGCCAGCAGGGCGCCATCCGCCTGAAGCGCGAACGAGCCCTTGGTCATCACCACGGGTTCCACCTTGTCGCTCAGTGTCAGGCCGTAAAGCTCCACGGTGCCGCCCGCGCTACGCCAGGCCGCCAGCGACGTCAGCGCCTCGGCGGGGCCGATCGCCGTCACGCCCAGATTGCCGGTCAGCGCCAGCGGATCTCCCGCGCCCAGCCGCACCGCCTCACCGTTGATGAACAGCTCCAGCACCGCCTCGCCGGTCGGGCTGTTGCCGCCCGCCGGCACCGGCGCACGCCGGAGCGCCGCGACTTCACGGCCATGCACTTCGAACTGGCTGGCGCGCAGCGGCTTGTCGAACCAGGGCGCGCCGCTGACTCGAGCCTCCTCGAACACCACCGACAACCGCTCGACACCCCGCGGGTTAAGCTTTAGGCTGAACCGGCCATTGTCGCCGGTCGCCGTCACGGCGACACCGCCCATGACATCGGGCGCACGCACGCTGATGCTTGGCTTGTCCAGCAGGCCCAGCGTCAGATCGGGCTTCCAGGGCTGGCGCTCGATCACCAGTTGCGGCGCACGCAAGGCGACCTCATAGTCGCCACGCGTGCGGGTGAGCGTCGCGTCACGCACCGTCACCGACAGCCGATAGGGAAAACCGCCATAGTCCAGCTCGGCACCCGA
This sequence comes from Parapedomonas caeni, assembly GCF_041060555.1. NCBI lineage: Bacteria > Pseudomonadati > Pseudomonadota > Alphaproteobacteria > Sphingomonadales > Sphingosinicellaceae > Parapedomonas > Parapedomonas caeni. The sequence goes on along the minus strand of NZ_JBEUDS010000007.1, from coordinate 67,059 downwards.
CAGCACAACCGGCGCCGACGGGCCGGCAAGCGCCGTGATGGCGGCCTTGAACTCGTCAAGCTGGCTCGACCAGTAGAGGCCGTAGGCACCAACCGCGACGCCCACCGCCGCGAGCATCAGGAAGGGCCGGTAGCGACGCTGGAACAACACACTCACGCACTGTCTCCCGACAAACTGTTGATGGCCCGATGCACCTGCTCGGCCATATGCTCGCGCGGCAGCGCTGCCGCCACCGCCGGATGCACGACCACTGTAATAGTACCCGGGTGTTTCAGAAAACTCTCGCGCCCCCATAGCAGGCCTGAGTCAAGCGCGATGGGCACCACCGGCACGCCAAGGCTGCGGTAGAGCCCGGTCAGGCCGGGCAGCAGCGGGGGCTGCTGACCCGGCGGCGTGCGCGTGCCCTCGGGGAAGATCAGCACCGGCCGATCGGCCGCGCGCGCCACATCGGCGGCCCGCAACATGACGCGCATGGCGCGGGTCGACCCGTCGCGGTCCACCGGAATCATCCGGGCACGAGTGGCATACCAGCCGATGAACGGCAGCTTCATCAGCTCCTGCTTCAGTACGATGGCCGGGCTGCCCAGCAGCGGCACCAGCGCCATGGTCTCCCACGCCGACTGGTGCTTGGCGGCATAGATGACACAGCCGGGCCGCAGATTCTCCCGTCCGATCAACCGGGTACGGATGCCCAGCACCCAGCGCGCCAGGAAGGCGACACCCCGCCCCCACTGGCGGATCGCCCACATCGCCCCCCACCACGGCGCCAGCAGCAGAGGCAGACAGAGCACTCCCAACAGCGCCGTCCACAACGGCAGCAGCAGGTTGAACAGCGTCGAACGCACCCAGTTCATGCCGCCGCCGCTCCGTCCAGGCGAATGGTGATCAGGCGAACGCTGTATTTCGCGTACTCCAGCATCATCCCCAGCGGCCGCAGCGCGCCAACCACCGGATGCGGCACCATCTCCACCTCCGGCATGGCGGCGCGATACTCCAGCAGCGCGCGCGGCATGTGATAGTCCGACGTCACCAGCCGCAACGAGCGTACCTTGTGCCGGGTGACCCACGCCGCCGTCGAGCGCGCGTTACCCACGGTATTGCCGGCCTCGTGATCAAGGTCGACGCAGCAATCCAGCAGATCGCGGCCGACGCCCAGCTCCACCGCCAGCTGCCGCTTGCCGGTTTCCGGATGCACCCCGGTGATCAGCAGCCGGCGGGCACGACCGGCATCGAGCAGATCCACGGCGGTCTGCAACCGTCCCTCGCCGCCGGTGAGCGCGACAATGCCATCGGTGCGCGCCATGCCACTGGCCGGCGCCGGCAACGTCAGCCAGAACCAGAGGAAGCCCGCGAACCAGAGCACCAGGGCGACAACGCACAGATGGACAACCCAGCGCATCCCTTGCCCCTACACGTAGTCGGCCAGCGCCCGGTGCACGGTGAGCCGGGCGGTCGCCATGGTGAGCACAGCCACCGCCAGCGGCAGCACCGCCAGGGACAGCCACACCAGCGGCCCCGGCGTGAAGCCGCCCAGCAGGCCCGATGACAGGCGCTGCGCCATCCAGCCCAGACCGGCGATGGTGGCCACCGCCGCCGCCACGCCCGCCAGCCCGCCCTTGAGGCCGTGGAACAGATATTGTCGCTGGAACTCCCGGCCGATGGCGCTGTCCTCCGCGCCCATCAGATGCAGGATCTCGATGGTGGCACGATGACCCATGAGGCCGGCGCGGGTACTGAAGCCCACCACGCCCATGGTGGCCAGCAACGACACGACGACGATGGCGAAGGCGGTCAGCTGCAGCGCCCCGGCAAAGGCACCGAGCTGGCGCAGCCATCGGTCGTGATCGTCAAGACGGGCTGACGGCGCCACCGCCTGAAGGCGGAGGCGGACACGCGCGGGGGACAGGCTGGCCGACGGTGCCACCGCAACATCGATCAGCACCGGCACCGGCAGGTCACTGCTCATACTGCCGGCGCCCAGCCAGGGCTCCAGCAGCGCACGCGCGTCGGCATCGGACAGGGCGCGCACGGACGTCACGCCGTCGATCTCGGTCAGCAGCTTGACGGCGGCGCGCGCCTGCGCCTCGCGTCGCGCGGGGTCGGCCTCCACCACCTGCACCGTCCACGACCGCGACAGCGTGGTCCGCCACTGGCTGGTGGCGTCGTAGAGCATCAGGCCGCCAGCGACCGCCAGGGCCGCCAGAAAGGTCATGATCGCGATCACCCATGGCAAAACCCCGCGCGCCTCCCGCCCGTCGGGAAGGAAGCGGTAGCCGCCGCGGCCGATCATGGCCGGTTCTCCTGAGGCGACGGTCGAACAACCGCAGGGCGGATATCCGGGCGGATCTGACGCTGGGTGAACAGCTCGCCGCGCTCCAGCCGCAGCACCTGCGCACCCGGCACCTGGTCAATGAGACTGCGGTCGTGGGTGGCGATCACCAGCGTGGTGCCCAGTTTGTTGAGTTCCAGGAACAGATGCAGCAGTCGCGCCGCCATTTCCGGATCGACGTTGCCGGTGGGCTCGTCCGCCACCAGCAGGTCCGGCCGGCCGATCACCGCACGGGCGATGGCCAGCCGCTGCTGCTCGCCACCCGACAGCGTGGCGGGCCGCGCGTTCATGCGATCGGCCAGCCCGACCCAGGCCAGCAGTTCCTCGGCATGCTGGCGTACCGCCGCCTCCGGCGCGCCGGCGATACGCAGCGGCAACATGACGTTATCGAGCGCGGACAGGTGCGCCAGCAGTCGGAAATCCTGGAACACCACGCCGATGCGGCGGCGCAGCGCCGGCAACGCGCTGCGCTTCATTGTCACCACGTCATGGCCGAAGATCGAGATCAGCCCGCGCGACGGGCGGCGGGCGAGGTAGAGCAGCGTCAGCAGCGAGGTCTTGCCGGCACCGCTGGCGCCGGTGAGAAAGTGAAATGTCCCCGGCTCCAGCGAAAAGCTGACGTCGCGCAGCACCTCGGCACTGGTGCCGTAGCGCAAACCGACGTTCTCGAAACGGACGACATTGCTCACGGTTCAGGCCTTCGGGCGGACATTGCGGCTGTTTGGCATGGGCCGCCGGCAAAGGCAAACCCCAAGCACGATGGCATGTTAGGACGCTTGCACTCCGTCAAGAAGCCGTGGATAGTGCGCCGCGATACCGTCCGGCCCCGGCAATGCCCCCGGACGGGACGAGGGGTTGATAATTTTCGACGAATGAGTTCGACGGTTTAGCATGATTCTGACCTGCCCGAGCTGCCGAACGCGCTATCTGGTCAGCGATACCGCCATTGGGCCGGCTGGCCGGACGGTGCGCTGCGCCCAGTGCAAGCACAGCTGGTTCCAGGCCCCCGCGGAAGAGGAAGCGGCGCGCGACATCGTCGCCACAAGTGCCCTGGCCCCCACCGCCGCCACAGGCGGCACAGGATCGACCGCCGCCACAGGCGGCACAGGATCGACCACCGCCACAGGCGGCACAGGATCGACCACCGCCACAGGCGGCACGGCCCCGCCGACGGATGCCGATGTGGCACCCCCGGCCGTCGAGGGGCCGACGCCGCACGCGCCCTCGCCTTTCGCCGGGCTGCACGACAACGACGACCCGCGGCAGGATCACGACACGAGCGCGGCGTCCGAGGCGGACGACGAGGGCCCGAAATTCGAGCGTCGGCCAACCCGGGGGCGCGGCTCCGGTTCAGGGCGCCGCGCCTCGGTGCCGGCCCGGCGCGGCAGCCCGAGCTACCGTCGGCGGCGGCGCAATCCCACCAAGCTCTACGCCTGGCTGGCCGGTGGCGCCCTGGTGGTGCTGATCGGCTTCAATCTGCTGGTGTGGCGCGACACGCTGGGGCGGGAGAGCGGCATCATGCGCAGCATCTACGCCACGCTGGGGCTGTCGACGGCTCCCGAAGTCAACCAGCCCTCGGGGGCCAACGTGCTGCGGATCGCCTATCCGCCGCCACCACCGGCGGTGGAGCTGGAAAACGGCGGCATGCGCCAGCGCATTTCCGGCTCCATCGAGAACCCCACCAGCCAGACCGTGCGCATCCCCAACCTCAAGGGCACGATGATGGATGCTCAGGGCAACGTGGTGTTCACCTGGACCTTCCCGCCGCCAGCGGAGCAGCTGATTGGCGGCCAGTCCGTTGCTTTCGACACCAGTGTCCAGGACTTCCCCCGGACCGCGCGCAAACTGCGCATTGGTTTCGATGCCGGGGAGAATGGCAAAGACGGGAAGTGAGGCGGTCCGATGGCGCGCATCCTCGTGGCAGAAGACAATGCGGCGGTGCGTGAGTTCGTCGAGCGCGGCCTCATCCACTTCGGACATGAAGTGGTGGCGGTAGCCGATGGCGGTGCGGCCGTCGGCGAACTGGGGCGCGCGACATTCGACCTGCTGATCACCGACATCGTGATGCCGGTGATGGATGGCATCGCCCTTGCGCTCAAGGCAAGCGCCGACTTCCCCGAGATGCCGGTGCTGATGATGACCGGCTATGCCCATGAGCGTCAGCGCGCCTACAATCTCTCCGAACTGATCGCCGACGTCCTGGACAAGCCGTTCACGCTGGAAGCGCTGGGCGAGGCGGTCAACCGGACGCTGACGGCACGCAGCGACCAGGCGGGCCACTGACGGCCGTCGCGGCGCGTTGCCGGCTCCTGTCGATCGCCGGTCGGGTTGAGCCAGCGCAATGCCACCATTGCCCAACCACGTCTTAATGCGCCACAGTGCGTGCGGTGCGAACCAGACCGCACAGGCGTGCACCGAATTGACACCCGCTCTTGCATTGCGTGCTTTACCTTGGGAGGCTTCAATGAACTTCGATTATTCCGACAAGACCAAATCCTATATCGACCGCGTGAACGCCTTCATGCAGGCCCACGTCTATCCGGCCGAAAAGACCTATGCGGAGCAACGCGCCAGCGGTGACCGCTGGAAGGTGCTGCCGATCATTGAGGAACTGAAGGTCAAGGCACGTGCAGACGGGCTGTGGAACCTGTTCCTGCCCCACAGCGAGCATGGCGCCGGGCTGACCAACCTGGAATATGCGCCGCTGGCCGAACTGATGGGCCGGGTCGCCTGGTCGTCGGAGGTTTTCAACTGCTCGGCACCCGACACCGGCAACATGGAAACCATCGAGCGTTACGGCTCGGCGGAGCACAAGAAGCAGTGGCTGGAGCCGCTGCTCGACGGCAAGATCCGCTCCGCCTTCGCCATGACCGAGCCGGCGGTCGCTTCGTCGGACGCCACCAACATCGAATCGTCGATCCGCCGCGATGGCGACGAGTATGTCATCAACGGCGTCAAGTGGTGGACCTCGGGCGCCGGGGACCCCCGCTGCAAGATCATGATCTTCATGGGCAAGACCGACCCGAGCGCGCCGCGCCACGCCCAGCAGTCGATGGTCCTGGTGCCAGCCGACGCGCCGGGTGTGAAACTGGTACGCCCGCTCACCGTGTTCCACGATGACGATGCGCCGCACGGCCACTTCGAGGTGGCGTTCGACAATGTCCGGGTGCCGGCCAGCAACATTCTTCTGGGTGAAGGCCGCGGCTTCGAGATCGCCCAGGGCCGCCTCGGCCCGGGCCGCATCCACCATTGCATGCGTTCCATTGGTGCCGCCGAACGGGCTCTGGAGCTGATGTGCAAGCGCCTGAAGGCGCGCGTCGCCTTCGGCAGGGCGCTGGCCGAGCAGGGTGTCTGGCACGAGCGCATCGCCGAGGCCCGCTGCCAGATCGACATGGCGCGGCTGCTGACGCTCAAGGCCGCCTACATGATGGACACCGTTGGCAACAAGGTGGCGCAAAAGGAAATCGCCATGATCAAGGTGGTCGCCCCCAATGTCTCCTGCCGGGTGATCGACATGGCAATCCAGGCATTCGGCGGCGCCGGCGTCTGCGACGACTTCCCGGTCGCCTCGATGTACGCCGGCCAACGCACCCTGCGCCTGGCCGACGGCCCGGACGAGGTGCATCGCCAGGCGATCGCCAAGATGGAACTGCGTCAGTACAACTGACGCCACGCACAACCGGCAAGGCACACAGCTGGCGCGGCATAGCCCGCTCCAGCTGTGGCTTGCGGATGCGGGAACCGGCGAATCAGTGTAAGAACCCATATGCCGGATTGCCGGCGTGTGACGCCATGTTGCTCCTTTTCGTGTTGCGGCGCGTGCCTTCACCAACACCAGATCGGGGGTAACACGCATGTCGAGACTCGTCATGCCCGCCAGCGCCGCTGGCGCCAGTCTTTTCAAGTCGGTGCCGACGCCCGGCGCGGTCACACCGGGCGACGACTACAAGGAACGCCTGGTCAAATACATCCCGGCCGAATCGGTCGCCTTCTACACCTTCACCGACAAGCTGGTGGCCTCGCAATATGGCCTCGACAGTACGGCGCTGGCGGCGACGCAGGGCGCGCCGGCGACGGCGATGCTGCTCGCCTGGCTGCTGTTCGGCCTCGGCGTCGTCGGCACGCCGATCTACCTCTACCGCCAGCGCAAGCCCAACCAGCCGTGGCGACTGCACGCCGGCATCTCGACGCTGGCCTTCATCTTGTGGGCCTACACGCTGGGCGGCAGCCTGTTCGTGATCCTCGGCTGGTACGAGGTATTCGTGGCCGGCCTGCTGGCCCCCATCTTCACTTTCGTCGCCGGCTTCGTCGAACCCAGGCCGCGATAGCACCCCTTTCCGCTGACCGGGCGGGCTGGCATAAGGGCCCATGCGCATCGCCAGCCTCCACCTCTATCCGCTCAAGTCCGCCCGGGGCCTGGCGCTCGACCGGGCACACGTTGACGTCGACGGCCTGGCCGGCGACCGCCGCTGGATGGTCGTTGATGCCGACGGGCGGTTCCTCACCCAACGCGACGAGCCCCGCCTGGCCCGGTTGGAGGCCATCCCCCACAGTGCGGGCCTGACCCTGTCGGTTGACGGTTACGGCACGTGCCATGTCGACACGCCGGCCGCCGACGCGCCCACCCTCGCCGTCACCGTCTGGCGTGATACGCTCGTCGCCCGCCACGCGGTAACGGCACAGGACTGGCTGGGCTGCTGGCTCGGGCGCGAGGTCCGGCTGGTCTGGCAACCATCGACCGACAGCCGGCGACCCAATCCCGACTGGGCGCCGGATGCTCGTGCGGTCAGCTTTGCCGATGCCTACCCGGTCCTCGTCGCCAATCGCGCCTCACTGGCGGCGCTGAACGCGGCGATCGTCGCGGCCGGCGGTACCGCGGTGCCGATGACGCGCTTCCGTCCCAACATCGTCATCGACGGCGCAGACGCCTGGGCCGAGGATCACTGGCGCACCCTGCGGCTGGGCGACATCGAACTGGCCCTGGTCAAACCCTGCGACCGCTGCGTGGTTACCACCACCGACCAGACGACAGGCGCGCGCATGGGCAAGGAGCCGCTGGCGACGCTGGCACGGCAGCGGCGCTCGGCTGACCCGCGCATCACCGGCGTCCTGTTCGGCATCAATGGGGTACCCTTGCGGGCCGGCACGCTCAGGACCGGCGACCCGGTAACGGTGCTGGCCACCCAGACGCCCTGGCCGCTGGCCTGACCTCGCTCGATCAGGGCAGCCCGATCAGGCCGGCCCGATCAGAACTGGACACCCGCCGTCAGGGCGCGCCCATGCCCGGCAGTGCCGCCGATTGGCAGGTGAACGACGCCGACGTCGGCTGGGTTGCCACGCAATGTATAACCAGACTGGTACGCGGGTCGACCGCCCAGGCGTGACTTGTGGTGCCAACGGTGGTTGCCGCCACATGGATGGCGCCTGACGCCGGCATCTGGGCCTGCACCGGCTGCTGTGCCAGCATGGTGCCGGCCACGCCGCCCAGCAGGGCCGTCCCTGCCATCGCCACAACTGCTTTTCCGTTCATCGCTGTCTCCCATCGGCTTTAGGTGGTACGACTGCAACCATGATCATTTTCCACGAAGGGAGCAAACACCATGCACCACCACCGGACCCGTATCGCCGGAATCATTGTGCTTGCAGGCCTTGCCATGACCGGCGGCGCAATCGCTGGAACAGAGGAAAAGCGTCTTGATCTGAATAACTTCCAGGGCGTTGCCGTGGAAGGATCAACCAATGCCATCATCCGGCAGGGCGCCGGCTTCGCCGTTGTCGCCAAAGGCACGCGTGAAGCGCTCGACCTGCTCGATCCGGTGGTCGAGAAAGGGACACTCATCCTCAAGCCCAAGCGCCGGCTGGTCATCGGCTATGTGAAAAGCCACCCGCCGGTGACCGTGTACATCACCATGCCGGCGATCTCCCGCTTCGCCATCTCGGGCTCCGGTGAAGGCACGCTGGAGAATATCCAGGCCAAGGCCATCACCCTGGCCATCGCCGGCTCGGGCGACATCAGGGCATCGGGCACCTGCGAAACACTGAGCGCCAAGATTGCCGGCTCGGGCGACATCGCCGCGCACAACCTCCGCTGCGGGCGGGTCGAGGCGAAGATCGCCGGCTCGGGCGACATCTCGGCGCACGCCACCACCAGCGCCCTGGCCAAGATCGCCGGCTCGGGCGACATCCACATCCATGGCAACCCGTCCAGCCGCGAGGTCTCGACCACCGGCAGTGGCGAAATCCAGTTCGTCGGAACGACGCGATAGGCCCCGACGGGCGGTCGCCCCCGCGCCGGCAACCGGCACCGGCAGAATGCGAGTCCGGCGTCCGATCAGGGGTGCAGGCCGAGACTGTTTGCAGCGTGCCGGAAGGTGGGCTCGTCAATCAGACTGTCCAGACGCGGCACGTCTTCACGCAGGATCCGCGCGCGCCAGAACACCGGCAGCCGGTTGATCACCGCCACCATGGCGTCCGGCCGGCGCAGATGCGCCAGTCCGTTGGTGCGGCAGAGGATGGCCAGCACCTGGTCGAGCACACCAAGGAAACGGATGCGGTCCACCTCCCGCAGGCCGAAGCCGTCACCCGCCTCGCCGAGCAGGTCGACCATGGTCGCCCGCGCGCGATCCACCAGCAGGTCGGCCGGGGCGCGCAGCCGCTTGACCGGCGGCCCGTAAGGCGCCAGCTGGCTGAAAGTCTTGAGGGCGGCGGCGCGGATATGACGGGGCAGGCCACGAAACGGCCCGTCGACCCAGAAGCGGATGCGCTCGGAGAAGACAGCAAAAGGCATGCCCTTGACCAGGAAGTCGTCAACACCCGCGGCCAGCCCGTTGAGCAACACCGGCACCGTGTCGTCGCCGCTGGCCAGGATGACCGGAAACGTCTTGTCCCCGTGCTGAACCAGCTTCTCCACCAGCCCGACCCCTGACAGACCCGGCATGTTGAGGTCGGTGATGATGAGCGCCGGCGGCTCCTGCGCCACCTGCTCCAGCGCCTCCAGGCCATTGCTGGCAAACTGCGTGCGGAACCCCATGGCCTGCACGGCTCGCGCGTACAGCCGCGACACCAGGGCCTCGTCATCCACCAGCAGGACCGAAGGGGGCGCGTCCTCCACCGCCATCTTGCTCCTATTGCAGGTTGGCGGCACCGACAGCGGTGGCCAGTCCCAGGAACGCCAGAAAGCCCATGACATCGGTGGTCATGGTCACGAACACCGACGACGCCACGGCCGGGTCCACCTTCATGCGCTGCAGCGCCAGCGGCACCATCACGCCGGAGAAACCGGCCACCGCGATGTTGCAGATCATGGCGACGGCGATCACCAGCCCGAGACCGACCGATCCGAAATACAATGTGGTCAGCAGCCCCACCAGCACCGCGAGGATACTGCCATTGACCAGCGCCACCTGCACCTCGCGACCAACAATGCGCCAGGCATTCGACGCACCCAGCTGGCCCGTGGCCAGCGCCCGCACCGCCACCGCCATCGCCTGGGTACCGGCGTTGCCGCCCAGCGAGGCGACGATCGGCATCAGCACCGCCAGCGCCACCAGCTTCTCGATCGAGGCCTCGAACAGCGAGATCACCAGCGAGCCGATCAGCGCCGTGCCACAGTTGACGACCAGCCAGCGCACCCGGGTCCGCACCGTGTCCGCAATCGGCTCGTTGATGTCGCCCTCGCCGGCACCGGCGAGCTTCAGCGCGTCCTCGTGCGCCTCCTCGGAGATGATGTGCACAACGTCATCGACGGTAATTTGCCCGACCAGCCGGCCGGCGCCATCGACCACCGCCGCTGAAATCAGCGCGTACTTCTGGAAATGGCGGGCGAGATCCTCGCGATCCATGGAGACCGGAATCAGCGTCTGCTCGCGCTGCATCAGGTCGGCGACCGCGACGGCGCGCGGCGAACGCAGCACCCACGACAGCCGGATGGTGCCCACCGGCCTGTGGCCGGGGTCGACGACGAAAATCTCCCAGAAATCGATGGCGAGGTCCTGATGTTCACGCAGGAAATCGATGACCTGGCCGACCGTCCAGTAGTCCGGCACCGCGATCAGGTCCCGTTGCATCAGACGGCCGGCGGAATCCTCCGGGTAGGTCAGCGCCTCCTCGATGGCGGCGCGCTCCTCGGCCGGCATGGCGGAGAGCACCTGCTCCTGCTGGGCGGCTTCCAGATCCTCGATGATGGCAACCGCGTCATCGGTTTCCAGCTGGGTAACGGCGTTGGCGAGATCACTGGGGCTCAGCGACTCCACCACGTCCTCACGGACCCAGTCGTTGAGTTCGGCCAGCGTCTCGCCATCGAGCTTCTCGCCCAGCGCCGCCAGCAGGCCGGGGCGATGGTCGTCGTCCATCAGCTCGATGAGGTCGGCGATGTCGGCCGGGTGCAGCTGCTCGACCAGCACACGCACCCGAGACACGTCGCCGTCCTCGACCGCGCTGGCGATCTCGGCGACAAACTGCGGACGCAACCGGCCGTCGACCAGCACCTCATGGGGCGCCGGGCCAACTTCCTCCGTCTCGCTGGCGGTCTGTTCTACCATAGGGAGCTTATAGCCCGCCCGCCGGTCAAGGAAAGCCGCAATAGCCGCATCACAAGAAGTTCATCACCGCGCCCGATCCCGCCCGCGATGACGCGCGCGCCAGCGCCGTTTCAGATGACGCCGCGCGCCCGCAATCCCTGTCGCGCCGCGTCGTCAAGGCCGAGCAGCGATTCCAGCACCTCGTCGGTGTGCTCGCCCAGCAGCGGCGGCCCCCGGTCATATGCAACCGGCGAGTCCGCCAGCCGCAGGGGGCTCGCCACTCCCGGCACCGTGCCCTGGCCGCCATGCGGCACCTCGACCCGCAGGCCGCGCGCCTGCACCTGCGGATCGGCGAACACCCGGTCAAGCGTGTTGATCGGCCCGCACGGCACCGCCACCTCCCCCAGCGCGGTGATCAGCGAGTCGATGGTCCACTGCCGGGTCCGGGCCTCGATCAGCGGCACCAGGGCCGTCCGGTTGGCGACGCGGGCGGCATTGTCGACGAAGCGCGGGTCGGTCACCCATTCCGGCGCTCCCAGCACGCCGGCGAGCCGGGCGAACTGGCCGTCATTGCCAACGGCGATGATGACGAAGCCATCGCTGGTGGGGAAGCTCTGATAGGGCACCACGGCCGCATGACCATTGCCGATGCGTACTGGCGCCTGGCCGCTGACGAGATAGCTCAATGCCTGATTGGCCATGTTGAACACCTGGACATCAAGGAGCGCGAGGTCGATGTGCTGGCCCCGCCCGCTACGCTGGCGCTGCAGCAGCGCCGCCAGAATGGCGATGGCCGCATACTGCCCGGTGGCGACATCGGCGATGGCGACTCCCGCCTTCTGCGGCCCGCCGCCCGGCAGGTCGTCGCGCTCGCCCGTCACGCTCATCATGCCACCCATGCCCTGGATCAGGAAATCATAGCCGGCACGCGGCGCATAGGGTCCGGTCTGGCCGAAGCCGGTGATCGAACAGTAGACCAGCCGGGGATTGAGGGCGGTCAGGCTTTCATGATCGAGGCCGTATTTGCGCAACCCGCCGAGCTTGTAGTTCTCCACCACCACGTCGGCCTGGCGCGCCAGTGCACGAATGATGTCCTGCCCCTCCGGTGTCGCCATGTCGACGGTGATGGAGCGTTTGCCCCGGTTGGCGGCCAGAAAATAGGCGGCATCCGCCCGCGCGCCGGTCTCGGGGTCGCTGAGGAACGGCGGCCCCCAGCCACGGGTGTCATCACCGTCGCCCGGCTTCTCCACCTTGATGACGGTGGCGCCAAGGTCCGCCAGGGTCTGGGTCGCCCAAGGACCGGCCAGCACCCGGCTCAGATCCAGTACAACGATATCGTCGAGCGCGCGCATGCCCACTTTCCTGTCCACGTCCTCCGGGCCCGGCAGATGCCGGCCGCGGCGCACACAGGCACATGCGCACCGGCCCGGTCAAGGGGGTGTATTGCATCATGGCATCACTGACAGGCCTGTGCACGACCGGACGCCGACAGGCGCGCCGCCGCCGTTGACAAGGCGAAAGCCGCCCTCCTACTCTGACATCTGATCGTCACAGGATGACCGCATGGCGAGCGTTGCTCCCGACCCCGACACCATCGCTCCGGCCGAAGACACCGGAGAAGGGGAAACGCGGGGATCGCTGGCGACGGCCCTCAACCATACCGCCCGACTGCTGCATAGCCGCCCGCGTCTCGCCGCCAGCCAGGCGCGGGAGATTCTCCGGGTCATGCCCGGCCAGCGCGACGCCCTGCTGCTGCTGGGGGCGGCCCTGCGCGGCTGCGGCGATCTGGCGGGCGCACGCGATATTCTCGAACCGCTGGCCGCCCACCACCCCGGCTGGGCGGCGGCCCAGCTGGAACACGGGCTGACGCTGAGCAGCCTCGGCGACAGCGAGGCGGCGCTGAAGGCGCTGCAACGTGCCGTGGCGCTCAAGCCCGACCTCGCCAACGGCTGGCGCGCGCTGGGCGACCAGCTCACCCTGATGGGCGACACCGCCGGCGCCGATGCCGCCTACACCCGGCACATCACCGCCGCCGCCAAGGACCCGCGCCTGCTGGAGGCCGCGGTGGCGCTGGGCGAGCAGCGGCTGGCGGTGGCCGAACGGCTGCTGCGCGACTTCCTGAAGCACAGCCCCACCGACGTCACCGCCATCCGCATGCTGGCGGAAATCGGCATCCGGCTCGGCCGGCTGGAGGATGCCGAACTGCTGCTGGCCCGCTGCCTGGAACTCGCGCCGGGTTTTACCGCCGCCCGCCACAACTACGCCATCGTGCTGCACCGGCGGAGCAAGTCGGCCGAGGTGCTGCCGGAGGTCGACCGGCTGCTGTCCATCGACCCGCGCAACCCCAGTTACCGCAACCTCAAGGCCGCCGCGCTGAGCCGGGTCGGCGACTATGAGCAGGCGATCGCCCTCTACGACGCGGTGCTGAAGGACTATCCCAACCAGCCCAAGGGCTGGATGAGTTTGGGCCACGCGCTCAAGACGGTGGGCCGGCAGGCCGACAGCATCGCCGCCTACCGCCGAGCGATCCATCAGTTGCCGCAGCTGGGCGAGGCCTACTGGAGTCTGGCCAACCTCAAGACCTTCCGTTTCACCGACGCCGAGGTCGACACCATGCGCCAGCAGCTGGCGCGCGCCGACATCACCGACGAGGACCGCTACCACCTGCATTTCGCGCTCGGCAAGGCGCTGGAGGATGCCGGCGCCCATGCGGAATCGTTCGACAATTACGCGCGCGGCAACGCGCTGCGGCGGGAGGAAATTCACTACGACGCCGACGAGAACACCGCCCAGATGAACCGTGCCAGAGCACTGTTCACGCCGGCCTTCCTCGCCGCCCACGCCGGTCAGGGCTGCCCGGCGCCGGACCCGATTTTCATCGTCGGCCTGCCGCGCGCCGGCTCGACGCTGGTGGAACAGATTCTCGCCAGCCACTCGATGGTGGAAGGCACCATGGAGCTACCGGACATCATCGCCATCGCCAACCGGCTGGGCGGCCGCAAGCGGCGCAATCAGCCCTCGGCCTATCCCGAGGTGCTGGCCGATCTCGATGCCGACGAGCTCAAGGCGCTGGGTGAGGAATTCCTCGAACGCACCCGCATCCAGCGCAAGCAGGGCCGGCCGTTCTTCATCGACAAGATGCCCAACAACTTCGCGCATGTGGGGCTGATCCACCTGATCCTGCCCAACGCGCGGATCATCGATGCCCGCCGTCATCCGCTGGGCTGCTGCTTCTCCGGCTTCAAGCAGCATTTCGCGCGCGGCCAGAACTTCAGCTACAGCCTGACGGACATCGGCCGCTATTACCGCGACTATGTGGCACTGATGGCGCATTTCGATGCCGTGCTGCCTGGGCGGGTTCACCGGGTGATTTACGAGCGCATGGTCGCCGACACCGAAGGCGAGATCCGTCGCCTGCTCGACTATTGCGGTCTGCCCTTCGAGGAGCAGTGCCTGCGCTATTACGAGAACGACCGGGCGGTGCGCACCGCCAGCTCCGAACAGGTGCGCCGGCCGATCTTCACCGACGCCGTCGAGCACTGGCAGAACTATGCGCCCTGGCTCGAACCGCTGCGCCAGGCGCTCGGCCCGGTACTGGCCGCCTACCCCGACGTTCCCGCATTGCTGCTACCGGCGACGGGCTGACACCCCGCCCACGACCTCACCGACGAAGAACCGCAGAGAGCAACGACATAAAAACAACACCGACCATTGAATCATCAGGGAGACCAACATGAGTAATTTGATCAAGGCGACGGGGACCACCCGTCCCGCATGCAGACACATGACGATATTGCTGGCGACCACCATGCTGACCGCCGGCATGTCGCCGGCCCTCGCCCAGCAGGCCGGTGGTCTCGACGATATCGTCGTCACCGCCCAGAAGCGCGAGGAGAACCTGCAGAAGGTACCGCTGAGCATCCAGGCCTTCGGCACCCAGAAGCTCGACCAGCTGCAGGTCTCCAACTTCAACGACTACGCCAAGTTCCTGCCCAGCGTCGCTTTCCAGACGCTTGGCCCGGGCGCCAGCGCGGTCTACATGCGCGGCGTCGCCAGCGGCGGCGACGGCAACCACTCCGGCTCGCAGCCCAGTGTCGGCATCTATCTCGACGAGCAGCCGATCACCACCATCCAGGGCGCGCTTGACGTCCATATCTATGACATCGCCCGTGTCGAGGCGCTGGCCGGTCCGCAGGGCACGCTCTATGGCGCCAGCAGCCAGGCCGGCACGCTGCGCATCATCACCAACAAGCCGGACCCGAGCAAGTTTGCGGCGGGCTACGATCTGGAAGTGAACAGCGTCCGCCACGGCGACGTCGGCTACATCGCCGAAAGTTTCGTCAACGCCCCGGTCTCTGACAACGCGGCGATCCGGATCGTCGCCTGGTACGACCACGAGCCGGGCTACATCGACAACAAGGCCGCCACCCGCACCTTCCGCATCCTGCATCCGGAGGAAGACGGGCTGGTCGACTATCCCGACGACGACATCACCATCAACAACGATGGCGTCGCCGGCAACGACTACAACGAGGTCGACACCTACGGCGCCCGCGCCGCGTTGCGCATCGATCTCAACGACAACTGGACGGTGACGCCGGGCCTGATGGGTCAGGTGCAGAAGAGCAAGGGCAGCTTCGCCTACGACCCCGAAGTCGGCGACCTTGCCATCAACCGCTATTATCCGGAGAAAGCCAACGACAAGTGGCTGCAGGCGACACTGACCGTCGAGGGCAGGATCGGCAACTTCGATCTGGTTTATGCCGGCGCCTTCCTCAAGCGCAAGGTGACGTCAGAGTCGGACTATTCCGACTACTCGTTCTTCTATGACGAGTGCTGCGGCTACTCGACCTACATCTATGACAACGACGGCAACTTCATCAATCCGTCGCAGTACATCCACGGCATCGACCGCTTCACCCGGCAGAGCCACGAGTTGCGGCTGTCGTCGCCGAAGGAAAACCGCCTGCGTTTCGTGGGCGGCCTATTCTACCAGCGCCAGCGTCACAACATCCAGCAGGACTACATCATCGACGATCTGTCCGACGACCTGGCCATCTCCACCAAACCCGACAATATCTGGCTGACCAAGCAGATCCGCATCGACCGCGACTACGCGGCCTTCGGCGAGCTGTCCTACGACCTTACCGACAAGCTCACCGCCACCGGCGGCATCCGCGTGTTCAAATCGCACAACACGCTGGAGGGCTTCTTCGGCTTCGGGTCGGGCTACAACAGCGGCATCGGCGAGGCAGCCTGCTTCACCGACGGCGACGGCAACGTGCTGCCGCCCACCGTCGCCGGCGCGCCCTGCACCAACCTGGACAAGGGCACCAAGGAAACGGACTTCATCCATCGCCTGAACCTGACCTACCGGATCACCGACGATGCGCTGGTCTATGCCACCTGGTCGCGCGGCTACCGGCCCGGCGGCATCAACCGCCGCGGCACCCTGCCGCCGTACAAGTCGGACTTCCTGACCAACTATGAAATCGGCTGGAAAACGAGCTGGCTGGATAACCGGGTGCGGTTCAACGGCGCCTTCTACTGGGAAGACTGGAAGAACTTCCAGTTCTCCATCCTCGGCGCCCAGGGCCTGACGGAAATCAAGAATGCCGGCCAGGCCCGCATCAAGGGTGTCGAGACCGACGTTACCATCGCCGTTGCCGACGGCCTTACTCTTTCCGGTGCTGCCGCCTACACCGACGCCAAGCTGCATGAGAATTACTGCGGCTTCGTCGATGAGAACGGCGACCCGGAAACCGTCTGCCCCGACCCTGAAGCGCCCAAGGGCACCCGCCTGCCGGTGACGCCGAAGTTCAAGGGCAACGCCACCGCGCGTTACGAGTTCGCCCTGGGCGAACTGGAAGCGCACGTGCAGGGCTCGATCGTTCACCAGAGCGCAAGCCAGTCCGATCTGCGTCTGTTCGAGCGATCGATTCTCGGCAAGCTGCCCAGCTACACGACGTTCGATTTCTCCTTCGGCGTCGCGCGCGGCAACTGGCACATGGAACTCTACGCGGTCAACCTGTTCGACGAACGCGGCCAGGTCACCCGCTACACCCAGTGCGCCGAGGCGGTCTGCGGTGACAACACCTACTATGTGCCGATCAAACCGCGTACCGTGGGTCTGAAATTCGGTCAGAAGTTCTGACCGGCCTTCCGGCGGCGCGCGCTTGAGCCCGCGCGCCGCCGACTCTTCTTCTCAAGGTCCTGCCCATGCCTCCCTCGCCTCTGCTGCAAACCCAACCTCTGGAACAGGCGCTGGCGCTCGATGCCCGGTTCTACCGCGATCCGCGCTGGCAGGCGGTGGAGCAGCAGGCGGTGTTCGCCCGCTCCTGGCAGCTGGCGGCGCACGCGGGCGATCTCGCGGGCTCCGGCGACCATGTCGTCACCGAGATCGCCGGCACGCCCATTCTCATCGTCCGTCACGAGGACGGTCACCTCAACGCGTTCCACAATGTCTGCCGGCACCGCGCCGGCCCGATCGCCACCTGCAACGGCCGCGGCGCCAGGCGCCTGAAATGCGCCTATCACAGCTGGCTGTACGACCTCGACGGCCAGTTGCGCATGGCGCCGGAAATGGCCGAGGCACAGGATTTCAACGTCGCCGACATCCGCCTGCCCACCGTGCAGGTGCGCGAATGGCAGGGCCTGGTGTTCGTCGCCCTCGACGACGCGGTGGCGCCGTTCGAGACGGTCTATGGCGGCATTGTCGAGCGCATCCGGCCGGTCGATCTGGCGGCGATGCGCTTCTACCACCGTGTCTCCTACGACATCGACTGCAACTGGAAGGTCTATATCGACAACTTCCTCGAAGGCTATCACCTGCCGGCCGTGCATCCGGGGCTGAGCCGGGTGCTGGACTACAGCGTCTACGACACCGAGCTGTTCGACTGGTATTCGCTGCAGCACTCGCCGCTGCGCAACAGCACCGACATCTACGGCGATGGCCAGGCCTGGTATTATTTCATCTACCCCAACGTCATGCTCAACATCATGCCGGGGCGGATGCAGACCAACCGCATCCTGCCGCTGGGGCTGGAGCGCTGCCGCGTCGAGTTCGACTATTACTACACGCCGAGCCCCGAGGTCGCCGCCCGCATCGACAACGACCAGGCGTTCAGCGACGAAATCCAGCAGGAAGACATCGCCATTTGCCTGGCGGTGCAGAAGGGCCTGATGTCCGGCTCCTACACCGCCGGGCGGCTGTGCCCCAGGCGCGAGTCCGGCGTCTGGCATTTCCAGAACCTGCTGCGCCAGGCCTACGCCACCGCCGATCTCGCCGCCTGACGCCATGGCGGGAAAATCCACCCGTGCGCTGGGGCTGTGGATGTGCACCGCCCTGGTGGTTGGCAACATGATCGGCTCCGGCGTGTTCATGCTGCCGGCGTCGCTGGCGCCCTACGGCGTCAACGGCCTGGGGGGCTGGGCCTTCACCGTCGCCGGGGCGATGATGCTGGCGCTGGTGTTCGCCGCGCTGTCGCGGGTGGTGCCGGGCGCCGGCGGGCCTTATGTCTATCCGCGCGCGGCCTTTGGCGAGGGGGTCGGCTTTCTCGTCGCCTGGGCCTACTGGGTCGGCACCTGGGTCGGCAACGCGGCGGTGGCCATCGGCACCACCGCCTATCTCGCCGAGCTGGTGCCTGCCATCAAGGCCACACCTTCCGGCCCGGCGCTGGTAACCACCGCAATGATCTGGCTGCTTACCTACGTCAACTGGCGCGGCACCCGCACCATGGGCGCGGTGCAGATGGTCACCACCATCCTGAAACTGATGCCGCTGCTGGCGGTGGGCGCGCTTGGTCTTTATCTGCTGGGCAGCGGCCAGACCGACGCCATCCGCGCCGAGCCGCAACCGGTCACCCTCGACGCCATGACCGCCACCGCCATCCTGGCGCTGTGGGGCCTGCTGGGACTGGAGACGGCGACGGTGCCGGCCGACAAGGTCGACAACCCGGCCCGCACCATTCCGCTGGCCACCATCTGGGGCACCCTGGTGACCGGGCTGATCTACATCGTCGCCTGCATGACCGTGGTGATGCTGCTGCCGCGCGAGGTCGCCGCCAGTTCCAGCGCGCCGTTCGCCGAGGTGGTGCGGCAGCATTGGGGCGCCGGTGCCGCCACGCTGCTGGCGCTGTTCGCCTTCATCTCCGGCTTCGGCGCCCTCAACGGCTGGATTCTGGTGCAGGGCGAAATGCCGCGCGTGCTGGCGGAGGACGGCATTTTTCCGCGCCTGTTCGCCCGTCAGTCCCGCCACGGCACGCCCGGCAGCGCACTGGTCATCACCTCGGCCCTGGTCAGCGCCATGGTGCTGATGAACTATTCGGCCTCGATGGTGAAGGTGTTCACCTTCATCGTGCTGATCTCGACGTCGGCCAACCTGATCATGTATCTGGCAGTCTCGCTGTCGGCGCTCAGGCTGGCGCTGGCGGGCCGGATGCCCCAGGGCAGCAGCGGCCGGCAGATCGCCCTGCTGGTGGTGGCGGCACTGGCCAGCGGCTATGCGCTGTGGACGCTCTACGGCGCCGGGGCGGAGGCCTTCCTGTGGTGCCTGGCGCTGGTGGCGCTGGGCATCCCCGTCTATGCCCTGATGAAGGGACGGCGCGCCAGCACCTGAACCACCCCCGAGGACACCCGACATGACCCGCGACCCCCGCTACGACATCCTGTTCGAGCCGGTGCAAATCGGCCCGGTGACAGCGCGCAACCGCTTTTCCCAGGTGCCCCACTGCAACGGCATGGGTCACGCCATGCCGCAGGCCCACGCCGCCATGCGCGGCGTCAAGGCCGAGGGCGGCTGGGCGGTGGTGTCGACCGAGGAATGCGAGATCCACCCCTCCGGCGACGTCTCGCCCTATGTCGAGGCCCGGCTGTGGGACGACCACGACATCCCCGCCCTGGCGCTGATGTGCGACAAGGTGCATGCCCATGGCGCGCTGGCGGCGGTCGAGCTGACGCACAACGGCCCCACCGCCTCCAACCTCTATTCCCGCGAGGTACTGCTGGCGCCCAGCCACCAGCCGAGCAAATACGGCTATCCGCACCAGGCCCGCGCCATGGACCGGGAGGACATCCGCGCCTACCGCCGCTGGCACCGCGACGCGGCGCTGCGGGCCCGGCGCGCCGGCTTCGACATCATCTATGTCTACGCCGCCCACGATCTGAGCCTGGCCATGCATTTCCTGCAGCGCCGGCGCAACCAGCGCACCGATGAATATGGCGGCTCGCTGGAGAACCGCGTGCGGCTGCTGCGCGAGGTACTGGAGGATACCCGCGAGGCGGTGGGCGATCGCTGCGCCGTCGCCCTGCGCTTCGCCACCGACGAGCTGCTGGGCGCCGACGGCGTGACGCTGGAGGAATCCCGCGACATCGTCGCCATGCTGGCCGAGCACCCGGACCTGTGGGACGTCAACCTCGCCGCCTGGTACAATGATTCCGTGCCGTCGCGCTTCGCGCCGGAAGGCGCGCAGGAACCGTTCATCGATTTCGTCAAGAAGACCACCACCCGGCCAGTCGTCGGCGTCGGTCGCTTCACCTCGCCGGACACCATGGTGTCGCAGATCCGCCGCGGCGTGCTCGATCTCATCGGCGCCGCCCGCCCGTCGATCGCCGACCCGTTCCTGCCGCGCAAGATCGAGCAAGGGCGCGTTGACGACATCCGCGAGTGCATCGGCTGCAATATCTGTGTGTCGGGCGACATGACCATCACGCCGATCCGCTGCACCCAGAACCCGACCATGGGCGAGGAATGGCGCAAGGGCTGGCACCCGGAAATCATCGCGCCGAAAAAATCCGACGCCCGGGTGCTGGTGGTCGGCGCCGGCCCCGCCGGGCTGGAGGCCGCCCGCGCGCTGGGCCAGCGCGGCTACGAGGTGCACCTGGCGGAAGCGACCACCGAACTGGGCGGCCGGGTGACCCGCGAGGCCCGTCTGCCGGGGCTCGCCGAATGGGGCCGGGTGCGCGACTGGCGGGTCGGCCAGCTCAACCGGATGACCAACGTCTCGATCTACCGCGACAGCCGGCTCGGCGACGACGACGTGCTGGAGTTCGGCGCCGACCATGTGGTGCTGGCCACCGGCAGTCACTGGCGGCGCGACGGCTACGGCCGCTCCAACGGCGCGGCGGTGCCGGGCTTCGACGGCCCGACCCTGTTCACGCCCGACGACATCATGAACGGCGTCGCGCTGCCGGCCGGGCCGGTGGTGATTTTCGACGACGATTATTTCTACATGAGCAGCGTGCTGGCCGAGAAACTGCGCGTCGACGGCCACGCCGTCACGCTGGTGACGCCCGACGACACCGTCGCCTCGTGGGGCGCCAACACACTCGACTATCGCCACATCCAGAAGCGGCTGTACGCGCTGGCGGTGACACAGCTGCCGGCCCACAACGTCACCGCGCTGACCGCCGGCCAGGTGACGCTGGAGCATGTGTGGTCCGGCGCTACGCGGACGCTCGACTGCGCGGCGCTGGTGACGCTGACCATGCGCCAGCCCGACGACGCGCTGTACCGGGCGCTGAAGGCCCGCGAGGCGGCGTGGGCGGACCATGGCGTCCGCACCATGGCCTGCATCGGCGATGCGCTGGCGCCGGGGCTGATCGCGCACGCGGTCTATGCCGGCCATCGCTATGCGCGTGAACTCGACGAGGCGCCGCGCGGCGAGGTGGCGTTCCGCCGCCACCTCCACACCCAGCTCACCGACTGAACGCCGCCCCCGCGCGACGGCGGTTATTTCGCCAGTTCGGTGAGCACCGTGTGCCAGTGGTCGAGCGCCGGCGCCAGTGCGGCCTCCGCCACCCGTTCGTTGAGGCCGTGGGCATAGCCGTCGGACGCCTTGGCGTAGAGGCCCGACACGCCGTAGCTGGGAATACCGGCGGCGCGGAAATGCAGGCTGTCGGTGGCGCCCGACGACATCGAGGGAATGATGTTGAGGCCCGGATAAACGCGATCCACCGCCTTGCGCACCGCCGCCGTCACGTCCTTGCGCAGCGGCGAGGCGTCCGACGCGGTGGGATCGTCGAGCGTCACCACCTTGGCGGCCGGGTTGGCGATCACCTGCGCCAGCGTCTGACGCACGCTTTCCACCGCGACGCCGGGGAAGATACGGCAGTTCACCGACACCGTGGCGCTCTGCGGCAGCGCGTTGAGCGCGTGGCCGCCACTGAGCATGGTGGCGACACAGGTGGTGCGCAACTGGCCGACATATTCCGGGTGCGCCGCGATGGTGGCCACCGCCTGCTTGTCGTCGGGATTGTCGGCGAAACGCGTCATCGCCGCGCCCAGGTCGCCCGGCGTGTTCCTGGCGGTGGCGCGGAACGAGGCGCGGGTGAGCTCGCTGGCCTGTACCGGAAATTCATAGGCCGCGATGCGGTCGATCGCCTGGGCCAGTTCGTAGATGGCGTTGTCCTTGCGCGGCACGCTGGAGTGGCCACCGGGATTGGTGACGGTGATGGCGAAGTCGGCGTAGGTCTTCTCCGCCGCCTGCAGATAATAGCCGATCGGCTTGCCGTCCTCGGCCAGCGAGCCGCCGCCGCCGTCGGAATTGAGCAGCAGCTCGGCATCCGGGAACTGGGTGGCCAGCGCCCGGGTGGTCTTCATCTCGGTTTCCTCGTCGCCCGAGAACACCAGCACGATGTCGCGGCTGGGCTTGAAGCCCTCGCGCTTCAGGCGCAGCACCGTCGCCATCACCATCGACAGGTCGAACTTGTTGTCCTCGACGCCGCGCCCGAACAGGTAGCCGTTGTCGGCGGTCATGGTGAAGGGATCGCGCTCCCAGTCCTTGGGGAAGGCCTCCACCACGTCCATGTGCGCCGATACCAGGATCGGCTTCTTCTTGCCCGTGCCGCGATAGCGGGCGACGAAGGTGGCGGTGTCGCCCATCGGCGTGATGGTGATGTCGGCCTCGGCAAAGCCCGCCTGCCTCAGCAGACCGGCGAGGTAATTGGCATAGGCCACCGTCTGGCCCTGCCCCTTCACCGTGCGGAAGGCCACCGAACGGCCGAGGATGTCGCGCGCCTGGGCTTGCGTTGCGGCGTCCGCCGCGGCCTTGCCGGCGGCGCCCGCGAGCGCGCCCGGCGCGCCCGTCCCCGCCAGAACCACCACCGCCGTGGAAACCAGCACTGCTGCCTTGCGCATCGTCATCATCGGAAAAAACTCCAGTCCCTGGGTATCGCCGCACGCCGGAGGGCGTGCGTGCTGCAAGAGGCCGGGGCGCTGATTCCCGCTTGCCCGCGCCGTGCGCTTGCGGTCCAATCCGGTCATCCGGCCCCCGGATGCCCGGAGGCTATTCACGCGGACCAACCGCCGTCAATCATGCACTGACCCGAGCAGGAACCCCGTCGCCATGCTGCCCCGCCCCTTCCCGACCATTCGCCGTCTCGGCCTGGCGATCTGCACGGGCCTTGCCCTGTTGCCGCTGCATTCCGCCGGCGCCGACACGCTGTATGTGCGCGCCGGCAAGCTGGTGGATGTGGAAAAAAGTCGCGTGCTGACCGACCAGCTGATCCGCGTCGAGGACGGGCGAATCACCGCGGTCACCGCCTATGCCGCGCCGCCCGCCGATGCCAAGCTGGTGGACTGGTCGCGCTACATGGTGCTGCCGGGGCTGATCGACATGCACACCCATCTCGCCGACTGGGGCCAGACCAGCAACGTCGCCGAGCCGCTGCTGCACTCGGTCGCCGAGATCGCGCTGGTCGGCGCCCAGAACGCCCACACCACGCTCAAGGCCGGCTTCACCACCGTGCACGACGTCGGCTGCTTCCGCGCCTTCACCGATGTCGCCCTGCGCGACGCCATCAACGCCGGCCGGGTGCCGGGGCCGCGCATGTCGGTGGTCGGCGCCTACATCACCGCGCCCGGCGGCGGCGGCGAGGTGACCGGCTTTGCCCCCGACGTGGCGGTGCCCGCCGACATGCGGGTGGGCGTCGTCGCCGATGCCGCCGAGGCGCGCGTGCGCACCCGCTATCTGTTCCAGCACGGCGTCGACACCATCAAGATCATCGCGACCGGCGCGGTGCTGGCGGAGGGCACCGAGCCCGGCCAGATGGAGATGACCGAGGAGGAGATGCGGGCGGTAGTCACGCAAGCCGCCCAGCACGGCAGCTATGCCACGGCGCACGCCCATGGCGCCGCCGGCATCAAGGCGGCGATCCGCGCCGGCGTGCGCTCGGTGGAACACGCCTCGCTGATCGACGACGAGGGCATTGCGCTGGCCAAGGCGCGCGGCGTCGCGCTGGTGATGGACATCTACAACGGTGATTACATCGAGGAGGTCGGCACCCGCGAGGGCTGGCCGGAGGGCCATCTGCGCAAGAACCGCGAGACCACCGACGCCCAGCGCGACGGCTTCCGCAAGGCGGTGAAGGCCGGGGTGAAGATCGCCTACGGCACCGATGCCGGCGTCTACCCCCACGGCGACAACGCCCGCCAGTTCCCCTATATGGTGCGCTACGGCATGACGCCGATGCAGGCGATCCAGGCCGCGACGGTGGTCGCCGCCGACGTGCTGGGCTGGAGCCGCGACGTCGGCGCCATCAGCCCCGGCCGTTATGCCGACATGATCGCCATCGATGGCGACGCGCTGGCCGACATCGGCCTGCTGTCGAAGGTCACGGCGGTGATGAAGGGCGGCGCACTGGTGGACTAGGCCCCGCCGGGCCCTGATCAGACTCTGGGGGGGCGTGCCGCTGGCGCGCTCAGACCTCGGCGACCGCGCGGATCCAGCGCCGGCCGTCGACCCGGGCCGCCAGCTGGCGCACGGTGAGACCCAGCACCGGGTGGCGCCACGCGGGCGCGACATCCAGCAGCGGCCGCAGCACGAAGGCCCGCTCATGGGCCCGCCGGTGCGGCACCGCGAAGCCGTGGCCGGTGCGCCAGCCCAGCCGGCCGGGGATCACCCGTGTGCCGTAGCCGATGATGTCGAGGTCGAGCACCCGCTCGCCCCAGTGGCGGCGGCCCTTGGGGCCGAAGCGCCGCTCCATCGCCTGCAACCGCCGCAGCAGTTCAGCCGGCGCCAGCGACGTCACCGCCCGCAGCGCGGCGTTGACGTAAGCCGGCTGCGGCGGCCCCAGCGGCGCGGTGTGGTAGAGCCGGGAGACGCCGGTGACGCGCAGCCCCGGGCCGGCCAGTTCCCGCATCGCCGCGCGCAGCACGTCGGCCGGGCCGCCATGGCGGGGATGACGGCGATTTGAACCCAACGCGATGAGAACCATTGTCTCCATGGGCCGAGCCCCCTATTCCACTCGGGCATGGACCACAACCCTCATTCCACCGAACCGCCGGCCGATTGCCAGCTTTGTCCGCGTCTCGCCGGCTTCCGCGCCGCCAACCGGGCCAAGTTCCCCGACTGGTTCAACGGCCCCGTCCCCGGCTTCGGCGACCCCGATGCCTGGCTGCTGATCGTCGGCCTGGCGCCCGGTCTGCAGGGCGCCAACCGCACCGGCCGGCCGTTCACCGGCGACTATGCCGGCGACCTGCTTTACGCCACGCTGCTGAAGTTCGGCCTGGCCGACGGCACGTATCTGCAGCGCCCCGACGACGGCCTGACCCTGCGTGGCTGCTTCATCTCCAACGCGGTGCGCTGCGTGCCGCCGGAGAACAAGCCGCTGCCGGTGGAAATCCACGCCTGCCGGCCGTTCCTGGAAGCCCAGATCGCCGCCCTGCCCAGGCTCAAGGCCATGGTGGCGCTGGGCCAGGTCGCCCATCAGTCGGCGATCAAGGCCGCCGGCGGCAAGCTGCCGAAGTACCGCTTCGCCCACAACGCCACCCACAAGCTGCCCTCCGGGCTGTGGCTGGTGGATAGCTATCACTGCTCGCGCTACAATACCAACACCGGCCGGCTGACCACCGCGATGTTCGAGGACGTGTTCCGCACCGTCAGCGCCCTGCCCGTCACATGAGATCCAGCGCCCGGAGTCACGGGGCGGAAGTCACTGGGCCGGGGCCTTGCGGCCGGCGGCCCCGACCGCGCCGGTTGACCGCCCCTTGGGGAGTTGCTAGCCCAGCAGCCGTGGCCCCGTAGCTCAGCCGGATAGAGCGACGGTTTCCTAAACCGCAGGTCGCAGGTTCGAGTCCTGCCGGGGTCACCATCCATCCGCTCAGCGCCATCCGCCAGCCCCCGCCCCGCCAGCCCGCACCCCTGCCGGACCCGCCACCCCTGCCGGACCCGCCACCCAGGGGGGGGGAATTATCCATGGCATTGTCGTGCCGGGGTGAGGCCGTGTAAGCAGGTGGCCGGGGCAGCGGCCTTGCCGGACAGGGCGCGGCAGGTGGAAGCGATGTCCGTGGATGCCCGGATCAAGTCCGGCGATGGCGGCGCTCGCGCTGCTGGAAGCCGAGGGTCCTGCGCTTGCCCGGCCGCGCGGTCCGCACTAGCCTGCGGCGATGCGATCAGATCAGTCGTTAAGGATCGTCATCCGCCTCTACAGCGGCGACGAGATTGCCATGGGCCCAGGCAAGGCCGACCTGCTTGAGGCCATCAGGGCACAGGGGTCAATCTCGGCTGCGGGCCGGGCCATGGGCATGAGCTACCGCCGCGCCTGGCTGCTTGTGGACACGATGAACCGCTGCTGGCAGCAGCCGCTGGTCGCCACGGCACCCGGCAGCGCTCACGGCGGCGGCGCGCGGCTTACCGAGTTCGGCGAGAACATCCTCGCACACTATCGTGGTTTGCAGGCGCAGCTTGAGCACGCGGCCACTTGCCCGGATCACGCAGCGCTCGCGCAGGCGATACGGGCCGAACCCAAGCCCAGCCAGAAAGCATGAGTTTGCGGTTGGCCGGCTGGCCACCAGCCTATATACCATGCAACACAGCAAAATGGATGACTGTTCGTGTCGCCCCTTCGCACCCTGTTCCTCCTGCTCCTTGCCGCCGTCATCGGTGCAGCTCCTGCCCAGGCGCGGCCGCGCGGGGTCCTGGTGCTGGCTGCCGCGAGCCTGCAGGAAGCCCTGACCGATACAGCCGACGCCTGGACCGCCCGCGGCCATCGGCGCCCGGTGATCTCCTTTGCCGGATCGTCGGCACTGGCCCGCCAGATCGAGGCCGGTGCTCCGGCGGATCTGTTCATTTCGGCTGACGAGGACTGGATGGATCATGTCGCCAGGAAAGGACTGATCCGGGTCGGCAGCCGCGTATCCTTTCTGTCGAACCGTCTTGTGCTGGTCGAACCACCCGGCGGGAATGCCCGGCTGACCATCGGGCCCGGATTCCCGCTGGCGGGCGCGCTGGGCAAGGGCCGCCTGGCGATGGCGGACCCCGACAGTGTGCCCGCCGGGCGCTATGGCCGGGCGGCGCTGACCAGCCTGGGGGTGTGGCCGTCCGTTTCCGGCAGCATTGCCCGTGCCGAGAATGTCCGCGCGGCGCTGGCCCTGGTGGAGCGCGGGGAGGCCCCGCTGGGTATCGTCTATGCGACCGATGCGCGGGCGTCGGCGCGGATCAGGGTGGTGGGCACGTTCCCGGCCGGCTCACACCCGGCGATCACCTACCCGCTTGCCGTGCTGCGTACCTCGACCCATCCGGAAGCGGAAGCGTTTCGCCGGTTTCTCCTGTCAGGCGAGGGCAAGGCGATCTTTGTCCGGCGCGGATTCTCGGCGCGCTGAGGCCGCATGGCGCTCTCTCCCGACGAATGGGCCATCATCACCCTGTCACTGAAGGTTAGCGGCGTGGCGGTGGCGGCGTGCCTGCCGGTGGCCTTCGGCCTCGCGTGGCTGCTGGCGCGCCGACGGTTTCCGGGGCGAATCCTGCTTGATGCGCTGGTCCATCTGCCACTGGTACTGCCGCCGGTGGTGACGGGCTGGCTGCTACTCCTCGCCTTTGGCACCACCGGGCCGCTCGGGCGCTGGTTTGCCGAGACGCTGGGCATCGTCTTCATGTTCCGCTGGACCGGCGCCGCACTGGCCGCGGCGGTCATGGCCCTGCCGCTGATGGTGCGGGCAATGCGGCTGTCGATCGAGGCGGTGGACCATCGGCTCGAACAGGCGGCAGAGACGCTTGGCGCCTCGCGCCCGCGCGTGTTCGCGACCATCACCCTGCCGCTGGCGCTGCCCGGCCTTCTGGCGGGGGCCGTGCTCGGCTTCGCCCGCTCGCTGGGTGAATTCGGCGCGACGATCACCTTCGTCTCGAACATCCCCGGCGAGACACGCACGCTGCCCATCGCCATCTACAGTGCCTTGCAGGTGCCGGGCAGCGAGGCCGTGGTCACCCGCCTGGCACTGATCGCCGTCGCCCTCTCGCTGGTGGCGCTGGTTGCATCGGAAGTACTGGCCCGGCGCACCGGGCCTGGACGGGGCGGCCATGTCCTTTGATGTCAGGATTGAACGCCGCCTCGGCGACCGGACGATCCGCGTCGCTTTCTCCAGCGACGGCGGACTGACGGCGCTGTTCGGCCCGTCAGGCGCCGGCAAGACCTCGATCCTCCAGATGATCGCCGGGCTGCTGCGCCCGGACGCCGGTCGCATCGCCGTCGGCGGCAGTGTGCTGTTCGACAGCATGGCGGGCATCGACGTGCCCGCCCGTCAGCGCCGCGCCGGTTATGTCTTCCAGGACGGCCGGCTGTTCCCGCACCAGCGGGTACGCGACAACCTGCTCTATGGCTGGAGACTGGCGCGACCGGCGGACCGCTTGATGGATCTTGCGGAAGCCACGCGCTTCCTCGGGATCGGCCATCTGCTCGACCGCTGGCCGCGCACGCTGTCAGGCGGCGAGGCCCAGCGCGTCGCCATTGGCAGGGCGCTGCTGTCGGGCCCGCGCTTCCTGCTGATGGACGAACCGCTAGCATCGCTCGACCGACCGCGGCGCGAGGAAATCATGGGCGTGATCGAGCGCCTGCGGGACGAACTGGGAGTGCCCATCCTTTATGTCAGCCACGACCGTGACGAGGTGGAACGGCTGGCCAGCGTGATCGTTCCGACAGGCTGAAACCGGGCGCCCGTGCGGCGTCATCAACCGGGCGCTGTCCGTCCGGATGGCGGACGCCGAAGCCTCAGTCCGGATGGCGGACGCCGAAGCCTCAGTCCGGGTGACGGACGTCGAAACCATGCTCATGCAGTGTACGGCGGATCTCCGCCAGCACCGCCGGATCGTCGATGGTGGCGGGCACCTGATAGGGCTCGCCGTCGGCGATCTGGCGCATGGTCTTGCGCAGGATCTTGCCCGAGCGGGTCTTGGGCAGCGCCTTGACCGGCAGCACCATCTTCAGTGCCGCCACCGGCCCGATGGTGTCCCTCACCTTCTTGACCACCTCGCGCTCGATGTCGGTCTTGGAGCGGATTTCGCTGGCATAGAGCACGACGAACGCCATCGGCACCATGCCCTTGACCTCGTCCGCCACGCCAATCACCGCGCACTCGGCGACCGACGGGTGGGTGGCGACCACTTCCTCCATGGCGCCGGTGGCCAGCCGGTGGCCGGCGACGTTGATGATATCGTCGGTGCGGCTCATGAAATGGAGGTAGCCGTCGTCATCGATGAAACCGGCGTCGCCGGTCATGTAATAGCCGGGATGGTCGACGAGGTAGGTCTTCTTGTACCCTTCCGCGTTGTTCCACAGCGTCGGCAGCGCGCCCGGCGGCAGCGGCAGCTTGATTGCCACGTCGCCGGTCTGGTTGGGCTCCAGCACCTCCGACGCCGGTGACAGGATGTGGATTTCATAGCCCGGCACCGGCAGCCCGGCACTGCCGATCTTCACCGGCATCAGGCGGGAACCGGCGAAATTGGCGGCCCCCGGCCAGCCCAGCTCGGTCTGCCACCAGTGGTCGATCACCGGCACCTTCACCGTCGCCTGCGCCCACTTCACCGTCTCCGGGTCAGCGCGTTCACCAGCCAGGAACAGCGTTTCCAGCGAGGAAATGTCGTACTTCGCCAGCAGGCTCGCCGTCGGGTCTTCCTTCTTGATGGCGCGAAACGCGGTGGGCGCGACGAACAGCACCTTCACCTTGTGCTGCTCGATCACCCGCCAGAAGGCGCCGGCGTCCGGCGTGCCAACGGGCTTGCCTTCGTACATGATGGTGGTGCAGCCCGCCGCCAGCGGCGCATAGACGATATAGCTGTGGCCCACCACCCAGCCGATGTCCGAGGCCGCCCAGAACACGTCGCCGGCCTTGACGCCGTAGATGTGCTCCATGCTCCACAGCAGCGCGGTCAGGTGGCCGCCATTGTCACGCACCACGCCTTTCGGCACGCCGGTCGAACCCGAGGTGTAGAGGATGTAGAGCGGGTCGGTGGCAGCCACGGGCACGCAGGCCGCCGGTTCGGCGGTCGCCATGACAGCCTGCCAGTCGACGTCGCGTGGCGCGACCATCGAGGCCGTGCATTGCGGCCGCTGCAGCATCAGGCAGTGGGCCGGCTTGTGCTCGGCGATGTCGAGCGCGGAATCGAGGATCGGCTTGTATTCAACGACCCGGCCGGCTTCCAGGCCGCACGAGGCCGTCACCACCAGCACCGGCTTGGCGTCATCCACCCGCTTGGCCAGCTCCTTGTCGGCAAAGCCGCCGAACACCACCGAGTGCACCGCGCCCAGCCGGGCACAGGCCAGCATGGCGAACACCGCCTCCGGCACCATCGGCATGTAGATGACCACCCGGTCGCCCTTGCCGACGCCAAGCGCCCGGAAGGCCCCCGCGACGCGAGCGACTTCCGTTTGCAGCTCGGCATAGGTGAACTGGCGCACCACGCCGGTCATGGCGCTGTCGTGGATCAGCGCCGGCTGGTCGCCGCGCCCGGCCTCCACATGACGGTCGATGACGTTGTAACAGGTGTTGAGTTCTCCGCCGACAAACCAGCGATAGAGCGGCTTGTCGCTGTCGTCGAGCACCTGCGTCCACGGTGTCGACCAGGTTACCGCCGTGCTGGCTTCGGCCCAGAAACCCTTGGGGTCCGCCATCCAACCGGCATAGGTCCGGCCATACCAGTCCGCGCCCTGGCCTGTCGCCGTGTCCACCATGTCATCCTCCCAAACAATGCGCCTCTCACAGGGCCATCGCGGTGTCTTTAGCACCGATGCGGGCCCTGGTCCGCCCGACTTTGGTCGGTCGGCCCGGCGAGTCTGGCCAGTCAGGGCCGCGTCGGCAACCCGGGATACGCATCCGGCGCCACAACGCCGGCCGAGGGCCTCACCGCCGGTCCATCGCCCCGGCTCACTCCCGTGGGGTCCGTCTGGTGGGCATCACCACCCGCGCGCCATCGCTGGCCGTGAGCACCTCGACGCCGACGCCATAGACGTCACCCAGCATCCCTGGGGTCAGCACATCATCGGGTGGGCCCTCAGCCACCAGCCGGCCGTCCTTGAGCAGCATCACCCGATCGGCGAACCGGCCCGCCAGCGTCAGATCGTGGAGCGTCACCACCACGCCGCGCCCCTCGTCGGCCAGCCCGCGTAGCAGTCGGACGATTTCGAGCTGGTAGGCGGGGTCGAGGCCGGCCAGCGGCTCGTCGGCCAGCACCCAGTCGGGGCCGCCGGCCAGTACGCGGGCCAGCAGCACCCGCGCCCGCTCACCACCCGACAGTGTCAGCACGTCGCGCTGGCGCAACGCCTCCAGATCGCAGCGCTCCAGCGCCGCCGCCACCATCGCCGCGTCCGTCGTGTCATCAAGGGTGACATAGCGATGGTGCGGGATTCGCCCCAGCCCCACCAGTGTCTCGACGCTCACGCCCCAGGCGATGTCGCGGCTCTGGACCATGAAGCCGAGCCGACGGGCACGCACCAGCGGGTCGAGGCCCGCCATGTCGGCATCCCCCAGTATCACCTGGCCGCTCGCCGGCCGGGCGACTCCGGCGAGCGCGGCAAGCCAGGTCGATTTTCCGGCACCGTTGGGGCCGAGCACCGCCGTCACCGCACCGGCCTTGAAAGTGGCAGATAGCGGCCCCAGCAGGCGGCGGCCGCCGGCGGTCATCACCACATCCCGACAGCTGAGCATGCTCATAGGATCTCCCGGCGCATCTTCAGCAGCAGCCCGAGGAAGAAGGGCGCGCCCAGCACCGCCATGGCGATGCCGAGCTTGACCTCGGTGCCACCGGGCAGAATGCGCACCACGGTATCGGCAGCCAGCACCAGCGCCGCGCCGGCAAGCGCGCTCGGCACCAGCAGCGCACTCGGGCGATTGCCCGCCAGCGGGCGCACCAGATGCGGCACCACCAGGCCAACGAAACCAATCATGCCGGTCACCGCCGTGGTGGCCCCGACAATCAGCCCCACCCCCAGCAGCACCCGCCAGCGCACCCGCGTCAGGTCGATGCCCAGCGAGCGGGCGGTGAGCTCGCCCAACATCAGCGCGTCGAGCGCCCGGCCGGTGGTCAGCAGCAGTGCGCCACCGGCAAGCACGAAGGGCGTTACCATCGCCACATCCTGCAACGAGCGGTCGGTCAGCGCGCCCATCAGCCAGGTGATGATCTCTGCCGTGGCGAAAGGATTGGGCGCCAGACTGATGGCCAGCGAGGTCAACGCGCCAGCCAGCGCGTTGAGGATGACGCCGGCCAGGATGAAGGTGGTGATGCCGCGGGCCCGCGCCGCCAGCGCATAAAGCAGCCCCATGCCGCCGATCGCACCGGCCATGGCGCAGGCGGGCAGTACCCAGGCGGCACCATAGGCGACGCCGAACCAGATCGACAGCACCGCCCCCAGCGCGGCGCACGCCGACACGCCCAGCACACCGGGGTCGGCCAGCGGATTGCGCAGATAGCCTTGCAGCACCGCGCCGGAAAGACCAAGGCCGGCGCCGACGAGAATCGCCAGCAGCGCGCGTGGCAGGCGCAGCTCGGCGACAATGAACCAGCGCGGCGCGTCGGCCGGCGACAGCAGTTCAGCGACCGGAATCCACACCTTGCCGGCGGCGAGCGACGCCAGCCCCAGCACCAGGATCAGCAGGCCCAGGCCCAGCGACAGGCCCAGCGACAGGCCCAGGGGCAGGCGCAGGCGGGATGTCCGGGTCATCGCGCGCTCCCCTTGATCGACGTGGCGGCGACGCCGGCAACCTCGCGGCGCGCCTGTTGCAGATAGGCCAGTGCCGGCAGGATGGCCGGGCCACCGCAATAAAACAACGGCGCCGGATAGGGCGCGATGGTCAGCCGGCCAGCCAAGCGATCCAGCACCGGATGGGCCAGCAGGCCGGTCCGCTGGAAGGGCTCACCGAGGGTGCCCCCGCCTGCCAGCACCAGCCGCGGCGGGTCGGCGACCAGCCGTTCCAGCGGGATGACGCCCCAGTGCTCGACGCCATAGCGCGCCGCCACGTTGTCGAAGCCGGCGAGCGCCAGCAGGGCGTCGGGCAGACTGCCCTTGCCGGGAGAAAAGCCGCCAGGCTGGA
The DNA here is from genome assembly GCF_041060555.1 of Parapedomonas caeni. Classification (NCBI taxonomy): domain Bacteria; kingdom Pseudomonadati; phylum Pseudomonadota; class Alphaproteobacteria; order Sphingomonadales; family Sphingosinicellaceae; genus Parapedomonas; species Parapedomonas caeni. The sequence continues at coordinate 33,914 of NZ_JBEUDS010000007.1, read as the reverse complement.
ACACCACGGTGGGTATCGGCGGCACGCCGCGCGCCTGTTGGCGCGCCGCCGCCATCGCCGCCTCGATCCGGCGGGCCAGCGCCTCGCCGCGCGCCGGATGACCGACGGCGGCGGCAACGTCACGCACCTGATCGATGCTTTCCGCCAGCGTCTCCGGCACCTTGAACAGCGCGGTGCGGATGCCCAGGCGGGCCAGCGCCGCCCGGGTGCCGGGCTGGCTGTGCTGGCTGGTGAGCACGAGATCGGGCTTGCGGGCGATCACCTCCTCGGCCGTCTCGTAGGTGAACGGCAGGGTGCGCGCGACGCCCGAGATGGTGGAACCGCCCGGCTCACGCGCATAATGGCTGAGGGCCGCGATCTGCCCGCGATCGGCGACGTGGACGAGAATGGTATCGAGGCAGGGGTTGAGCGAGACGATACGGGCCGGCGGCGGCGCCGATCCGGCCGCGGCGCCACTGGCGACAACCAGCGATACCGCGCCCAGCACCGCGACCGTCAGGCCACGTATCGTCCCGCCCGCTCGCATCAGAAGTTCAGCTCGACGCCGGCGAAGCCACCGATGCCGATGGAGCCATAGCCAGCGGCGGTCTGACGGCGAACGTCGAACAGGTTGTCCACCCGCCCGAACAGCCCGAACACATCGTTGACGCGGTAACGCGCCCGCAGGTCGACCACCGTATAGGCGGCCAGCCGGGTGGTGTTGGCGGCATTGTCGAAGCTCGCCGAGACATGCTGCACCGCCAGTGTCGCGGTGAGTGCCTGCCACGGCATGACGTCGAGCGCCACATTGGCGACGTGCCTGGGCCGACGCGCCAGCACGTTGCCGAGATTGGCCGACCCCGCCGAGCGGTTCTCGGTATCGGTGTAGGTGTAGTTGGCGTTGATCGCCACCTGCTTCACCGGCTGGGCGACCAGGGTCAGCTCGACGCCCTTGGCGCGCGATCGCGCGATATTGTCGTAAAAGCCATAGGGGTGGGTGTCGCACAGCGGGTTGGTGCTGCCCCAGCAGGAGAAGAAGTCGATCTGGTTGCGCGTCCTGCGACCGAACACCGTCGCGCCGACCCGCAGTTTGCCCTCGACAAGCGCCTGCTCGATCCCGGCATCCCAGCCCTTGGCGGTCTCGGGACGCAGCGCCGCGTTGCCGTAATCGCTGTAGAGCTGATAGAGGCTCGGCGCCTTGAAGCCCTCGCCATAGGTCGCCCGCAGGATGGTGTTGCCCTGATTGGGGGTGTAGGCGGCGGTGAGGCGCACGGTGGTCGCGTCCCCGAAGCGCGACTGGTCATCGTAGCGGACGCCCGCCGTCAACGACAGGCCGGCCACCGGCTTGGCCTGGACCTCCGCGTACAGGCTGTCCATGCGCACGTCGGCTTTGTCGGCGCTGTAGCTCGATTCGGTGTCGAACTTCGACTTCTCGGTCTCGGCGCCGAACACCAGCGTATAACCCTCGGTGATCCGTGCCGTGCCCTGATATTCGACGCGCACCACCGAACCGTCAGCGCGATACGTCCGGGGGCTGGCCTGCGCCGGGTCGTAATTGTCGCGGCTGGTGTCGGTGTAGCTCACCGCCAGGCGATTGCCGAGGCGGCCGTCCAGCAGGTCCAGATTGAGGCCGGCATAGAACACCGCGTCGCGGCTTTTGCCGTATTCGTCGGTATCGGCGAAGCTGTAGCTCGGCGCCGGGTAACCGTCGAACTCGACGCGCGCATCGGCAAGCCAGCCACGCAGATCGAGGCTCAGCGTCTCGCTGGGCTTCAGCCGCAGCTTGGCATGCACCGTGGTGTTGCGATAGCCATCGCGCTCGCTGTTGCCGTCGGCGGCGTCGGCCGAGGAAATGCCATCGGTGCGGAAATGCCCCGCCCCCACCGCGTAATCGACGAAGGTGGTGCTGCCCGACACGCGCGCGGCAACGTCCACGGTGTCCCGCGCGCCGACCTCGACACTGGCCCGCCCGCCCAGCGGGCCGTCACCACGCTCGGTGATGATGTTGACGACACCGCCCATCGCCTGGCTGCCCCAGATGGTCGATTGCGGGCCGCGCAGCACCTCGATGCGTTCGATCCCGTGCAGCGTCAGCGTGCCGAAGTTGACGCCGGCGCCGGTCGCGGTGGGGTCGTTGAGGCGCACGCCATCCACCAGCACCAGCGTCTGGTCGGTCTCGGCGCCCCGGATGCGCAGCGCGGTCGCCGAGCCCAGGTTGCCGTTGCTGCTGACGCTGACACCCGCCGTGCGCGCCAGCAGGTCGGCCAGCAGGACCGACTGGCTGGCCTCGATCTCCGCCTGTTCGAGCACGGTGACGGACGTGCCAACGTCCATCAGCGGCTGGCCGAGGCGGCTGGCCGTGACGATGACGGTGGTCGGGTCGGCCGCCTCGTCGGCATGGGCGGCCAGCGGCAGACAGGTGATGCCGGCGAGCGGCAGGATGGCAAGGCCTGCCAGCGGCAGGGTGATACGATCGGTCATGTGTCCTCCATTGGACGAACGGATCCACAGGCCGGAACGACATGATGAGAGGAGAAATACCCCCGCCCTTACGCGACCCGACCCAACGGCGTCGCCTCACGGGAGAACCCGCTCGTTCGGCACACCCCGACCGGACGATGGACGACCGCGGCAGGCAGGTCTCCTGGCTTGCGGGTCAGTGCCTGATGGCCCGATCCTGGACCATCCCCCTGACGGGGAGCGTGTCGCCTTCCCGAACCGAGGTTCAGTGGCCTGTGACACGCGGGCTCGCCGCTCACAGTTGCGGGGACAGCTTCGGCCTTGCTGACGGCACACGCCACGAGGGACGTGCGACGCCGGGCTCCCGAATTCCCTTTTCATCCCCCTCGCGGGGGAACCTGTCGCAGTCGGGGTGGGTAGAGAGGCCGGGCGGCCAAGTCAAGCCGACCAGGCAGCAAGGGCGGACAGACAACAAGGCCCGGCGCAATGGCCGGGCCTCGGGTTTGTCCGTTGTGTCCGCCGCGACTACTCGCGATTGCCGAGGAAGCGCAGCAGGAACAGGAACAGGTTGATGAAGTCGAGGTAGAGCGCCAGCGCGCCGGACACCGACTTCTTGGCAGTGACCTCGTAGCCGTCGCCCTCGTAATACATTTCCTTGATCTTCTGGGTGTCGTAGGCGGTCAAGCCGGCGAACAGCAGCACGCCGGCAGCGCTGATGACGAACTCCAGGCCGCTCGACTTCAGGAAGATGTTGATCAGGCTGGCAACCAGCAGGCCGACCACGCCCATGATCAGGAAGGTGCCCCAGGCCGAGAGATCCTTCTTGGTGGTGTAGCCGTAAAGGCTGAGCGCGCCGAAGGCGGTCGCGGTCACGAAGAAGGTCTTGGCGATGGAGGCGCCGGTATAGACAAGGAAGATGCTGCCCAGCGACAGGCCCATGGCGCCGGCGTAGAGCCAGTACACCGCTTGCGCCGTCGACGCCGACATGGCGTGCAGGCGGACACTGAAGAACAGCACGATGGCCAGCGGCGCGAACAGCGCCACCCACTTGAACGGGGTGAAGAACACGAACTGCTGCAACGCCGGCACGCTGGCGACGAGCAACGCGACCATGCCGGTCAGCAGGACGCCGGAGGCCATGTAGTTGTACACGCCCAGCATGTACTTGCGCAGGCCAACGTCGATGTCGGCCCGGGCCATCCCGCCGGTCTGGGCGGTGGCGAAACGCGGGTCGATCTGGTTCACCATCAGGTTCTCCCTCACAATCTCAAGTCCGCAAAATGCGGACGCCAACAATATTGGCGTACCAGAGCCATCTTTCAAGGCTGTTAAGAGACGTTCGCAGCGCTTTCCCTGCTCAGGCGGCGCGCAGCACCTGATTGGGCCTGACACCCAGCACGCTCCAGGTGCCCGCCAGGCCGATGATCAGGGTGAACACGGCACCGGCGATCACCGTCAGCACCGGCGGCAGCACCGCCCACTGCCAGCCCAGCTCCAGCACGCGGGTGACCACGAACCAGCCGCCAGTGAGCCCGAGACCTAGCGCCACGACGCCGGTCACCAGCCCGAGCACGGCATACTCCAGCGCCAGACTGGCGAGAATCTGCGGCCGCGTCGCCCCCAGCAGCTTGAGCAGCACCGAGTCATAGGTCTTGGCCTGACGGCCGGCGGCGATGGCACCGATCAGCACCAGCACACCGGCGACGATGGTCACCGAGCCCATGGCGCGCACGGCGACCGAAATCTGCCCCAGCAGCGCGCCGACCTGCACCAGCGTCTCCTTCATCCGCACGATCGACACCGTGGGGTAGCGCTCGCTGACCAGCCGGAACACCGCTGGCTCGGCGTCGCCCTCAGCCTCGACAGTCGCCATATAGGTGTGCGGCGCCTGCTCCAGCGTACCAGGCGCGAACAGCATGGCGAAGTTGAAGCCCAGCGATTCCCAGTCGACCCGCCGCAGGTTGGCGATGCGGGCGGTGACGTCGACACCCAGCACCGACACGGACACGGTGTCGCCAACGCCAATGCCGAGCCCGCGCGCCACTTCCTCGTCGAGCGAGATCAGCGGCGGTCCGGCATAATCGCGCGGCCACCAGGCGCCGCTGGTGACGACATTGCCCTCCGGCACCTCGGCGGTATAGGTCAACCCGCGATCGCCACGCAGGATCCACGCCACCTCAGGCGCCGGCTTGAGCTGCTCCGCCGGCACGCCGTTCACATGGGTCACCGGCCCGCGCAGGCTGGGCACCGTCTCGACGGCGCCCACCCCCGGTACCGCCGCCACCGTCCGGCGGAACGCCGCCACCTGGTCCGGCGCGATGTCGAGCAGGAAGAACGCCGGCGCGGTGTCGGGCAGCGTGCGGCGGATCTGCGCTGTCATGTTGGCCTCGATCACCGCCAGCGTCGCGAACAGCGACAGCCCGAGGCCGAGCCCCATCACCACCTGCGCCGTTGCCGCGCCCGGCCGGTGCAGGTTGGCGATGGCGAGCCGGGTGACCGGGTGGCGCGGGCGCGGCAGCCGGGCGGCCAGACGGGCGACAAGCCAGCCGACACCGCGCAACGCCAGCAGCACCGCGCCGGCGGCCGCGACGAAACCCGCCGCCAGCAGCGGCTGCGCCGCGCCCCAGACCGCCAGGCCGACGACGATCGCCACCGCCAGCGTCTGCACCGCCAGCGCGGCCAGCGGCATGCGCGGGCGGTCTTCCACCGCATCCCGGAACAGCCGGGCCGCCGGCACGGCGCGCGCACGCATCAGCGGCCCCAGCGCGAACACCAGCGCCACCAGCGCGCCGCTCACCGCCGCGCTGAACAGCGGCCAGAAAAACAGCCCCGTGGCGGGCGCCGCCGGCAGCTGCTCGGCCAGCAGCCGGCCGCCGACGGCCGGCACCAGCGCACCAAGCATCAGACCGAACAGGATGGCGACACCGCCCACCATCGCCAGTTCAAGCAGATAGACGCGGAAGATCAGCCCCGACGACGCGCCGAGGCTCTTCCAGGTGGCGATCGCCGCGCTCTTGCGGGCAAGATAGGCCGAGACGCCGTTGCCGACACCGACGCCCGCCACCATCAGCGCGGTCAGGCCGACCAGGGTCAGGAACTGGCCGAGCTGGTCGACGAAGCGTTCAAGCCCCGGTGCTGCCCGGGTGCGGTTGCGCGCCTGCCAGCCGGCCTCGGGGAAGCGGCTGTTGAGCCCGGCTTCCGCTGCCGCCGGGTCGACCGTCGCCGGCATCTTGATGCGGTAGTGGTAGCGGATCAGGCTGCCCGGCTGCACCAGCCCGGTGGAGACGAAATCGTCCATCGCGATCAGCACCGAGGGCCCCAGCGCGAAGCCCTCGCTCGCCCGGTCCGGCTCGTCGGCGATCAGGCCGCGCACCGTGAAGCGGCCCTCGCCAATCTGCACCGTATCGCCGACCTTGAGCCCCAGCCGACGCGCCAGCAGCGGATCGATGACCGCGCCGGCCGACCGGATCGCCGGTTGCAGGGCGCGGGCGTCGGTCAATCCGAAACGGCCATAGAGGGGATAGGCCGCATCCACCGCCTTCAGCTCGACCAGTTGCGCGCCCCCGGTGACCGGGTTGCGCGCCATCGCCCGCAGGCGCGCGGTCTCCGATACCTCACCGAGACGCCCGAACGCCTGCTGTTCGGCGGGCGTGGCGGTGCGCTGGGTCAGGCGCAGCTCCAGGTCACCGCCCAGCAGCGACTGGCCCTTGTCGGCGAGCCCGGCGACAATACTCGCCGACAGACTGCCGACGCCGGCGATGGCGGCGACGCCCAGCATTAGGCAGATGAACAGCAGACGCAGGCCGGCAAGCCCGCCGCGCAGGTCGCGCACCGCCCAGCGCAGGCCCAGAAAACGGGTGCCGCTCACTCGGCGGCTTTCAGGACACTGGCGGGCAACTGGGCCGCCGGATGATCGGCGACGATCAGCCCGTCGCGCATCTCGACGACGCGGGCACAGCGGCGGGCGAGGTCGCGGTCGTGGGTGATCAGCACCAGCGTCATGCCGGCGCTTGCGTGCAGGGCGAACATCAGCTCGATGATCGCCTCGCCGGTGGCGCCGTCGAGGTTGCCGGTGGGTTCGTCGGCGAACAGGATGGCCGGCCGCGTCGCCACCGCGCGCGCCAGCGCCACCCGCTGCTGCTCGCCGCCGGAAAGCTGGGCCGGATAGTGGTCGAGCCGGTGCCCTAGGCCCACCGCTTCGAGCTGGCGGGCCGCCTGACCGAAGGCGTCGGCCGCGCCGGCCAGTTCTAGCGGGGCGGCGACATTCTCCAGCGCCGTCATCGTCGGGATGAGGTGGAAGGCCTGCAGCACGATGCCGATGCGCCCGCGCCGGGCGCGCGCCAGCGCGTCTTCGTTCAGCGCCGAGAAGTCCTGCCCGTCGACCAGCACCGAGCCGCTGCTCGCCTGCTCAAGGCCGGCCATGATCGCCATCAGCGAAGACTTGCCGGAGCCCGACGGCCCCAGGATCGCCACCGTCTCGGCCGCGCCGACGCTCAGATCGACGCCTTTGAGGATGTCCACCCTCCCCGCGCCGCTCGTCAGGCTCAGCCGGACGGACTGCAACTTGATGACCGGCGCCAAAGTGCCCATTGTTTCAGGCCTGTGCTGGAATTGATGCGATTGCGAAGGTGTAACCATGACCCGGGGATATGGTGTGTTCAAGCGGATGTTCAATCCACTCGTCCTGAGCCTGGCAGTGCTGGTCGCAACCATCAGCCTGCCAGCCGTGGCCGCGGAAAAGCTGATTCTCGCCTTCGGTGACAGCCTGACCGCCGGTTATGGCCTGGGCCCCGGCGAAGGCGTCGTGCCCCGGCTGGAGGCGAAACTGCGCGCCGACGGGCTCAAGGTACGGGTTCACAACGCTGGCGTCTCGGGCGACACCACCACCGGCGGCAGGGCGCGACTGGCCTGGGTGCTGGCGTCGCTGAAGACCAAACCCGACCTGGTGATTCTTGAACTCGGCGCCAACGACGCGCTGCGCGGCATCGACCCGAAGCTGACCCGCGCCAACCTCGACGCCATGCTGGGCGACCTGAAGCGGCGCAAGATCCGCGTACTGCTGGCGGGCATGATGGCGCCGCGCAACCTGGGCCAGGACTATGCCCGGGCGTTCGATCCCATCTATCCCACCCTCGCCAAGGCCCATGGCGTGGCGCTCTATCCGTTCTTTCTCGATGGCGTCGCCGCCAACCCGAAACTCAACCAGGCCGACGGCATGCACCCCAACGCCCAGGGCGTGCGGGTGATTGTCGACAGACTGGCGCCGGCGGTGAAACAGGCGCTACGCTAGCGCCACGCGTACCCACTCGTGCGCCCCGACCACCTGGATTTCGCCGCCATGCGCCTGTTCGTCGCCCTCGATCCGCCGGAAGACATCAAGCAGCGGCTGCTGCTGGCCCAAGGCGGTGTCTCCGGTGCCCGCTGGCAAAGCGCCGACCAGTTGCACCTGACGCTGCGCTTCCTCGGCGAGCTGGACCGCCACCAGGCCGCCGACGCGGCGGCCGCGCTGGCGGGCGTCCACCACCCGCGTTTCAGCCTGTCGCTCGCCGGCGCGGGCGTGTTCGGCAAGCCCACCCGGCCGGAGGCGCTGTGGATCGGCGTCACCCCGGAGGCGGCGGTGAAGGCGCTGCACAACAAGGTCGATCAGGCACTCGCCCGCGTTGGCATCGCGCCGGAGACGCGCCAGTTCAAGCCGCACATCACCATCGCCCGCCTGAATGGCCGCACCGGCCCGCTGGGCGGCTTCATGACCGACCAGGGCGGCATCAGCGGTCCCCCCTTCCCGGTGGACGACTTCTGCCTCTACGAAAGCACGCTCAGCCGCGACGGCGCGGTCTACACCATCCTCGAACGCTACCCGCTGGGCAGCGCCTGAGAGTGATGACAGCAATGCCGGCGCCAACCGCCGGCCGGGCTCAGATCGCGGTGTGGCCGCCGTCCACCACCACTTCCGAGCCGGTCATGTAGCCGGCATCGTCGGAGGCGAGGAAGCGCACCACCTTGGCGATGTCGTCCGGGTTGGCGAGCCGGCCCAGCGGATGAGTGGCGACCACGCCGGCACGCGCCGCCTCCACCGACTCCACCAGCCCCTGCTCGACGGCACGCGCGTAGATGCGATCCATCATCGCGGTATCGACGCCACCGGGATGGACGGAGTTGACGCGGATCTTGTGGCCCAGCACGCCGAACTCGGCCGCCGTCGCCTTGGTGAACAGCCGCACCGCGCCCTTGCTCATGCAGTAGGCGCTGAACAGCGGCGCGCCGACCAGACCGGCCACCGAGGACACGTTGATGATCGAGCCGCCGAACGGCGTCGTCGCGGCGCTCGCGCGCATCAGCGGCAGTGCCGCCTTGACGCCCAGGAACACGCCATCGACGTTGACCGCCGTCACCCGCCGCCAGTCCTCCAGGCTCGTCGTCTCCACCGGCGCCGAATGGACGATGCCGGCATTGTTCACCAGCACGTCGAGCCGGCCGAATTCGCGCTCGACGGTCGCCAGCACCCCGGCCCACTGTTCGGGCGAGGTCACGTCATGGGCGAGGAAGCGTCCGACCGGCGCCTGCGCCGGTACGATGTCGGTGGTCACCACCTGGGCGCCGGCGGCCTCCAGCGTGCCCGCGATGGCAAGCCCGATGCCGTTGGCAGCCCCCGTCACCAGCGCCACCCGCCCCGTCAGATTGCCCATGATCCTGTCCTCTTCCTGCCTGCTGTGTCGGTCGTTGATCCGGCGACACCCTTGACCAGCCCGACGCAAAGCACCAGCTATGGGAAATCCGAGGGCGGTGCCAATCCACGCTCAGATGAGCGCGCCCAACGTGGTGGTCCGTATCGCCGCCATCGCCAGTCGACACGGCGGCATGACCACCGCAAGACAGTTCCCCATCCGAAGCCGCAGCCATGCCAGTACCCCGGAACGACACGTCAGTTAGCCCCCGCGCGGCACGAGCACGCAGCGCCAGCGCCAACGCGATCCACATTGTCGCGGCGCTGCTGTTGTCCCTATACCCGCTGCCGGGCACCGCTGCGCGTGCCGACGGACCATCGGCGGAAGAAGCCGGCCAGCGCCTGTTCATCCGTTGCGCCGCCTGCCATGCAACAAGCGCCGACTCGCGTCCGATGGCGGGGCCTCATCTCGCGTCGATCGTTGATCGTCCTGTCGCGTCGATCGAGGGCTTCACCTACACTGACGCCTTGCGCCACCAGAGCTTCATCTGGAACGAGAAACAACTGGACCGGCTGCTCCACCGACCGCAGTCGATCGCACCTGGCCTCTGCCTGCCCTTCACCGGCATGGCAAGGCCGGAAGATCGCGCCGCGCTGATCGCCTATCTCAAGAATCCCGGCTTGTGACACCGGCCTCCGTCGGGCGATCATCCCGCGGCCCGGCCAAGACCATAGCCGCCGCCGTAACGATCGCGGATACTTGATTGCGGGCCCGCCTCAGTATCGCAAAGTATCCGGTGTTTTCAGGGTACTATTGTGCAGTCGCACAAGCATTCATCGCCGAATTCGATCACACTGATGAATACAATGCGTTTCCTTCATATTTGCCGTCTGCCGTATCGTGCGCCCCGCCTGCAAATACACACATCCACGGGAGGGCATGATGCTCAACAAATCAGTTTCCCTGCTCGCCATTGTCGCGGTGACCATGACCACGATGACGGTGACACCGGCGCTTGCCAGTAAAAAGCCACCTGTCGTTCAAGGCGACTCCGCCGGCAAACCCATGTCCAATCAGGACTGGTGGCCGGAACGCCTCGACCTTCGCCCGCTGCGTCAGCACGCGACAGAATCCGATCCGATGGGCGGCAATTTCAACTATGCCGAAGAGTTCAAGAAGCTCGATCTCGCCGCGCTGAAGGCGGACATCAAGGCATTGATGACGACGTCGCAGGACTGGTGGCCGGCGGACTATGGTCATTATGGCCCGTTCTTCATCCGCATGGCCTGGCACAGCGCCGGCACCTATCGCATTTTCGATGGTCGTGGCGGTGCCGATGGCGGCCAGCAGCGTTTCGAACCGCTGAATTCGTGGCCCGACAACGTCAGTCTCGACAAGGCCCGCCGCCTGCTGTGGCCGATCAAGCAGAAATATGGCCGTCAGATCAGTTGGGCCGACCTGATGGTGCTCACCGGCAACGTGGCGCTGGAGTCGATGGGCTTCAAGACATTCGGCTTCGCCGGCGGACGCGTCGACGAGTGGGAAGCCGACATGGTCTACTGGGGGCCGGAGAATAAGTGGCTCGCCGACCAGCGCTACCATGGCGAACGCAAGCTGGAAAAGCCGCTGGCCGCCGTGCAGATGGGCCTGATCTACGTGAACCCGGAAGGCCCGAACGGCAATCCGGACCCGATTGCCGCCGCCAAGGACATCCGCGACACCTTCGGTCGCATGGCGATGAACGACGAGGAAACCGTGGCGCTGATCGCTGGCGGCCACACCTTCGGCAAGGCGCACGGCGCCCACAAGCCCGACGAATGCCTGGGTGCCGATCCGGCGGGGGCCAGTGTCGAGCAGCAGGGCCTTGGCTGGGCGAACAAATGCGGCAAGGGCCACTCGGAAGACACCATCACCAGTGGGCTGGAAGGTGCCTGGTCGGCGAACCCGATCGCGTGGACGACGCAGTATCTCGACAACCTGTTTGCTTTTGACTGGGTGCAGACGAAGAGCCCGGCCGGCGCCGTCCAGTGGGTGCCGAGCAATGCCGACGCCGCCCGCTTCGTGCCGGACGCCCACGTGGCCGGCAAGATGCACACGCCGATCATGTTCACCACCGACCTGTCGCTCAAAATGGACCCGGCCTACCGCAAGATCGCCGAGCGCTTCCGCGAAAATCCGGATGCCTATGCCGATGCCTTCGCCCGTGCCTGGTTCAAGCTGACCCACCGCGACATGGGGCCCAAGGCCCGCTATCTCGGCGCCGAAGCGCCAAAGGTGGACTTGATCTGGCAGGATCCGATCCCGGCCGTCGATCACCCGCTGATCGACGCGGCGGACACCGCTCAGCTCAAGGCGAAGATTCTCGCCACCGGGCTGACCGTGCCGGAACTGGTGCGCACCGCCTGGGCGGCGGCCGCGAGCTACCGCGACACCGACCGCCGCGGCGGTGCCAATGGCGGCCGCCTGCGGCTTGACCCGCAAAAGAACTGGGCCGTCAACAATCCAGCCGAGATTGCCAGGGTCTTGAAGCAGCTGGAAGCGGTGCAGAAGGACTTCAACCGCGCCCAGAAGGGCGGCAAGAAGGTCTCGCTGGCGGACCTGATCGTGCTCGGCGGCGCCGCCGGCATCGAGCAGGCAGCGAAGCTGGCCGGCCACGACATCAAGGTGCCATTCACCCCGGGGCGCATGGATGCCAGCCCGGCACAGACCGATGTTGCGTCCTTCGCGGTTTTGGAACCCACTGCTGACGGCTTCCGCAACTACCATGGTCCCGACAGCCGGCTGTCGCCCGCCGAAGCCCTGGTCGACAAGGCGGATACGCTGTCGCTGACCGTGCCGGAAATGACCGTGCTGGTGGGTGGCATGCGCGCCCTCAACGCCAACACCGGCGGCGCGACGCACGGCGTATTCACCAGCCGGCCGGGCCAGCTCACCAACGACTTCTTCGTCAACCTGCTCGACATGTCGACCAAGTGGTCGAAATCGACCAAGACGGCCGGTCTGTACGAGGGGTATGACCGCAAGAATGGCCAGCTCAAGTGGACGGCGACCCCGGTCGACCTGGTGTTCGGCTCCCACTCCGAACTGCGGGCGGTATCGGAGGTCTATGCCGCCAATGATGCCAAGGACAAGTTCGTTCAGGACTTCGTGGCCGCCTGGACCAAGGTCATGGAGCTTGACCGCCGGTAGTATCCCGACGGTCGGCGATGGAGACGGCGGCATCACGGGATGCCGCCGTTTCTCAATCATCGCATGCCCAAACATGAGTTGGAGTAACGCCCATGTCGAGTAGCGTCACCCCGGCGCTGGTCCGGATCGCCCCTCCCCTGCTTGCCGCGGCCATCGCCTTGACCACCATGCCCGCCCGCGCCGACACGGCGGCGGCTCCGCCGCCGGCCACACGCCCGGCGGCCTTCACCCAGTGCCTCGCCTGCCATACCATCGAGACCGGCCGCAACGGCTTCGGCCCCAGCCTCGCCGGTGTCGCCGGCCGCAAGGCCGCCTCAGTGCCCGGTTATGCTTACAGCGATGCATTGAAAAAGTCGGGCCTGACCTGGGACGCCGCGACGCTCGACCGCTGGCTGACATCGCCGCAGAAACTGGTTCCCGGCACCCGGATGCCGTTCATGGGCATCGCCGACGCCGCCCGGCGGCAGGAGGTCGTGACCTATCTGCTGACGCTGGAATAGCCGCGCGGTCCCTCGCGCACCGCCACCATCTGACGCTCAGCCGCTGACCGCCGCTTCCTGGCGCGTCCGCAATGCGGCCACCGACTCGCTGTCGAGCGCATGGCGGACCAGACAGCCGGCCAGCTGGGCCAGCTTCTCCTTGTCCAGCTCGGGGTGCAGGATCGCCCGCACGGCGATGCCCTCGATGATGATCGCCATCATCTCGGTGCGCAGCAGCACGTCGTCGTCGCTCCAGTCCGGCCGGCGCAGGCGGGCCACCGTGTCGAGCAGGCGCTGGCGTTCCTCGGCATCCGTCAGCCGCACCATGCGCGCCACTTCCTCGTTGCGCGCCGTCTCCGCCACCGTTTCCACCATCAGTACCGCGTGCTTGCTGCCGGCGAACGCCCGCACCGCGTCGATGATCAGGTTGCTCAGGCCGCCCAGCAGATCGTCGCTATGCTCCAGCGCGTCGAACAAACCGCTGAACTCGTCGCGGTCGCGCTTGGCAAGGCCGGCGATGATCGCCGCCTTGTTCTCGAAGTAGCGATAGATCTGGCCGACACTCAGGCCCGCCTGCTTGGCGATCTCGGCCATGCTGGCGCCATGGAAACCGGCGCGCAGCGCGCAGGCCTCCGCCGCCTCCAGAATCTGCGCCCGCCGGCTGTCCGCCAGCGACTGTCGTCGAATCACGGCCTCACTGTTCTGTTCGTTCATACGTCCTCCCCGGGTCCAGCAGTTGACACGAAACCGGGCCGGGATTAAGTTCCAAACATGAGAATGAACGTTCATTTTCGATTTGTCCAGATATTCGGGCGGTCCGTCGCACCGCCGCATTTCGAGGTTCCCATGGCTGCCCCCCGCCCCGCCCCGCCCGCCGTTCTCACCCTGCTGGCTGCCGCCGGCCTGCTGGCCGCCTGCCAGTCGGACGCGCCCCAGGGCGGCAACGGAGGGCCGACCCCGGTCGGCGTGGTGACGCTGGCGCCCCAGCCGGTCGACCTCACCAGCGAGATGAGCGGCCGGGTGACCGCCTATGAAGTGTCGGAGGTGCGGCCGCAGATCGGCGGCATCGTCACTGCTAGGCTATTCACCGAGGGCGCGCTGGTGCGCCAGGGCCAGCCGCTCTACCAGATCGACCCCGCGCCCTATCAGGCGCAGCTCGACAGTGCGCGCGCCGGCCTCGCCCAGGCCCGGGCGACACTCGGCGCCGCCAAACTCAAGGCCGAGCGTTACCGCGAGCTGGTGACCACCAACGCCGTCAGCCGGCAGGACAATGACGATGCCCAGGCGGCCTATCAGCAGGCGCTGGCCAATGTCGCCGCCCAGCAGGCCGCCGTCCGCCAGGCCGAGATCAACCTCGGCTACACCCGGGTGATGGCGCCGATCTCCGGGCGCATCGGCAAATCGACGGTGACCGCCGGCGCGCTGGTCACCGCCGGCCAGGCCGACGCGCTGGCGACCATCCACCGGCTGGACCCCGTCTATGTCGACATCACCCAGTCGGCGGCCGATCTGCTGCGCCTGCGCAAGGCAATGAACGGGAGCACGGCATGGCGCGACCGGACGGCCGACGTCGCGCTGACGCTGGAGGACGGCTCGGCCTACCCCGGCAAGGGCACGCTGAAGTTCAGCGAGGTCGCGGTCGATCCGGCCATGGGCTCGGTGACGCTGCGCGCCCAGTTCGCCAACCCCGACGGGCTGCTGCTGCCGGGCATGTATGTGCGCGCGACACTGCCGCGGCAGCACCTCGACGACGCCCTGCTGGTGCCCCAGGCCGCCGTCAGCCGCGACGCCCAGGGCCATGCCACCACGCTGGTGGTGGGGCCGAACAACAAGGCCGAGTTGCGGCCGATCCAGGTCGGCCAGGCGGTCGGCAGCCGCTGGCTGGTGTCCGGCGGTCTCAAGGCCGGCGACGCGGTGATCGTCGACGGCCTGCAGCAGTTGCGCCCCGGCATGCCGGTGAAACCGACGCTGGTTACCTCGAAGGGCTGATCCATCATGTTGTCGCGGTTTTTCATCGACAGACCCATCTTCGCCTGGGTCATCGCGCTGGTCATCATGCTGGCCGGCGGTCTTGCCGTCTTCTCGCTGCCGGTGGCGCAATATCCCAATATCGCGCTGCCGCAGGTGACGGTTTCGGCCAATTACCCCGGCGCCTCCGCCCAGACCATGGAGGACGCCGTCACCCAGATCATCGAGCAGAAGATGAAGGGTCTCGACGGCCTGCTGTACATGAGCGCCACCAGCGACTCGAGCGGTTCGGCCCAGGTGACGCTGACCTTCAAGGCCGGCACCGACCCCGACATCGCCCAGGTGCAGGTGCAGAACAAGCTGCAGAGCGCCACGCCGCTGCTGCCGCAGGAAGTGCAGCAGCAGGGCGTCACCGTCACCAAGTCGGCGCGCAACTTCATCATGGTGGTGGCGCTGTATTCCAAGGACGGCCGCTATTCCGGCAAGGACATGGGCGATTATCTCGCCGCCCACATCCAGGACCCGATCAGCCGCCTCGACGGCGTCGGCGACGTGCAGCTGTTCGATGCCCAGTACGCCATGCGCATCTGGCTCGACCCGGACAAGCTCGCCGCCCGCGACCTGACGCCCGCTGACGTCGTCACCGCCTTGAAGGCGCAGAACACCCAGGTGTCGGCCGGCCAGCTCGGCGGCACGCCGGCGCTGCCCGGCACGGCGATCAGCGCCACCATCTCGGTGCAGTCGCGCCTGCAGACGCCCGAGCAGTTCCGCGCCATCGTGGTCAAATCCGCCAGCGACGGCGCCACTGTGCGGCTGGGCGATATCGCCCGTGTCGAGCTGGGTTCGGAGAATTACGGCAGCGTCGCCCGCTACAACGGCAAGCCCGCCGCCGGCATGGCGATCAAGCTGGCCACCGGCGCCAACGCGCTGGACACCGCCGAGGCCATCAAGGCGACAATGGAGAAGATGTCGGCCTCGTTCCCCGAGGGTGTCTCCTACGTCATCCCGCACGACTCGACGCCGTTCGTGCAGCGCTCCATCGACGATGTGATCAAGACGCTGGTCGAGGCCATCGTGCTGGTGTTCCTGGTGATGTTCCTGTTCCTGCAGAACTGGCGCGCCACGCTGATCCCCACCATCGCCGTGCCGGTGGTGCTGCTGGGCACCTTCGGCATCCTGGCCGCCGCCGGCTTCATCATCAACACGCTGACCATGCTGGCGCTGGTGCTGGCCATCGGCCTGCTGGTCGACGATGCCATCGTCGTCGTCGAGAATGTCGAGCGGGTGATGACCACCGAGCGGCTGTCGCCGCGCGAGGCGACCCGCAAGTCGATGGACGAAATCAGCGGCGCGCTGATCGGCATCGCGCTGGTGCTGTCCGCGGTGTTCGTGCCGATGGCCTTCTTCGGCGGCTCTCAGGGCGTGATCTACCGCCAGTTCTCCATCACCATCGTCGCCGCCATGCTGCTGTCGGTGGTGGTGGCGCTGGTGCTGACGCCGGCGCTGTGCGCCACCCTGCTCAAGCCCAACGGGCACGATCCGCACGCCGCGCGGGGCTTCTTCGGCTGGTTCAACCGCGGCTTCGACCGCACCGCCGCGCGCTACGAATCCGGCGTGCAGCGGCTGCTCGGCCGTGGCCGGCGCGGGCTGATCGCCTTCGCCCTGCTGTTGCTGGCGGTGCCGGTGCTGTTCGCCCGTCTGCCCGGCGCCTTCCTGCCCGAGGAAGACCAGGGCATGATGCTGACGCTGGTGCAGCTGCCGGCCGGCGCCACCCAGGAACGCACGCTGGCCGTGCTCGACAAGGTGCAGCAGTATTACATGACCCGCGAGAAGGACGTCGTGCAGTCGGCCTTCACGGTCGCAGGCTTCAGCTTCGCGGGCGCCGGCCAGAACGCCGGCATGGTGTTCGTGCGGCTGCGTCCGTTCGACGAGCGCACCAGCAGCGACCTCAAGGTCTCCGCCCTCGCCGGGCGGGCCATGGGCGCTTTCTCGCAGATCCGCGAGGCGATGGTGGTGCCGATCGTCCCGCCGGCGGTGCAGGAACTCGGCAACGCCTCGGGCTTCGACCTGCAGCTGCGCGACGAGGCGGGCCTTGGCCACGAAGCGCTAATGAACGCCCGCAACCAGCTGCTCGGCATGGCGGCCCAGGACCCGCGTCTGGCCGGCGTGCGCCCCAACGGCCTTGATGACGCCGCGCAGTTCAAGATCGACATCGACCCGGCCAAGGTCGGTGCCATGGGGCTGACCATGAGCGACATCAACACCACCTTGAGCACCGCGCTGGGTGGCGCCTATGTCAACGACTTCCTCGATCGCGGTCGAGTGAAGAAGGTCTATATCCAGGGCGAGGCCTCGGCGCGGATGCAGCCGCAGGACCTGGAGAAGTGGTTCGTCCGCAACGACCAGGGCGACATGGTGCCGTTCTCCGCCTTCGCCACCGGCCGCTGGACCTTCGGCTCGCCGCGCCTGGAGCGCTACAACGGCCTGCCGTCGGTGAACATCCAGGGTGCGGCGGCACCGGGCTACAGCAGCGGCGACGCCATGGCGGCGATGGAGGAGCTGGCGGCGCGGCTGCCAGCCGGCATCGGCTATGAATGGACCGGCATCTCGCAACAGGAACGCGAGGCCGGCGCCCAGGCGCCCGCGCTCTACGCGCTGTCGGTGATCGTGGTGTTCCTGCTGCTGGCGGCCCTCTACGAGAGCTGGACGATCCCGATGGCGGTGATCCTGTCGATCCCGCTCGGCGTGCTCGGTGCGCTGGCGGCGACCTCGCTGCGTGGCCTGTCCAACGACATCTACTTCCAGGTCGGCCTGCTGACCACCATGGGCCTGACCGCCAAGAACGGCATCCTGATCGTCGAGTTCGCCCGCGACCTGCAGGCCAAGGGCGCCGGACTGATCGAGGCGACGCTGCAGGCGGTGCGCCTGCGGCTGCGGCCGATCATCATGACCTCGCTGGCCTTCGTGTTCGGCGTCATGCCGCTGGCGGTCTCGACAGGCGCCGGCTCGGGCAGCCACAACGCCATCGGCACCGCCGTGGTCGGTGGCATGGTCGGCGCCACAGTGCTGGCGCTCATCTTCGTGCCGCTGCTCTACGTGGTGGTGCAGCGCGTCAGCCAGCGCTGGCGCAAGGCCGATACCGCCCTGACCGCGCCGGCACCGGAGGCGCAGTGATGACCCGCACAGAGAAAATCCCGATGACCCGTCCCCTGCTGATCCTGCTCGTCGCCGGCACCGCGCTGTCCGGCTGCACCATGGCGCCCGCCTATGAGCGCCCCGCCCTGCCGGTGGCCACCGCCTGGCCTGCGGACGCGGCAGCGCCGACACCGGATGCCGCCGGTCAGGATCATGCGGCCTCCACCGGTCAGGATGGTCTGGCGGCCTCCGCCGCCGGGCTCGCCTGGCAGGACGTGGTGCGCGACGACCGGCTGCGTCAGCTGGTGATGCTGGCGCTGGCCAACAACCGCGACCTCAAGGTGGCGGTGCTCAACATCGACAAGGCGCGCGCCCAGTACCGCATCCAGCGAGCCGACCTGCTGCCGGGCGTCGATGCCGGCGCCAGCTACACCCGCAGCCGCACGCCGGCCTCGGTGTCGTCGACCGGCGCCAGCATCGATACCCGCCAGTATGAGGCCAACCTCGGCGTCACGTCGTATGAGGTTGACCTGTTCGGCCGGGTGCGCAGCCTGACCACCTCGGCGCTGCAATCCTATCTCGCCATTGCCGAGACCCGCCGCTCGGTGGAACTCAGCCTGATCGCCGAGACGGTATCGGCCTATCTGACGCTGGCGGCCGACCGCGAGCAGCTGGCCATCAGCCGCGACACGCTGGCCACTCGCGAGGAGGCGCTGGCGGTGATCCAGCGCCGCTTTGACGCCGGCACCGCCTCGCGGCTGGAGCTGCGCCAGAGCCAGACGCTGGCTGAGCAGGCGCGTGCCGATGTTGCCACCGCCACCGCCACCGCCGACCAGTCGCGCAACGCGCTGCGGCTGCTGGCGGGCGCCGAGCTGCCCGAGGCCCTGCTGCCGTCGGACCTCGACGACGCGGCGATCGCCGGCGATCTGCCGGCCGGACTGCCCGCCGAGGTGCTGACCCGCCGCCCCGACGTGCTGGCGGCCGAGCATGAGCTGAAGGCGCGCAACGCCGACATCGGCGCGGCGCGGGCCGCCTTCTTCCCGCGCATCACCCTCACCGGCAGCGCCGGCAGCGCCAGCACCGATCTCGACGGCCTGTTCACCAGCGGCACCGGCGCGTGGAGCTTCCTGCCGCAGATCTCGCTGCCGATTTTCGCCGGTGGCGCCAACATCGCCAATCTGCGCGGCGCCGAGGCCAGCCAGCAGATCGCCGTCGCCACCTACGAGAAAACCATCCAGACCGCGTTTCGCGAAGTCGCCGACGCGCTGGCGGTGCGGGCCACCATCGACACCCGCGTCACCGCCAGCGAGCGCCAGCTGGAAGCGGCCCGGGAAAGCCGCGATCTGGCCAAGGCGCGTTACGAGCGCGGCGTCGACGATTATCTGGTGCTGCTGGATGCCGAGCGCACGCTCTACAGCGCCCGTCAGACGCTGATCCAGGCCCGCCTGCTGCGCGCCAGCAACCGGATGACGCTGTACAAGACGCTGGGTGGCGGCGCGCCGGCGCCAACCCGCTGAGGAACCGCTCCTACGCCGTGGCGAGCCGGCGCGGGGTCAGCGCCAGCAGCGCCGGGCGGTGGGTCGCCACCACCAGCCCGGTGCCGGTGGCGGCCAGCCAGGCATCCAGACGGGCCACCAGCTGCGCCTCGGTCGCCGGATCGAGGCCTTCGCTGGGTTCATCGAGCAGCAGCCACGGCCGGCCGGCCAGCAGCGCGCGCGCCAGCGCCAGCCGCTTGCGCTGACCGCCGGACAGGCGGGCGCCGGCATCGCCGATCCAGCTGTCGAGCCCCTCGGGCAGCGCCCGCACCGCATCGGCAAGGCACGCCGTCTCCAGCGCCGCCCACAGCCGCGCATCGTCGTCGAGGCCTGAACGGGCCAGCCGCAGATTGTCGCGCACCGTGCCGGCCAGCAGCCCGGCGTCCTGCGGCGCCAGCGCCATCAACGGCCGCAGCAGCGCCGGCGACACAGCCGAAAGCGGTCGTCCATCAATCATCAGACCCGCCACACCCGGATCGGCCCGCAAGCCAGCCAGTACCTCCAGTATCCGCGTCTTGCCACTGCCGGACGGGCCGGTGAGCGCGAGCCGATCGCCACGCGCCAGATCCAGGCACGCCCCGCCGTAGCTGACAGTGAGTACGTCGCCAGCCAGCGCGGGAGAGGTGGTCACGTCCACGGCCGCCGCCTGGTCGGCCTCCAGCAGTTGGGCAAGCCGATCAAGGCTGGCGGCAATGGCTGCCTCGCGGGCAATGCCGCGCACATAGGCGGTCAGGGCCTCCGTGGCTGCCACAGCCGCCAGCATGGCCAGCACGGTTCGCGCCGCATCGGCCTCCGACAGCAGGGCGACCAGTGCCGCCGCCACGCCCCCGCCAACGCCAAGCGCCGCGTCCAGCAAGGCCTCGCCGCGCGCGAATGCCAGCCGTGCCCGGTCGAGCCGCACGGCTTCCTTCTCAAGATGCATCGTGATTCTTGGCGCCAGACCATAGGCCGCAACTTCGGGCGACGCCGACGCGCTGGTGACAAACGCGGCTTTCAGGTCGCCGAGCGCGGTCGCCGCCGTGAGAGCAGGCCGGGTAAGCAACCGGGGCGCCACCCGGCGGACCGCGACCGCCAGCACCAGCAGCACCGTCGCCAGCGCCATCGCCGGCCACAGACCTGCCAGGAGGCTGAAAGCAATGCCCGCGGCACCGCCCGCGACCGCTGCCGGCAGAGCCGGTTGCCGGACGATCAGATCCTCCAGCGCATCGATATCCTGTACCAGCCGCGCGGTGAGTTCACCCGTGTGATGGGCTGCCGACTCCGGCCTCGCCGCCAATCGATCGAAGAGCCGCGCGCGCACATCGGCCAATGCCAGCAGGGCCGCGCGGTGGCTCCAGTAGCGTTCGCCATAGCGGGCCAGCGTGCGCACAATGGTCAGCCCGCGGATACTGGCACTGGGAAGCAGGTAATTGAACGCCTTTACCGCCAGTACCCCGCCCATCCCCGCCAGCGCCGATGCCGTGATGAACCATCCTGAAACGCCCAGCAGCGCGACGCCGGCGATCGCCGCCGCGACCGCGCTGAATGCCGCGCGCATCGCCGTCGTCCGCAGTGGCCGGGAGGCGTCGCGCAGCATCGTCTCAAGCGCGGAGCGGTTCATGCCAGCACCACCCGATGGTCCGCACTGGCGGCCAGCGCAACCGTGTGGGTGACGAGCAGAACCGTGTGCCCACCGCCGGCGATCCGCAGTGTCTCGGCGATGGCGGTGGCCGACGCGGCATCAAGATCGGCGGTCGGTTCGTCGAGCAGCCACAAGGGCGCATCCCTCAGCAACACGCGTGCCACCGCGATGCGTCGCCGCTCGCCACCCGATAACCCGGAGCCGCGCGGATCAAGGGCGCCCCGTTCCGCCGAAAGCCGCCCGTCCAGCAGCACATCGAGCCCGACCCGCCGGGCCACCGAGTCGACGCTCGCGTCATCGGCATCAGGCCGTGCCAGCCGGATGTTGTCGGCCAGCGTGCCAGGCAGCAGGGCCACCCCCTGACCGGCCCACCCGACCGCGCCTGCCAGCCCTCCCGGCGGCAGCGGCCGGCCATCGACGAGAATACGTCCCGACGCCACCGGCACCAGCCCCAGCAGAGCATGCAGCAGGCTCGACTTGCCAATGCCGGTCGGTCCGCTGATCGCCGTCATCCGCCCGGCCGGCACATCGAAGCTGAACGGACCGACCCGGCTGTCGCCATAGGCAACCACCACGTCCTCGAAGCGCAGCGACGGTGAACGCACCAGCGGCGGGTGCGCGGGCGCCGCCGGCGTACTGGCTTCCGCCTGCAGCCGGTCGAGGGCTGCCTCGCCCGTCTGCTTGTCGTGATAGCTCGCCGCCAGCCGGCGCATGGGCACATAGAACTCCGGCGCCAGCACCAGGACGAACAGCGCGTCTTCGAGGGCCAGTGCCTCGGGAGACGGAAATGGCAGCAGTCCGAGCAGCGAAAAGCCACAATAGACGGCAACCAGCGCCACCGAGAGCGCCGCGAAGAAATCGATCACCGCACTGGAGACGAAGGCGATACGCAACACAGTGAGCGTCCGCTGCGCGACATCGCGCGTCGCGTGCATCACCTGCCGGGACACACGTGCTTCGGCACCAAAGGCCACGATGACCGGCAACAGCCGCAGGCGGTCGACGAACAGCCCGGACAGCCGGCCGAGCGCTTCAAGCTGTCGCGTCGCGGCGCGCGATGCGGCCGATCCGGCGAGCGCCATGCCGAGGCCAAACGGCAACAGGGTAACGAGCAGGATCAGCGCCGATACCGGACTGGCGGTGGCGACGGCCGCCGCAATCAGCAGCGGCGCCATGGTCGCCGCGGCGCGTTGCGGCCGGAACCGGGCATAGTAGCCATCAAGGCCCTCGATCCGGTCGATCGCATCGGCCACCTGCTCGCCCAGCATGATGCGCGTGCCCGGCGCGGTGGTCAGCATCCGGCCATGGACCCGAGCACGCCAGTCTGCCTTCATGCGAGCCGCGACCTGCTGACCGCTGCTCGTCGCCGCCCAGCGCGCCGCGCCGCGCAGCAGCGTCGCCGCGACAAGCCCGACAAGAATGACTGGCAAATGCGCGTCTCCGGCCTGCCATAGCACCACGGCAGCGGACAGCGCGGCAGCAAATGCCACTGCCGCCGCTGCGTCAATCAACCACAAGAGGACAGGCGTGCCCGGTCTGGCCATTTCGATGTCACGGTTTATATGAGATACTGTCACTTGCAAATAATCGAAGGCTATATTTGAATCTGGCTGCCGGTGCGATCGCGCGCCAAGGCTGGGCCTTCAGGAGCATTGCCATGGACATGGCCGTTGTCGAGCTTTCCCGCCTGCAGTTCGCGCTGACTGCCCTCTACCACTTCCTCTTCGTGCCGCTCACGCTGGGTCTCTCCTTCATGCTGGTCATCATGGAGAGCATTTATGTGATGACCGACCGGCCGATCTGGCGAACCATCACCCGATTCTGGGGCAAGTTGTTCGGTATCAACTTCGTGCTCGGCGTAGCGACCGGCCTCACCATGGAATTCGAGTTCGGCACCAACTGGTCCTATTACTCGCATTACGTCGGTGACATTTTTGGCGCGCCACTGGCCATTGAAGGCCTGATGGCGTTCTTTCTCGAAGCAACCTTTGTCGGCCTGATGTTCTTCGGCTGGGACAAGCTGTCCAAGCGCGGCCACCTGCTGGCCACCTTCATGGTGGCGCTGGGCTCCAACCTGTCGGCGCTGTGGATTCTCGTCGCCAATGGCTGGATGCAGCATCCCGCCGGCGCCGCCTTCAACCCCGAGACCATGCGCATGGAAGTCACCGACTTCATGGCGGTGCTGTTCAACCCGGTGGCACAGGCGAAATTCGTCCATACCGTCAGCGCCGGCTATGTCACGGCCTCGGTGTTCGTGCTGGGCGTGTCCGCCTGGTATCTGCTCAAAGGCCGCTGGCAGGCGGTGGCACGGCGCTCCATGACCGTGGCGGCAGCCTTCGGCCTCGCCTCCTCACTGTCGGTGGTGGTGCTGGGCGATGAGTCGGGCTACGCGCTCACAGACAACCAGAAAATGAAGCTCGCCTCGCTGGAAGCGATGTGGGAAACCGAGCCGGCGCCGGCGGGGCTTGCACTGTTCGGCATCCCCAGCATGAGCGACCGCGAAACCCATTTCGAGGTGAAAATCCCCTACGTGCTGGGGCTGATCTCGACCCGGAGCCTGACCGGCGAGGTCACCGGAATCAACGATCTGGTGCTGCGGGCGTCTGAACGCATCGAAACCGGCATCCTGGCCTATGATGCCGTTGAGAAACTCAAGCAGGACCGTACCGACCTTGCAGCGCGCGAACAATTCGAGCGGTACAAGCAGGATCTGGGCTATGCGCTGCTGCTCAAGCGCTATGTCGATGATCCGCGCCAGGCCGACACCGAAACCATCATGAAGGCGGCGTGGAACACCGTGCCCAACGTGCCGGTTATGTTCTGGGTGTTCCGGGTGATGGCGGGGCTGGGCTTCTTTTTCATCGGCTTCTTCCTGCTCGCCTTCTATTTTTCCACCGTGCGGCGCTTCGACGTGCGCTGGTTCCTGCGACTGGCGGTGCTGATCATCCCGCTGCCGTGGCTGGCCGCCGAGTTCGGCTGGATTCTCGCCGAGATCGGCCGACAACCGTGGGCGATCGAGGGTGTTCTGCCCACGTTCCTCGCGGCCTCCAGTCTGACGGTCGGCCAACTCTGGACCACCATCATCGGCTTCACCCTGCTCTACGGCACGCTGGCGGTGATCGAGGTCAGGCTGATGCTGGCCACCATCGCCAAAGGACCTGTCGAGCATCAGGACACACCACGTCCCGATGACGGCCAGACCCGGCACGGCTATGCGCCGCTGCCGGCGGAATAAGGAGAACCACCATGGAGCTGCCTCTCGACTACGACGTGCTGCGGGTCATCTGGTGGGGCCTGATGGGCGTGCTGCTGATCGGCTTCGCGCTGACCGACGGCTTTGACCTCGGCGTCGCCGCCCTGCTGCCGTTCGTCGCCCGCGATGACGCCGAACGTCGCCTGACGATCAACTCGATCGCCGCCACCTGGGAAGGCAACCAGGTGTGGTTCATCCTCGGCGGCGGCGCCATCTTCGCCGCCTGGCCGTTTGTTTACGCGGTCTCCTTCTCCGGCTTCTACCTGGCGATGTTCCTGGTGCTGGCGGCCATGATCCTGCGGCCGGTCGGCTTCAAATACCGCTCGAAGAAGCCCGATGCCCGCTGGCGGACCCGCTGGGACTGGGCGCTGTTCACCGGCGGCGCCGTGCCGGCACTGGTGTTCGGCGTCGCGGTGGGCAATGTGCTGACTGGCGTGCCGTTCCGG
The DNA here is from genome assembly GCF_041060555.1 of Parapedomonas caeni. Lineage (NCBI taxonomy): Bacteria > Pseudomonadati > Pseudomonadota > Alphaproteobacteria > Sphingomonadales > Sphingosinicellaceae > Parapedomonas > Parapedomonas caeni. The sequence goes on along the minus strand of NZ_JBEUDS010000007.1, from coordinate 9,184 downwards.
CTCGATTCCGATCTGCGCGCCTTCTACGATGGTACGCTGCTGGGGCTGTTCCACCCCTTCTCGCTGCTGTGCGGCCTGCTTTCGGTGGCGATGCTGGTGCTGCATGGAGCCGCCTGGCTTGCCATCAAGATCGAACACGGCCCCGTGCACGCGCGCGCCGCCCGCATTGGCCAGGGGGCGGCCCTTGTCGCCATCCTGCTGTTCGCGTTGGGCGGCGTGATGGTGGCAACGATGAACATGGGGATGCGCATTGAAGGCGCGGTTGAGGCCACCGGTCCCTCCAACCCCCGTCTCACGCAAAGTGTCGCCGTCGCCGGCGCCTGGCTCGACAACTACCGCCACTACCCGTGGATGCTGGCGGCACCGATCCTCGGCCTTATCGGGCCGTTGCTGGCGCTGGCGGGCATCCGCGCCGGCCGCGAGGCGCTGGCCTTCGGCGGCTCGTCGCTGGCGACGGTGGGCATCATCGCCACGGTCGGCCTGTCGATGTTCCCGTTCATCCTGCCCAGTTCGATCGATCCGATCTCCAGTCTCACGGTGTGGAACGCCTCGTCGAGCCACCTGACGCTGTTCGTCATGCTGGTGGTGACCATCATCTTCCTGCCGCTGGTGCTGCTCTACACCGCGTGGGTCTACCGCGTGCTGTTCGGCCGCGTGACGATGAAGGACGTGCGAACCAACCCGGACTTCTACTGAAAAGGGTCACCTGCGATGTGGTATTTCTCCTGGGTACTCGGCCTTGGCCTCGCCGTGGCCTTCGGCATCCTCAACGGCATGTGGCATGAGTTCCGCTCGCCGGAAGACGAGGATCTGGAGCACTGATCACCGCATGGGCGACAGCCTGACCATCGGCCCGCTCAGTCTGGCCACCGACAGACTGATGGCCCTGGTCGCCATTGCCATCTTCGTCATCCTCGCCGGCGTGATCGCCCGGCACCGGGATGCGCGTGCGGAACAGACCGGATGGCTCGCGCTCGGGCTCGGCTTGCTGTTCGCCCGCCTGAGCTATGTCGCCACCCATAGGGACGCTTTTACCGACGATCCCTGGTCGGCGCTGTACTTCTGGCAGGGCGGCTTCGCGCCGGGCCCCGGCCTCAGCGCCGCCATCGCCGTCATCGTATTGCGCCACTTCCGGTCATCGGCGTTGATGCCCCTGCTGGGTGCGCTGGTGCTGGCCGGCGGTCTGGGCCTCGGTGCCGCGGCGATCAAGCGCGAGGTCAGCATCGTGCCGCTGCCGGCCGGCATCGTTGTCACCACCACGCAGGGACGCCCGGTGCCACTCGACGGCCTGCGCGGCCGGCCGCTGGTCATCAACGTCTGGGCAACCTGGTGCCCGCCGTGCCGGCGCGAGCTGCCGATGCTGATCGAGGAGGCAGGCCGTGGCACCGTGCCAGTGCTGCTGGTCAGCCAGGGCGAATCCCGCCCGCAGGTGCTGGGCTATCTCCACCAGGCGCGGCTGACCACCGCCGGCATTCATCTCGACGAACGCAACAGCCTCGGCCGGGCGCTGGACATCCGTGCCCTGCCCACCACCTTGTTCATCGATGCCGAGGGCCGCATCGTCAGGCGCCACACCGGCGAGATCTCCCGCGCCGCCGTGCGCGACGGCATCGATGCCCTGACCGGCCGGCAATGAGGCTACACAAGCCTACATGCCCAGGGCCTGGCCGCTCTTCCAGAGCATGTAGCCGGCAACGACGAAGATCAGCACGGCGAACACGGTGTTGAGCGCGCCCTTGCGCGCCGCCAGGCGCCGCGCGGCGGCGGCCCCCGCGATGCCGCCCAGCACGCCGCCACCGATGAACACCGCCGCCAGCGCCCAGTCGACCAGGCCCGAGAAGGCGTAATTGGCCGCCGTGGTCAGGCCGAAGGCGGTGACCGCCACCAGCGACGAGCCCACCGCGCTCAGCATCGGCATCCCGGTGGAGGCGATCAACCCCGGCACGATGAGAAAGCCGCCGCCGATGCCGAAAAAGCCGGAAAACAGACCGGTGGCGCTGCCGAAGGCGATGACGCGCGGCGCGTTCTCCCGCTTGCACTGGACATCGGGATTGCCGGTGTCGGCGCGGCCGCGCAGCATCAGCACACCGACCACCAGCATCAGCAACGCGAACAGGAACAGCAGCTTCTGGCCATCGAACGCCTTGCCGAGGCTGGAGCCGGCAAGCGCGCCAAGCACGCCGGCGGCGGCATACATGCCGGCGCAACGCCACTTGACCGTACCCTGGCGGGCGTGGGTCAGCAGATTGGCGCCGGCATTGGCGGCAACGGCGAGCGCGCTGGTGCCGATGGCGACATGCGGGGCCGGCACGCCGACGAGATAAACCATCAGCGGCACCGCGAGGATGGAACCGCCGCCACCCACCAGCCCCAGCGTGAAGCCGACCAGCGAGCCGGAGGCGGCGCCGATGAGATACTGCAGGGGTTCAAGCACCAGCATGTCAGAACAGATTCAGTGGCAGTTTGAGATAGCGGGTGCCGTTGTCCTCGGGCTCCGGCAGCCGCCCGCCGCGCATGTTGACCTGGATCGACGGCAGGATCAGCCGCGGCATCCCAAGCGTGGCGTCGCGCGCCTCGCGCATGGCGACGAAGGCGTCCTCGGCCATGCCGTCATGGACATGGATGTTGCCGGCCCGTTCGGCGGCCACCGTCGTCTCCCAGGCGTAGCTGTCGCGCCCCGGCGCCTTGTAGTCGTGGCACAGGAACAGCCGCGTCTGCACCGGCAGCGCCAGCAGGCGGCGAATCGAGCGGAACAGTGTGCGCGCGTCGCCGCCGGGAAAATCCGCCCGCGCCGTGCCATAGTCGGGCATGAACAGGGTGTCGCCGACGAACGCCGCCTCGCCGATGACATAGGCCAGATCGGCCGGCGTATGGCCGGGCACGTGCATCACCACCGCCTCCAGCGTGCCGATGCGGAAGGTGTCGCCATCCTCGAACAGCCGGTCGAACTGCGAGCCGTCGCGGGCGAAGCCGGCATCCTCGTTGAAGATGTCGCCGAACACCTGCTGCACCGTCTGGATGTGCCGGCCAATGGCCAGCGTGCCACCCAGCGCCTCCTTGAGATAGGGGGCCGCCGACAGATGGTCGGCGTGCGCGTGCGTCTCCAGCAGCCAGGCGACGCTGAGCCGCTCGGCACGCACATAATCGATCACCCGGTCGGCCGAGGTGGTGCTGGTGCGCCCGGAGGCGGGGTCGAAATCGAGCACGCTGTCGATGATCGCCGCCTGACCGGTCGCCGGGTCGGAGACCACATGGGTGACCGTGAACGTCGCCTCGTCGAAGAAGCTGCGCACCACCGCCGGCGCCGCTGCGGCGGCCTCGACAAGGCGGGTGGCGGTGGCGAGGGTCTGGTCGGTCATCGGGTGGTCTCCTGCAACGCCGGACGGCACGGTCTCTGTATATTTCAATATATTCGCATATAATGAATATATGGAGACAGCGCAAGGGGAGCGGGCGCAGGGGTATCCGGCACAGGGGTATCGGGCGCCGGGGTTCTGGGCGCCAGGGGCCGCACCGCCTCACCCGATGGTCAGGAGGCTGGCCCTGAGACAGGCCGCCAGAGACTCAGGGGATCAGGAGACTCAGGGGGTCAGGAGGCTCAGGGGGTCGGCGCGTCGGCCTGCAGCATCATGGCGCGCACCCGCGCCGCCTGGGCCACTTCGCGGCCCATGGCCTGAAGCATGGCGTCGATCTTGGCATCGACGCAGGCGCCCTCGGCGTCGAACACCCGCTCGGAGGTGTTGATCGCCACCCCCAGCGGCGTGTTCCAGCCGCGCAGGGCATGGACGACGCCGCGCAGCGCGATCAGTGTCGCCACCGCGCCCTGCCAGCCGGCGCCCGTGGCCACCGCGCCGACCGGGCGACCGTGGAAATAGGGCCAGTCGTCCCTGGCCATGTCCTCGGTATAGTCGAGTGCGTTCTTCACCAGCCCGGAGATGCCGCCATGGTAGCCGGGCGAGCCGAGGATGACGCCATCGGCGCGGCGCAGTGTCGCCACCAGATGTGCCGCCGCCGGCGTGCGCTCCTTGCGCTCCCAGGCGTAGAGCGGCATGTCGAGCGCCGCGCCGCTGATGATCTCGACGTCGGCCCCGGCGGCGGCCGCGCCGGCCAGCGCCACCCGCAGCGCCTTCTCGGTCGAGCTGCCGGCCGACAGCGTGCCGCCCAGCGCCACAACCAGCGGCCGCGCGCGGGCGACCCCGCTCCGCTCCAGCACCGCCACGCCCTGTTCCAGATCGCTCATGTCCCTGCCTCTTGTCGTTTTGCCCTGGCGCCCGGTTGGGCCGCTCAGTTGAACGTCGCCGCCAGTCGGGCGGCGTCGCGCATGGCGCCTTCGATGTATCCGACACCGCCGGCGTCGCCGATCAGGTGCACCGTCAGGCCGGCGGCGCGCAGGCTGTCGGCGAGCGTGGCGTCGCCCGCCGCGCCCTTGGCGACGATGACGTGATCGGCCGGCACCGCCCGGGCCTCGCCGCCGGCGTCGACAAAGCGCACCGCATCGGCTTCGATGCGGATGTCGCGCGCGCCGGCGTGCAACACCACGCCGTGTTCGCGCAGCTCGTCGAGCAGCCGCATCCGCCGCACCACCGTCAGGCCCTTGCCCAGCCGGGGCACGTCGTCGACCACCGTCACCTGGCGGCCGCGCTCGTGGAGAAACTCCGCCAGCTCCAGCCCGACCAGCTCGCCGCCGACGATCACCACCCGCTTGCCCAGCGGCATCCAGCACCGGGTCGCCTGCCGCACGAAGTCGAGATTGGCGGTCATGCCGCTGGCCGCGCCCACCCGTGTCGCCAGCCGGGTCGCCCAGCCGGTCTTGCGTTTGAGCGAATCGCTGGTCTCGCCGAACAGCAGCCGGCGCATGTCGTCGCCGCTGAACACGTGCGGCAGGTCGTGGCCGGGGATCGGCGGCAGGTCGCGCCGCGCGCCGCTGGCCACCACCACGGCATCGGGCGCCAGCCTCGCCAGCAGCGCTGGCGTCGCCTCGGTGCCGGTGCGCACGGTGATGCCGGAGGCCTCGACCTGACGGATGAGCCAGTCGAGCAGCCGCTCGTTGGCGTCATAGGCGAGCGCCGCCACCCGCAGCGTGCCGCCCAGCCGCTCGGCCCGCTCGATCAGCGTCACCGCGTGCCCCATGCGGTCGAGCCGCAGCGCGGTTTCCATGCCGGCGGGGCCGCCGCCCACCACCACCAGCCGCCGCGGCGTGGCGGCCGGCTGCGGCTCGGGCAGCTCGCTCTCGTAGCCGGTGCGCGGGTTGGCGGCGCAGCGTACCGCCTCGCCGGTGTAGATGGCGGAGACGCAGGTGTAGCAATAGACGCACGGCCGCACGTCCTGCGGCCGGCCTTCGGCGAGCTTGCGCGGCAGATGCGGGTCGGCCAGCAGCTTGCGGCCCATGGCGATGAAATCCGCCTCGCCGCGCGCCAGCACGCCCTCGGCGACCGCCGGCTCGATGCGCCCCGAGGCGATCACCGGCACGCCGACGGCCCGGCGGATGGTCGCCGCCGCCGGCAGATTGCAGCCCGGTTCGTGCGGGATGTTGGAGGCCGAGTGCAGCTTGCCGTGGGCGGTGTTGTGATAGGCGGTGACGGTAATGGCATCGACGCCGGCCTGCTCCACCAGCCGCGCCGACGCCACCGCGTCCGCCAGCGTGATGCCGCCCTGGCGGCCGACCTCCTCGGCGTCGAGCTTGCACCACAGCGGAAACTCCGGCCCCACCGTCTCGCGCACCGCCCGCAGGATTTCCAGCAGGAAGCGCAGGCGGTTTTCCAGCGGGCCGCCATAGGCGTCGGTACGCTTGTTGGTACGCGGCGAGATGAACGACGAAATCAGATAGCCGTGGCCGGCGTGAATCTCGATGCCGTCGGCCCCGGCCTCGCGCGCCCGGCGCGCGGCGGACGCGAACTGGCCGACCACGTGGCGGATGTCCTCGACCGTCATCACCTTGAAGTCCACCGAGGTGATGCGGCTGAACGGCGCGGCCTGCAATTCCTCCAGCAGGAAAGCCTGGGTGAAGTCGCCTTCCGGCATCTCCGGCAGCGAGGGGGTCCACACCGGCCGGCCCTCCAGCATGTCCTGCATGGCGACCAGCCCGCCGTGCTGCAGCTGGATGGCGAATTTCGCGCCGTGGCGATGCACCGCCTCGCCCATGGCGGCAAGACCGGGGATGAACCGATCCTCCGAGATCGCCACCTGCCACGGCTTCACAGCCCCGGTCGGCCAGGCCACCGCCGCGACGCCGACGACGATCAGACCGGCGCCGCCGCGCGCCTGCTCCTCATGGAAGGCGCGGATGCGCGTGCCACAGGTGCCGTCGGGCTCGGCGAGATTGACGCCCATGGCGGTGACGATGATCCGGTTGGGCAGCGTCAGGCCGCCGATCCTGCCCGGCGACAACAGATGATCGAGACGATCCGCCGGCATGGCGTCCTCCTTCCCGTTCCCAACGGTGGCACGACCTCAGCCGGCGGCACGCGCCTTCAGCATGTCCAGCGCGACATCGACGATCATGTCCTCCTGACCGCCGACCATCTTGCGCCGGCCCAGCTCGACCAGGATGGCGCGGGTGTCGAGGCCGTAATCCACCGCCGCCTTTTCGGCGTGCCGCAGGAAGCTCGAATAGACGCCGGCATAGCCGAGGCTGAGCGTCTCGCGGTCGACGCGCACCGGCCGGTCCTGCAGCGGGCGCACCAGTTCCTCCGCCGCGTCCATCAGCTTGTAGAGGTCGCAGCCATGGTTCCAGCCCTTGCGGTCGGCGGCGGCGATGAACACCTCCAGCGGCGCGTTGCCGGCGCCCGCCCCCATGCCGGCCAGGCTGGCGTCGATGCGCACCGCGCCGGCCTGGGCCGCCACCAGCGAGTTGGCCACCCCCAGCGACAGGTTGTGGTGGGCATGGATGCCGCGCTGGGTGTCGGGCTTCAGCACCCGGTCATAAGCCTCCAGGCGCGCACGCACGCCGTCCATGTCCAGCGCGCCGCCGGAGTCGGTGACATAGACGCACTGCGCGCCGTAGCTTTCCATCCGTTGCGCCTGCGCCGCCAGCGCGTCCGGCTCGATCATGTGGCTCATCATCAGGAAGCCCGCCACGTCCATGCCGAGATCGCGGGCGATGCCGATGTGCTGCTTCGAGACATCCGCCTCGGTACAGTGGGTCGCCACCCGCACCGACCGCACGCCGAGATCACAGGCGCGCTTCAGTTCCTCGACGGTGCCGACGCCGGGCAGGATCAGCGTGGTCAGCACCGAGCGGGTGAGCACGGCGGCCACCGCCTCCAGCCACTCCCAGTCGGTGTGGGCGCCGAAGCCGTAATTGAAGCTGGCGCCGGACAGGCCGTCGCCGTGGGCGACCTCGATGGCATCGACGCCCGCCTCATCGAGCGCGCGGGCGATGGCCGCCACATGGTCGAGCCCATACATGTGACGAATGGCATGCATACCATCGCGCAGCGTCACGTCCTGGATGTAGAGCTTGTCCCGGGTTACGTCGAAGGTCATGCCGCGCTCCTGCGTGCCATGATCCGCGCCGCCAGCAACTCGCCGGTCGCCTTGGCCGCCGCGGTCATGATGTCGAGATTGCCGGAATAGGACGGCAGATAGTCGCCGGCCCCTTCCACCTCAAGGAAGATCGAGGTCTTGATGCCGGTGAAGTCGCCGCGGCCGGGAATGTGCAGCCGGTTGTTGTCGCCGTAGCGCTCGAACTGCACATCCTGCTTCAGCCGGTAGCCGGGCACATACTGCTGCACCCGCTCCACCATCGCCGCCACCGAGGCACGGATCGCCGCTTCGTCCGCCCCTTCCGACAGGGTGAACACGGTGTCGCGCATGATCATCGGCGGCTCGGCGGGATTGAGGATGATGATCGCCTTGCCCGTCTCGGCGCCACCCACCACCTCGATCGCCCGCGCCGTGGTGCGGGTGAACTCGTCGATGTTGGCGCGCGTGCCGGGGCCGGCCGAGCGCGACGACACCGAGGCGACGATTTCGGCGTAGCGCACCGTGGCCACCTGCGCCACCGCCGCCACCATCGGAATGGTGGCCTGGCCGCCGCAGGTCACCATGTTGACGTTGGGCTGGTCGAGGTGGGCCTCCATGTTCACCGTCGGCACGGTGAACGGCCCGATCGCCGCCGGCGTCAGATCCACCACCTGCTTGCCGTCGGCCCGCAGTGCGGCGTCATGCGCCTTGTGGGCATAGGCCGACGTCGCGTCGAACACGATGCCGATGTCGGCATAGTCCGGCAGCCGGCGCAGGCCCTCTATGCCCTCGTGGGTGGTGGCGACACCACGGGCGCGCGCCATCGCCAGACCCTCGCTGTCGGGATCGATGCCGACCACCGCCGCCAGTTCCATGTTCTGCGGGTATTTCACCATCTTGATCATCAGGTCGGTGCCGATATTGCCCGAGCCGATGATTGCCGCCTTCACCCGTGCCATGCGCACTCCTTCAGACAAATCGCGCCACGCAGTCACCAACGCCGTGCAGCGTCATTTCGAACACATCGCCGGCCACCGCCGGCTCCAGCGGCACCAGCGAGCCGGACAGGATGACGTCGCCGGCCGCCAGGGTGACGCCGTGGCGCCCCAGCGTATTGGCCAGCCACGCCACCGCCTGGGCCGGGTCGCCCTGCACCGCGCTGCCCAGCCCTTCCGACAGCGGCTGGCCGTTCTTGCGCACCGTCACCTTCAGCGCCGGCAGATCGTGATCGCGCGGGTCGGCCCGCGCCGCGCCCAGCACGAACACGCCGCACGACGCATTGTCGGCCACCGTATCGACGATGCCGATCTTCCAGTCGGCGATGCGCGAATCAACGATCTCGAAACACGGCGCGATGTGTGCCGTCGCCGCCAGCACGTCGGCGGCGGTGACCCCCGGTCCGGTGAGGTCGGCGCCCAGCACGAAGGCGATCTCGGCCTCCGCGCGCGGCTGGATCAGACCGTGAGCGGCGATGTCGATGGTCTCGCCGTCGATCCACATGCGATCGGTGAGGAACCCGAAGTCCGGCTGGTGCACGCCCAGCATATCCTGCACCGCTTTCGAGGTGACGCCGATCTTCTTGCCCACCACGCGTGATCGGCCCCCACGGACGGGTCCAATTTGATTGTTAGTGCAATGATGGTCGTGGCGCCAGCGCGGGCGGCATCGCTGGTTGGGGTTGCAGGGCCGCCCGCGCGAATGCCGGGATGAAGACCTCCGG
>NZ_JBEUDS010000069.1:0-599 GCF_041060555.1 Parapedomonas caeni | reverse complement strand
CGGCACCTACCGCGACCACCAAAGCGGCGAGCACATAGATAGCAGTAAGTGTCCATCCAAACGTGGCAACCAGCAGGCCGACGACGATAGGATTCAGCAACGGAGATGAGAAAAGAAACACCATCATCGGCCCAAAACCGGCCCGTGCCCGAATCAACCCTTTCAACATGGGGATAGTCGAGCAACTACAGAAGGGCGTTATAGCTCCTAAACCAGCAGCAAGAAAATAGCCTCGCTTCCCACTGGAAGTCAGTAACGCTTCCACCTTGGATGGTGGGATGTGACGTTGAAGAACTCCGACCAGCAAGCTAATGCCAATGAATAAAACCGATAGCTCGATAGCGAGAAAGGCGAACATGCCTAGAGCGTCTTGGAGTTGAGATGACATTCAATATTACTCCTATATTTCTAGTATTGTCGAAATGATGTACGCAGCCTACTTGCGTTTATCCGACCTGTCAACTATAATTCTAGAAACATCGAATTATTGGGGCGTGCTATGGATCACGAAAAGGTTGCAGCCAGCTTAGCTGAGCTAGGGAATAGTCACCGACTGTCCGTGTTCCGCTTTCTGGTCAAAGCTGGCCATGATGGGGCTT
>NZ_JBEUDS010000068.1:0-735 GCF_041060555.1 Parapedomonas caeni | reverse complement strand
TTCGCCCAGGGGATCACCATAATAAAATGCTGAGGCCTGGCCTTTGCGTAGTGCACGCATCACCTCAATACCTTTGATGGTGGCGTAAGCCGTCTTCATGGATTTAAATCCCAGCGTGGCGCCGATTATCCGTTTCAGTTTGCCATGATCGCATTCAATCACGTTGTTCCGGTACTTAATCTGTCGGTGTTCAACGTCAGACGGGCACCGGCCTTCGCGTTTGAGCAGAGCAAGCGCGCGACCATAGGCGGGCGCTTTATCCGTGTTGATGAATCGCGGGATCTGCCACTTCTTCACGTTGTTGAGGATTTTACCCAGAAACCGGTATGCAGCTTTGCTGTTACGACGGGAGGAGAGATAAAAATCGACAGTGCGGCCCCGGCTGTCGACGGCCCGGTACAGATACGCCCAGCGGCCATTGACCTTCACGTAGGTTTCATCCATGTGCCACGGGCAAAGATCGGAAGGGTTACGCCAGTACCAGCGCAGCCGTTTTTCCATTTCAGGCGCATAACGCTGAACCCAGCGGTAAATCGTGGAGTGATCGACATTCACTCCGCGTTCAGCCAGCATCTCCTGCAGCTCACGGTAACTGATGCCGTATTTGCAGTACCAGCGTACGGCCCACAGAATGATGTCACGCTGAAAATGCCGGCCTTTGAATGGGTTCATGTGCAGCTCCATCAGCAAAAGGGGATGATAAGTTTATCACCACCGACTATTTGCAACAGTGCC
>NZ_JBEUDS010000067.1:0-820 GCF_041060555.1 Parapedomonas caeni | reverse complement strand
GGCATCGGCAACCTGGTGGACGCCGACCTGGCCAAGGAAAGCGCCAAGCTGCAGTCGCTGCAGGTCAAGCAGCAGCTCGGTCTGCAGGCGCTGTCCATCGCCAACCAGGCGCCGCAGTCCGTGCTCAGCCTGTTCCGCTAAGGACAAGCCTCGGCGGTGGGGAAGGCGTGACCCGCCTTCCCCACCCCGCGACGGCACCAGAATCGCGCGCCAGAAAAAAAACAGCGCGACACGACCATCGACACCGATGCTCGGCCGAGGTGATACACAAGGGTGACAATCATGGATGGGGTAACGCTGACAGGTTCGAGGGGGCCTGCGGTTATCCAGAACCCTGAGACCGCCAGCGCGGTCCGTCAGGGTCAACCGCCGGCCTCGACAAGCCCGGCCAGCAGTACCGACACAACGGTGCTGCCGGCCCCGCGCGACAGCGCGCGCGACAGCACCGGCGCCACCGACGAGAAGCGTTCGGCGGTGGAAAAGGTGCTCAAGGCCATCGACGATGCCGGCAACGACATCGCCAGCGGCGCGCGGCTGGTCATCCGCATGGACGAGGACAGCGGCCGCTTCGTCTACGAGTTTCGCGACCCCAGGAGCGACGAGGTGGTGCGACAGTTTCCCGCCGAGAGCGTGCTCAAGGCGCTCGCCGCCTACCGGCAGGCCGCCGCCGGCGTCGTCCTCGACCAGCAGGCCTGAACCGGCTTCTCCGAACCGGCAGGCCTGACCGGGCAACATCGCATACCCGGCAGCTATTGCCGGCAAGATCGGACACACAGATAGAGAAGCAACTGGCCGGCGGGGCATCAACCCGCCGGCTTTT
>NZ_JBEUDS010000066.1:0-916 GCF_041060555.1 Parapedomonas caeni | reverse complement strand
ACCGCGCTCTTGATGTCAGACTCCCTGAACAATTCTCGTTAATCGGGAAACTCAGAGCGCAGTATCCTGTGGTCACACTCTGCCACGTGTTCGGGGTTCATCGCAGTAGCTACAAATACTGGGAGAAAAGCGCCGAAAAGCCAGACGGCTGGCGAGCTGTGTTACGCAGCCAGGTTCGGGAGCTGCATAACATCAGCCATGGCTCTGCTGGCGCAAGAAGTATCGCCATTATGGCAACCCTGAGAGGCTTCAGAATGGGACGCTGGCTTGCTGGCAGGCTCATGAAAGAACTGGGGCTGGTGAGTTGTCAGCAGCCTACCCACCGGTATAAACGTGTTGGTCATGAACACATCGCTATCCCGAATCGCCTTGAGCGACAGTTCGCAGTGACAGAACCTAACCAGGTGTGGTGCGGCGATGTGACGTACATCTGGACAGGCAAGCGTTGGGCTTACCTTGCAGTTGTTCTCGATCTGTTCGCAAGGAAACCAGTGGGCTGGGCAATGTCATTCTCGCCGGATAGCAAGCTGACCATCAGAGCGCTGGAAATGGCGTGGGAAGCTCGCGGTAAACCAGCCGGAGTGATGTTCCACAGTGACCAGGGTAGCCACTATACAAGCAGGCAGTTCCGGCAGTTACTGTGGCGTTGCCAGATCAGGCAGAGTATGAGCCGACGTGGAAACTGTTGGGACAACAGCCCGATGGAACGCTTCTTCCGTAGTCTGAAAAACGAGTGGGTGCCAGTGACAGGTTATATAAACTTTAGCGATGCTGCTCATGCGATCACAGACTATATCGTCGGGTATTACAGCTCGCTAAGGCCGCATGACTATAACGGTGGGTTGCCCCCAAACGAATCGGAAAACCGATACTGGAAAAACTCTAAAGCCGTGGCCAGTTTTAGTTGACCACTACA
>NZ_JBEUDS010000065.1:0-1253 GCF_041060555.1 Parapedomonas caeni | reverse complement strand
CGCGGTCGACGAGGAAAGCGCGCGAGCGCTTCGCCGGCACTTGCTGTCCGTTGAGCTTCCAGGTGATGACGCTGAGGCCGTACTCCCAGCGGCGGCACGCCGTGGCGCGGGAGATCCCGAAGCGCCAGCAGATCGGCTTCCACGGCGTGCCCTCCGCGCGCGCCCAGACAAGCCGGGCATCGTCCGGCTCCAGCCATCTGAGCCAGGGCAGCGTCGCCTCCATCCGGCTGATGGCGTCCGGCAATGGTGGCGGACGTTTCATGCGCGGCAGCTCCTGACCGACGAGATCAGCGAACTCATGCACGATCTTCGGCCATACCGAGAAGTAGCCTTGCACCCGAACCTCGGGCAGGCGCTTCATGACATCGGCAGCTTCGATCAGCCGCTCCTCGACCTGTTCGCAAGTCCATTCAGCCATGCCGATGCTCCGTCGGCTGGCGCCGTCCGCCATAGAGCTTCTCGCCGAGCTGGCGAACGAGTTCTCGCTCGGGCCAGGTGAGGCGCGGATCGGTGGGGCTGACGACGAGTAGGCCCTGCTCGCGCCAGCCCTCCCGCTTGACCTCTTCGGCCGACCGGCGTTCGCCGCCATATCCTTTCGGCAGCCACCTCATCGTCCGACCTCCTGAAGCACCGCTGCATAGCCGGCGATGTCGAGGATCGAATCCTGATGCTTAGGATCGTGCGCGAGCCGCGCCAGCTTCAGATCGATGAGGCAGAGCACGACCTCCGCTGGCGTGATGGGCCGACCGAGCGTGATCGACCAGCGTCTGGCGACCACGGCCATCGCGGCGGCCGGATCGCCATATATCTTGCGGCGCTCGGCGACGACCGACGCGGCATGCCTGAGCATCGTCTCCCCGCTCATCGCACACCTCCATCGGTCTCGATGGCCCAGAGCAGAATGGCGATGGCGTCGGCTTCATTGTCGTCCGCGGGCGAGAAGCCGCGCGCGCGAACGGCAGCCATGACGGCGGCCTTGTCGGCGTTGCCCTTGGCGGCGACGTGCCGCTTGATCGTGCCGACGGGAACGCCCTGATAGGCGATCGCGTGGCTCTCGCACCAAGCGCTCAGCGTCGCCAGAAAGCCGCCATAGAGATGGGCCGCGTCAGTGCCGATATGGCACCGGACCTCCTCGAAATAGATCGCCGCGAGACCGCCGGCGTCGGCAGTGATCTGGTCCAGCCAGCTCCGGAAGCGCAGGTAGCGCATGCCGCCACCGTCATAGCGGCTCGGCCGGAACGAGACCGTGCCGC
>NZ_JBEUDS010000064.1:0-1510 GCF_041060555.1 Parapedomonas caeni | reverse complement strand
CGCCGACCATCCGTGGCGCGAGCCGGATCGAGACCGCCTATGCCGAAAGCGACAGGCGCCGCTTCTTCGTGCCGTGCCCGGAATGCGGCGAGCATCAGACGCTGGTCTGGGAGCAGGTTCGCTGGGACCGCGAGGCGGACGGCGCCCACCGGCCGGAGACCGCGCGATACCAATGCCGCCATTGCGGCGCGCATTGGAGCGACGCCGAGCGCTGGGCCGCCGTGCGCAGGGGCGAATGGCGGGCCGAGGCCCCGTTCGACGGCATCGCCGGCTTTCACCTGAACGAGGTCTACTCCTCCTGGGTCCGTCTGGAAGCCATGGTGCGCACCTTTCTGTCAGCGAAGGATCACGGCGACGAGGCGATGAAGACCTTCGTCAACACCTCGCTGGGGGAGACCTGGGTCGAGACGGGCGAGGCGCCGGACTGGCAGCGGCTCTACGATCGCAGGGAGAGCTGGCCAGCCGGCACAGTGCCGATGGGCGGCTTGTTTCTCACCGCCGGCGCCGACGTCCAGAAGGACCGGATCGAGGTCGACGTCTGGGCCTGGGGGCGCGGGCTGGAGAGCTGGCTCGTCGACCACATTGTCATCGAGGGCGGCCCCGAACATGCCGCCGCATGGTCCGCGTTGGACGGTCTCTTGGGCCGCAACTGGCCGCACGCCTCGGGGACGGCGATGGGCCTGTCGCGCCTCGCGATCGACACCGGCTTCGAGGCGCCTTCGGTCTACGGCTGGGCCCGGCGCGCCGGCTTCGCGCAGGTGGCGCCGGTCAAGGGTGTCGAGGGTTTCAATCGGGCGAGCCCGGTCTCCGGGCCGACCTTTGTCGATGCGACAGCCGGCGGCAAGCGACTGCGGCGCGGCGCGCGGCTGTGGTCGGTCGCGGTCTCGACTTTCAAGGCCGAGACCTATCGCTACCTCCGGCTCGGACGGCCGACCGACGAGGAGCGTGCCGGAGGCGCGCGCTTTCCCGCAGGGACCATCCACCTGCCGGCTTGGGCCGACAGCGAGTGGTGCAAGCAGTTCGTCGCCGAGCAGCTGGTGACGGTGAAGACCAGGCGCGGGTTTCAGCGGCTCGAATGGCAGAAGCTGCGCGAACGCAACGAGGCGCTGGATTGCCGGGTCTATGCCCGTGCCGCCGCCTGGATCGCCGGCGCCGACCGCTGGGGCGAGGAGAAATGGCGCGATCTCGAACGCCAGGTCGGCTCGCTCGATCCGAGCAACACAGCGGCGCCAGAGACGACGGCCTCTGACCCCGGCGCGCCAGAGATCGCCTCCGCGGGACTGGTGCGACGAGCGCCTGCCCGGCGCGGCCGACGGGTGTTCACGCCCAGCTATCTGAGTTGAGACCGAGACCATGACGCTTGAGGACATGATCGCGCGCCGCGATGCGCTGCTCGCCGCCCGATGGCGCGGCGTGCGCACCGTCGAGGTCGAGGGGCGCCGCATCACCTATGCGAGCGATGCCGAAATGGCGGCCGCCCTCGGCGACCTCGAACGGCGGATCGCCGAGG
>NZ_JBEUDS010000063.1:0-1704 GCF_041060555.1 Parapedomonas caeni | reverse complement strand
TGCAAACTCCACCATAACGATGAACCCGGTGGCCACCAGCGACGCCGCATTCCGGGGTGGGGCATGCCCCACCCCGGAATACACCATCGCCTACACCGGAAATTACACCACGAGCGCGGACGCTAACATCAAGGCCACGTACGGGACGGGCTGCTTCGTGCTGGCGCACGTCGGTGCCCGTCCTGTCCTGTCGGCCAACCGGCTGTTGTCGACGGTCGCCTGGCGGATTAACGGGCAGCCGTGTTACGCCCTGGAAGGCAGTATTTTTGTCGCCGGCAGCGCCGTCCAGTGGTTGCGCGACAAGGTCGGCCTGGTGCTGGCCGCCGGCGAGACGGAGGCGCTGGCGCGCTCGGTGACGTCCACCGAGGGCGTTTATCTGGTGCCGGCCTTTGTCGGTCTTGGCGCGCCGCACTGGCGGCCATCGGTACGGGGGCTGCTGACCGGACTGACCTTCGGCACGACGCGCGCCCATATTGTACGGGCCTGCCTGGAAGCCATGAGCTATCAGACCGCCGATCTGCTGGAGGCGTTCCGGGCCGACGGCGTGGAACCGGCGGGCCTGCGTATTGATGGCGGCATGGCGGTCAACGACTGGATGGCGCAGGATCTGGCGGACATGCTGGATATGACCGTGGAGCGGCCCCAGGTTACCGAGACCACCGCCCTCGGCGCGGCGGCGCTGGCGGCGGTGGGTGCCGGGCTGCTGGGGTCGATCGAGGACGTCAGCCGGCTGTGGCGGCTTGATCGTGCCTTCCATCCGCTGCTGGATGCCTCGACGCGGCATCACAGGCTTGCTGGATGGCGACAGGCCGTGGCACAGACGTTCGCGGGAGAGATCGGGAATGACCAACCTGCTTGAGATCGGCCTGTCGCTTGTCGTGTTGCTGTCTTTTCTGCTGATTGGTGGTGGCGGCTATCTGGTGCTGCGTCATCCAGCGGAGCGCCGGCGGGGCGTCCTGATGGTCGTCGCGGGCCTGGTGATTCTGGGCAACGTTTACCTGCTGGCAAGGCCGTCCGGCGCATCTGTCTTTTAACGATCAGGAAGGCCGCACCATGGGGATTCTCGTTAAGTCTTTCGTTGCCGCCCTGCTGGGGCTGATCGCGATCCTCATCGTCGCTGAGGCCTTCATTCCCACCTTGCAGCAGGTCGTCGAGGAAGAACGGCTCGCCAAATCTCAAAAGGCGAACTTGCAGAACAACTGAGGCGCCTGTCCTCTCCGCAGGGCGCTTGTGCTGCGTTGCAGCATCGTTAGGCTCTGGCGCTGTACCAGTGTGCCAGGCGTGCGGAGGGTGTGATGCTTCAAGGTGTTTTCCGGAGAGTCGCCGGCGGTCTGTTGCTTATGGCGGCCCTGTCCGCCTGCGACGCCAGCCGTGAACCCCTGGAGCAGGCTGGGCTGGTGGGGGCGGGCGCCAAGCCCGCGGTCAGTACCGAGCGGCTTGAACGCGCCGAGGCGGAACCGGGCGTGTGGCTCAGTCATGGCCGGACATACGCTGAACAGCGTTTCAGCCCGCTGGATCAGATCAATCCATCGACCGTCGGTCGGCTCGGCCTCGCCTGGTCCTATGATGCGGATTCCGATGATCGCGCGCATGTATTCCGATCTGATGCCGCGCAGCGTTCCGATTTGATCGCGCGCAGGTAGAGCACCTGATCGTTGGTATCTATTCGCACTATGGTTTGGCGTTGGTCAAGCGGCGGCACGC
>NZ_JBEUDS010000062.1:0-1829 GCF_041060555.1 Parapedomonas caeni | reverse complement strand
CTTGCTCAGCCGCTCCAGGTGCTCCGCCAGCGAAAACAGGCTGCGTGAGTGCATCAAACCTCTCCGTCCAATGCACAGAGTGAATCAGATCATGGCCCCAAACGCGAGGGGTTTTTGCGGGTGTCCAGCTATGAGATTGATGATGAGATTGAAGCTTTGATTACGAAAACAGTAAATATACTTGGGTTGGACATTAATATTGTCAATCAGATTTATGGTGAAGCAATTCACCGTCTGTTCGAAATTTGTGAAATGAAAATTAAAACAAAATAGCGGGTAGCGATGACAAAGCCAGTTTTATTCCTAGATACTGATTTCATTGGAAACATTTTCGGACAGAACTCCGGCGACGCATCGCGCTTGAATCGCGTACTAGATGCGCTTTCTGAAAATTACGACGTGCGTATCACCGACCGCGTGTGGCGAGAGTCAATAACGGAAAACATTAATCCAGCAACAGGAGAAAGGTATCTAAAGGATACCACGCTGGAGAATTGGCTAAACAACAAGGGAATAAATGAAACCGTCACAGGCATTCCCGCTGGCAGCAATGCTGGCGAGCAGTCAATCATTCATGCATTAAATAATCCCGGTTCTGACCCGGTTCTGTCCGACCCAAATGTTCCTAAGTATATTGCCTCCAATGATGGCTATTTCAACCAAGGTGCCGCTGGCGGAGATTTTGCCGATAACCGCGTAAAATCCTTTGACCTTGTAGACCGCCTAGCTGTCGATGGGCACGTGAGCATCGAGGATTATAAGGGCCTCTCGACGGAGGGGAGTCCAGATGCCAACTGGCGTCCTTACCAGAATGTCACCGCCGATGCCGTTCAGGCCAAGTATCCTGATATGTCGGCCACCTATGACCCGGTGAACGGAGCCTATGTGCTCGATAGGGGCGGCCAGACGCTGTCCTTGCCCGAGGGCGCAGTGCATGACGGCATCCATGCCAACTCGACAGGAGTTCTTTTCGACGGGCAGGCGCGCGCGCTCCACAACCTCGGTAAATACGCGGGCGCGCTCGACAAAGCGGGATGGATTGGCGACGTACTCGGTACCGCGTGGGCGATTGCCGAGGCTCAGGCTGCCTACAGCAACGGCGACAATCACTCAGCGGGTTCGATACTCGCAGGGCATACAGGCGGCCTTCTTGGCGGTTTAGGGCTCGGTACTATCAGCGCGGCGGGTGTCACTGCCCTGCTGGCCGTTCCCGGCGTGAACATCGGTGTCGCTGCAGGCATGCTCCTCGTCGGTGCGGCTGGCCTTGCGGGCGGCTATCTTGGTGGCTCTGCTGGCGAGAGTATGTTCAAAGATTTGTACGAGGAAATCTCCGGCCTCGGCATCGTCGGATTCAGCCAACAGCTTTACGATGACTACAAATGGGGCCTCTCGAACCCGTCCGAGGTTTTCAACATCGGCAACCTGATGGAGCTTGTCCAAAGCACCTTTGGCACTGCGATAACCACAGGCTCGCCTCTTGTACTGGATATCGCTGGAACAGGCATCAACCTCACCAGCGTCAACACATCTCCGGTCTATTGGGATATCGACGTTGACGGCATGCGCGAAGCGTCGGGCTGGATAGGCGCAGGCAGCGGCCTTCTTGCCATCGACCTCGACAGCAACGGCAAGATTGACGACCATTCGGAGCTTTTTGGCGACCAAAACGGCAGCGCCGCGAACGGCTTTCAGGCCCTTGCCGTGATCGGCCCCCACGGACGGGTCCAATTTGATTGTTAGTGCAATGATGGTCGTGGCGCCAGCGCGGGCGGCATCGCTGGTTGGGGTTGCAGGGCCGCCCGCGCGAATGCCGGGATGAAGACCTCCGG
>NZ_JBEUDS010000061.1:0-2177 GCF_041060555.1 Parapedomonas caeni | reverse complement strand
GCAAAACCTCAACCTGCCGAAGCTTCGTGACGATCTCGTCGGGCTTGTGTCGCTTGTTTGCCATTGTGGTCCTCCTTCATGGTCAAAACCATACTTCAAGGTGGACCCGTTCAATGGGGGTGGATCACAGCTGCTCCTTGCGGTACTCGGCGCCGAACGCAACGCCGACGCCTTCACCCGCCCACGGCGTCTTGAAGCCGTAGTCGCCGAGGTTGCCCGAGACAGAGCCGCTGACGATGGTCTGCTTGGTTTCGCCCTTCAGCAGACCCGGGGTCTGCAGATAGGTGATCGCCTCGGAGGTCACGCCACCCGGCGTGAAGATGTCGTAGGGCACGCAGTTGGTGTCGCTGCCATCGAGCACCGAGCGGCAGACCGGCAGGCCGGTGTCCGGATCGGTGACGACATCGAGCGCCCGGGTCAGCCGGGTGATCGACATGTCGTTCAGATAGACCTGCTGATAGACGACGCTGGAGAACTGACCATAGACGTCATAGCTCCAGGTGTCGTCGATGATGCCGCGCGAACCGGCGACGATGCGGTAGTCGGTGTGACGCAGATCCGCGACGCGGCCACCGCCCTCGACGTTGCGGCGCAGAATCTGCAGGTTACCGCGATAGTAAGTGTTGCCGTCCTTGTCGAAGAACAGCTTGGCCGGCGACGTTTCATCCTCCGGCGTGGTCGGATTGTCATATTTGAAGCCGACCAGATTGTTGAAGCCCGACACCGTGCCGTCGTCGCAGACGATGGCTGCCTGCTGGGCCGACAGCAGCGGGCTGTCGCAGTTGATGTTGAAGGTGTTGCCGAAGTTGCCCGACGGCGCGATCACGGCCTTCGTGCGATCATCCATGAACATGAATTCCATGTAAGGAACGAAATGTTCATTGATCTCGTAGTGGGCGAAGGCACCGGCGGTGATGCGCTTGTCCGGCCGCTGGAAGTAGTTGTACGGCGCGTAGTTGAACGCGGTCGAACCCGGCGTGAAGACCCGGCCGGAACCGATCTGCAGAACGTCGCCGCCGCGGGTGCCGATGTCGTTGCCCTCGTCGATGTCGGGGGTGCTGGGATCGTCCACCGTCTCCGGATCGTCAACGCCGACCGAATAGTCGGTGAAGAAGGTGCCGTTGGCCGAGGTCGCCGAGCCGGCGCACACCAGACCGGTGCTGTTGGCGCTCGAACCGTTCACGGCGCAAGCCGAGTAGTCACGGTCGCCCTGGGTCACCTTGTTGGCCTTGCGGTAGCCGACATAGGCCATGAAGTGGCCGCGGCCTTCCGCGATCTTGCCGCCGAACGACATCGTGGTGTCGAAGGTGCCGCCATCGGTGGTGTTGCCGTCCGGCACCGCGAAATTACGCAGCTTGAGCAGGCTCTGAACCGTGCCGTTGTTGTTGTTGTGCTGGTAGAAGCTGTACTGCGAATCGACCTGGACGCCCTCGAACTCCGTATCCATCACGAAGTTGACGACGCCGGCGACGGCATCCGAACCATAAACCGACGACGCGCCGCCGGTCAGCACATCGACGCGCTTCACGATCGTCGACGGAATGAAGTTGATGTCCGGCACCGGCGAGGCCTGGGCCGGGTCACCCGGCATCAGGCGACGGCCGTTGATCAGCACCATGGTGCGCGACGAGCCAAGGCCGCGCAGGTTGATGGTGGCCGTACCGGTGGCGCCGTTGGCGAGGTTGGAGCCCTGTCCGGCGAACGCCTGCGGCAGGTTGTTGATGAGATCCTCGGTGCGGGTCACACCCTGGAACTTGATTTCCTCGGCACCCAGCACCGTCACCGGGCTGACGCTGTCCAGATCCGGACGCGCGATGCGCGAACCGGTGACGACGATCGTCTCTACGGCTTCGGATGCCTGCGCGGTTTCCTGCGCCATGGCCGGTGTCGCCGAAGCCAGCAGCGCCGTAGCGACGCCAGCCTTCAACGCCGCCCGGTAAAGGGTGGTCTTGTTGGTTGTCACGTTCGAGTTCCTCTCGTTCATTACCCCTGAACGCGATTCTGCTGCTGGGAAACGGACGCAACGCGCGCACGCTGGCGGCGTTGATGCGTTAGCGTCCGCGCTCGTGGTGTAATTTCCGGTGTAGGCGATGGTGTATTCCGGGGTGGGGCATGCCCCACCCCGGAATGCGGCGTCGCTGGTGGCCACCGGGTTCATCGTTATGGTGGAGTTTGCA
>NZ_JBEUDS010000060.1:0-2385 GCF_041060555.1 Parapedomonas caeni | reverse complement strand
GATGATCGCGCGCATGTATTCCGATCTGATGCCGCGCAGCGTTCCGATTTGATCGCGCGCAGGTAGAGCACCTGATCGTTGGTATCTATTCGCACTATGGTTTGGCGTTGGTCAAGCGGCGGCACGCTGAGCCAGGCGGCGCATGGATTCCCCCTCGAGTTCGAGCCTGTGGGCGTTGTGGACGAGACGATCGAGGATGGCATCGGCGTAGGTGGGATCGCCGATGAGATCGAACCAGCGCGCGATGGGAAGCTGGCTTGTGACCAGCGTTGAACGCCGACCATAGCGATCCTCGAGGATCTCCAGCAGATGATGGCGGGCATTGCCATCGAGCGGCTCAAGACCCCAGTCATCAAGGATGAGCAGGTCCACGCGGGCCAGGCTCTTCATCCGCGCAGCAATGCGGCCATCACCCTTTGCCAGCGACAGCTCATCGATCAGCCGCGGCAGCCGCGTGTAAAGGACCGACCGATTGTCACGGCAGGCCTGATGCCCGATGGCGCAGGCCAGCCAGCTTTTACCGACCCCTGCTGGCCCGATGATCGCGCAGTTTTCATGGGCACCGATCCAGTTGCCCTTGAGCAGCATCTCGAACAGCCGCCGGTCAAGCCCGCGTGTGCTGCGATAATCAACATCCTCAGGCACGGCATGATGGCGTAGTTTTGCCTGACGCAGCCGCAGGGCAAGGCGGCGGTCATTTCGCCATGTCGTCTCATGATCAAGCAACAGCGCCAACCATTCCGCATGGCTCAGGCTGGCGGCCTCGCCATTGCCATCGAGGTCGGCAAAGGCATGAGCCATGCCCGTCAGGCCAAGCTGGTTCAACTGATCAAGTGTAGGGTGTTTGAGCATCCTTGCTCCTTTCAGTGGTAGTATTGAGAGCCCCGGATATTGTCGTGCAGGATCGGCTCGCGCTCCGGGGCTTTGGACACGGGCACCTTGTCGAGCCCCTTTTCGAGGATCGATTTTACAGACGGATAATTGCGCGCGCCGATCTCCAGCGCGCGAAGCGCAGCCGCTTCAAGGCGCTCAGCGCCAAAGCGCTTGCCCAGGCCAATGATCCCCAGGCACGAACGGTAGCCTTGCTCGGGATGCGGCCGGTCCTCGATGATGCGCTCCATCAGCAGCGACAGCATCGGGCCGATCCGGCCCGCCTCCTCCTGGATCTTTGCCGGTGTCCAGTCGAGATAGCGCCGGTGGCTCGACGGCATGTGCTCGGGCACGGTCGTGTGCCGACCATTGCCACTGCCGCGCATGTGCACCGCGATCCGCTCGCCGCCGAGGAAGATCTCCACGGTCCGGGCGGTGTAACGCGCCTCGACCTCCCGGCGCGCGTAGCGGTGCGGCACGGAGTAATGATGCTGCTCGACTGCGATATGGTAATCGAGCCCGACCCGGCAGCGCTTCCATTGCGCATGGACCCACGGCTCAGCCGGTAGCGGCTTCAGGTTCGGAGCATCGATCTCCTCGAACAGCTGTCGGCGCGTTCGGCCGAACTGGCGCAGCACACGGCGCTCATTCAGATCAGCAAGGCACTCGGTAATGGCAGTATTGAGCTCGGCCAGACTGTAAAAGATGCAATTGCGCAGACGGCCCAGCACCCAGCGCTCGACGATCCTGACACAGGCCTCAACCTTCGCCTTGTCCTTGGGCCTCCTCGGCCGCGCCGGCAGCACTGCCGTCCCGTAATGCCGAGCCATGTCCGTGTAGCTGCGGTTGATCATCGGATCGAAGTGGCAGGCCTTGATCACCGCGACCTTGGCATTATCCGGAACCAGCAGCTGCGGCACCCCGCCGAAGAAGGCAAAGGCAGCATTGTGGGCCTCGGCCCAGTCGGCAAATTGCTCGGTCCAGGTCGCACACGCAAACGACAGGCTTGAGCCGCCCAGAACAGCGACGAACAAGTGCGCATCGCGGATCTCGCCGGTCCTGCGATCCACCACCACCGGCACCGTGTCGCCAGCGTAGTCAACGAACAGCTTCTCGCCGCCAGCATGGCTCTGGCGCATCACCAACGGCAGCCGGCCTTCCCAGCGCCGGAACAGGTCACACCATCGGCTGTAGCGATAGCCGTCAGGGTTCGCCGCGTAGTACTCCTCCCACAGGATCTGCAGCGTCACGTGCTTGCGCTTCAACTCACGCGCCACCACCGCCCAGTCGGGCTCCGGCAACTTGCGGCGCCCGGGCTTTACCCCTGGCACGCCGTAGAGCCGGGACTCCAGGTCGCTGTCCGTCATCTCAGGCTGCACCGGCCAAGTCAGCCCCGACCGACTGAACCGCCGAAGCGTATCCCGGACCGTCGTCGATCCGACCCCGACCCGCTCGCCAACTACCCGCGTCGAAAGCCCGCAGTCCAGGCTCAGACGCAAAATCTCGCGCACATGG
>NZ_JBEUDS010000006.1:0-154625 GCF_041060555.1 Parapedomonas caeni | reverse complement strand
AAGGCATGGCCGAACTCAACCAACCCATGATCGAGGAGGAAAATCAGCCCCTACACATCACCGCCAAAGCCGCCTGACGATGGCCCACGGCCACAGCCGAAATTACACCACCTTGACGGACGCGACCCACATATTTGTAAAACTGAGAAATGCGCGCCCTTCAGCCTGATCAGCCGACAGCCACCCCATTGACAAGGCCGCTTGACAGCCACCGCGTGGGCGATGTCAAACCGCTCGACCGTTCGGCGGGCATCCCCGCCTGCCGGCACGACCGCAACCGCCACGACACCCGTGGAGATGCCGCCCGCTCCGGGCGCGTCCGGCCAGGGGTGACTGGCCAGATGCCAAGGAGCGAGGCCATGCTCTCCCCCCTGTCGCGGCCCCTGTGGCAGTTCCAGTCGCGGATCACCCGACGCGCGACCGCCTGTCCGCCTCTTGCCCGGCGGACGCTGAGGACGGGCGTCCTGCTGACCGCGCTCGCGCTCGCCGCCCTCCCGAGCGCCGGCCATGCCGCGACGGCGGCGGCAACGACCGCGCCGACCTATGTCGAGACGGCCAGCCGGACCCTAGGGTCAGACGTCATCGTTGAAGCCATCATACGGAAATCAAGCCGTATTTCCGCCAAGCAGGCACCCGATCTGGCGCCCGGCCGGCAACGCTTCCTGGTCGAGGCCGAAGTCGTCAGGGTGCTGGCGGCGCGGCAACCCGTCCCGCAGATCATCCGCTATCTCTGGGATGTCGAGGTCGCGCCCGGCGGGAAGGCACCGAAGATCAGGAAGCGGGCCGCGACCTTGTTCCTGCGCGAAGTGGCCACGTCCGATTCCATGTACCAGCTGGTGGACCGCGACGCCCAGTTCCTCGATGCCCCGCGGCTGGCGGAGATCGCGCGCGGCATCGCCAGTGATCCGCTGCGTGCCCGCATCGACGCCATGCGCATCGTCGGCATTCTGGAAGCGACGCCGATGGCCCATGGCCCGGCCGGCGATCGTTCCACCACCTATCTGCTCGCCACCGGCGATGGCGGCACGATGACCGCGACCCTGACGACCACCGCCGATGGCGGCCAACGCATCGACCTGTCACCGCCGGACAGCCTCGGCGATGGCATACCTGTCAAAAACGACAGCCTGGCGTGGTACGTTCTGGCATGCGGCCTGCCCGAAGCCCTGCCGGAATCGGTTGTCGATTCGGCGGCGCGCACGGGCGATTCGGCGCAGGTCGTCGCTGACTATCTGCAACTCAAGCGCCGAATCGGTCCATGCCAGTGAGTGCCGCCCCGGCCGTTCTGGTCACAGGCGGCGCCCAGCGTATCGGCCACGCCATCGCGCGGCGGCTGGCCGGCCGGGGCTGGGCAGTGGCCATCCACTGCCATCGCTCCCGCGCGCAGGCCGACACCCTGGCCGAGGAACTGCGCACCCAGGGCGCCCGCGTCGCGGTGGTGACGGCGGATCTCGCCTGCGAGACTGATGTGCTGGGCCTGGTCGACCAGGCCAGCGCCGCCGTCGGTCCGCTCACGGCGCTGGTCAACAATGCATCGGTGTTCGTGCGCGACCAGTGGGATACCGTGACGCGGGACAGCTGGACCGCGAATATGGACATCAATCTGCGTGCGCCGTTCCTGCTCACCCAGGCGTTCGCCCGCCAGCTGCCCGCCGACGCCGCCGGCGCCGTCGTCAATCTGGTCGACCAGCGGGTGTGGCGGCTCAACCCGGATTTCACCAGCTACACGGTGAGCAAGGCCGGGCTGTGGACACTGACCCAGACGCTGGCGCAGGCATTGGCACCGCATATCCGCGTCAACGCGGTCGGCCCCGGCCCGGTGCTGCAAAGCATCCACCACACGCCCGACAGTTTCCACCGGGAAGCCGCCAACGTGCCGCTGCGGCACGCGGTGCCGCCGGAAGAGATCGCCGACGCGGTACTGTTTCTGCTCGACTCGCCGTCGATCACCGGCCAGATGATCGCCGTCGACAGTGGCCAGCACCTTGCCTGGGCAACACCGGACATCGTCGGCGTCTATTGAACCGGAGTACCGCCAGCATGATCGCCTCGCAATCCTGGGGCCGCCCCACTCGCCGCGTCTTTGTGCGCGACCTGATGGTCGATGCCGAAATCGGCGTGTTCGAACATGAAAAGGGACGGCACCAGAAAGTTCGCATCAACGTTGATGTCGTCGCCGACGCCTCGCTGCCGCATGACGACAGCATCGCCAACGTGCTGTGCTACCGCGAACTGAGCGAGGGCATCCGCGCGATCATCGCCGCGGGACATGTCCACCTGGTGGAGACGCTCGCCGACCAGATCGCCGCGCTCGCACTGGGCTTCAGCGGCGCGCTGGAGGTCACCGTGCGGGTGGAAAAACTGGAGGCGATTCCCGGCACCTCGGCGGTGGGCGTGGAAATTCACAGGGTTCGCCAGGACGCCTGACGCCCTACCCGGCCGTTAACCTTCCGACGCCGGGTTGTTCACAGTATTCCCGGTCTGTTCCGGAGCCGTGAAAAATGTGGCTATGTAGCGGCCATCATCTTCCGGCAACATTATTGACAACAAAAATCCACAACAAAATCAGCGTATTAACTTTTGTGCCCAAATTTGAGGCAATCAGGAGGGAATCGCGGAGTTATGCGGGTTTGGCCTCCCCGCCCACGACCAGCGCACAGAGTTATCCACAGGGAAAGTGGATAACTCCACAGCCCCGTCCGGCAACCGATTCCCGACACGATTCGTACCCCGGCAGTGCTGGGAAAACCGCCGTCGGCTCCCTATAGTCAGCACGATGAACGACCCCACCCTGCCCGACCGCTTCTCCGAGGAACAGGCGATCCACGCCATCCAGGGCGCCGATACGCCCGACCTGGAGCGCGGCGTGCAGGTCATCCGCGACACGGTGAAGACGCTGCCGGCCCGACCCGGCGTCTATCGGATGGTCGATGCCTCGGGCAGCGTGCTCTACGTCGGCAAGGCACGCAGCCTGAAGGCGCGGGTGGTGAGCTACACCCAGGTCGGCCGCCTGCCGGTGCGGCTGCAGCGCATGGTCGCCCAGACCCGCTCGATGGTGGTGGTGACCACCCATACCGAGGCGGAAGCGCTGCTGCTGGAGGCCAACCTCATCAAGCACTACCGCACGCCGTTCAACGTGCTGCTGCGCGACGACAAGAGCTTCCCCTTCATCGTGCTGCGCGAGGGCCATGCCTTCGCCCAGATCGGCAAGCATCGCGGCGCCCGCAAGGCCGACGGCCACTATTATGGCCCGTTCGCCTCGGCCACCGCCGTCAACCGCACCCTGAACACCCTGGAAAAGGTGTTCCTGCTGCGCTCCTGCTCCGACAGCTATTTCCAGAACCGCTCGCGGCCGTGCCTGCTGCACCAGATCAAGCGCTGCTCGGCGCCCTGTGCCGACCGCATCACCCCGGAGGCCTATCAGGCGCTGGTGCGCGAGGCCAAGGCGTTCCTCTCCGGCCGCAGCCAGGACGTGCACAAGCGGCTGCGCGAGCAGATGCAGGCCGCCTCCGACGCGCTGGAGTTCGAGAAGGCCGCCGCCCTGCGCGACCGTCTGCGCGCGCTCAGCGTCATCCAGTCCGAACAGGGCATCCAGACCGACGCCGACACCGACGCCGATATCGTGGCGGCGGCCCAGAAGGGCGGCGTCACCTGCATCCAGATTTTCTTCATCCGGGGCGGCCAGAACTGGGGCAACCGCGCGCTCTACCCCCGCCACGACAAGGCGGAAAGCCTGGAGGACGTGTTGTTCGCCTTTCTCTCCCAGTTCTACGAGGACAAGCCGCCGCCGCGGCGCATCCTGCTCGACCGCGCCCTGCCGGAAACCGACCTGCTGGCGGAAGCCCTGTCGACGCGCGCCGAGCGCAAGGTCGCCATCGACGTGCCCCAGCGCGGCAAGCTCAAGACGCTGGTGGAGCTGGCCGCCCGCAACGCCTCGGAAGCGCTCGACCGGCGGCTGGCGGAATCCGCGTCACAAGCCCGCCATCTGGCGCTGCTGGCCGAGCTGTTCGGTCTCGACGAGCCGCCCGGCCGCATCGAGGTCTATGACAACAGCCACATCCAGGGCACCAACGCGGTGGGCGGCATGATCGTCGCCGGCCCGGAGGGTTTCCGCAAGAACGCCTACCGCAAGTTCAACTTCAAGTCCGGCGAGCTGACGCCGGGCGACGATTTCGCGATGATGCGCGAGATGCTCACCCGCCGCTTCGCCCGCCTGCAGGAGGAGGACCCCGACCGCGCCAAGGGCGACTGGCCGGACCTGGTGCTGATCGACGGCGGCAAGGGCCAGCTGACCGCGGCACTGGCGGTGCTGGCGGAGCTGGGCATCGAGGACGTGACGCTGGTTGGCGTCGCCAAGGGGCCGGACCGCAACGCCGGCCGCGAGGTGTTTCACCTGCCCGACGGGCGCGAGTTCACGCTGGAACCCAACAACCCCGCGCTGTTCTTCATGCAGCGGCTGCGCGACGAGGCCCATCGCTTCGCCATCGGCAGCCATCGCCAGAAGCGGTCGCGCGACATGGCCAAAAGTCCGCTCGATGACATTCCCGGCGTTGGCCCGGCCCGCAAGAAGGCACTGCTGATGCACTTCGGCACCGCGCGCGCCGTCACCCGCGCCGGCATCGCCGACCTCGCCAAGGTCGACGGCGTGTCGGACGCCATGGCCCGCGCCATCTACGAACACTTCCATCCGATAGGGTGATGACGCCGGCCAGCCCCGCTATGCTGCCGGCAACGAGACAAACGGGGAGACTGCCATGGACGCGGGCATGCCGATCAACGATCTGCAGACACTGCTGGACCGCGAACGCATCCGCGATCTGGTGCACCGCTACGCGCTGGCCATCGACAGCCGCGACTGGCAGGCCTACCGCGCCTGCTTCACCGACGAGGTGGCGCTGGATTTCGCCGCCGCCAGCGGTGCGCCGCCCACCTGGCGAACCCGATCGGCCGACGACTGGGTGGCCGAGTGCCAGGCCTTCTTCTCCCGCCTCACCGCGACCCAGCACATCCCGGCACTGCTCGCCGTCGACATCGCCGGTGATCGCGCCACCGGCTTCAAGCAATTGCACGCCCAGCACTATTGCAACCGCTTCCCGGCGCCAGTGCAGACCATGACCGGCCGCTACGCCTTCGAGGCGGTGCGCGACGGAGACCGCTGGCGCTTCGCCCGCCTGCGCCTGCATGTCGGCTGGATGGAGGGCGACCCCGCCATCATCGCCTATGCCTATGGCAACGATGGCGTACTGCCGGCCTCAACCGCCGCCAGATAGGCATCACGCAGCTCGCGCTTGAGCACCTTGCCGATGGCGCTGCGCGGCAGCTGGTCGACCAGCACCACCGCCGCCAGCCGCTGGGTCTTGCCAAGCTGGGCGTTGGCCCAGGCGCGGATATCCTCGGCCGCGGCGCCGGCGCCGGGCCGACACACCACATAGGCCACCGGCGTCTCGCCCCAGGCCTCCGACGGCACGCCGACCACCGCCACGTCCGCCACCGCCGGATGGGCATGCACCACCGCCTCCAGGTCGCTGGGGTAGATGTTGAAGCCGCCGGAAATGATCATGTCCTTCTTGCGGTCCATCAGGGTCAGGAAGCCGTCGGCGTCGAAGCGGCCAACGTCGCCGGTGCGGATGAACCGCCGGCCGTCGGGCGACCACCACTCCGCCTCGGCGGTCTTGCCCGGCTGGTTGTGGTAGCCGCGCATGGTGGCGCCGGAGTGGCCGACCACCTCGCCGATCTCGCCCACCGGCACCTCGTTGCCATCGTCGTCGATCAGCCTGATGTCATGGCCCGGCGCCGGCTGGCCGACGGTGTGCAGCTTGTCGGGGAAAGCGTGGGCGATCAGCATGCAGGTACCGCCACCCTCGGTCATGCCGTAGAATTCGACAAGCCCGCCTGGCCAGCGCTCCAGCACCTGCTTCTTGAGGCCGGCGGAAAACGGCGCCGAGGTGCAGAATTTGATCTGGTAGGACGACAGGTCATGGCGGTCGAACGCCGGTGATGCCAGCAGCCGGCTGTATTGCACCGGCACCAGCATGGTGTGGGTGACGCGGTGCCGCTCGGAGAGCGCGAGAAACGTCTCGACCTCGAACTTGGGCATCAGCACCACCGCGCCACCCTGGGCAATGGCCGGGAAGAAGCTCACCAGCGTGGTGTTGGAGTAAAGCGGCGTCGAGATCAGCGTCACCGTACCCGGCGCATAGCCGAAGGCGCCGGCGCGCTGGACATGCTGCCAGCGCATGCCGTGCTGCTGCACGATACCCTTGGGCGCGCCCGTGGTGCCCGAGGAGTAGATGATGTTGAACGGCCAGTCAGGCTGCACCTCGACCGGTGCCGGCACCGCGTCCGCCGGCGCCAGCCAGTCGCTCAGCGGCCGGCCAGCCTCGGGATTGTCATCGAGCGCGATGCACGGCCCCGGCATTGCCGACTGACGGTCTCCGAGCGCGGCCGCCACGCCGGCATCCAAGAACACCAGACGGGCACCGGCATCGGCGGCCATGGCGACCAGACTCTCCGGCGTCGAGGCGGGCGCCAGTGGCGCCACCGCCACCCCGGCGCGCAGCGCACCGAGGAACACGGCGGCATAGGCGACGGAGGAGGCGGCGCAGATGGCGACTGCCTGCCCTGCCGCCACGCCATCGCGCTGCAGACCGGCCGCCACCTGGTCCATCATCCGGTCCAGCCCGGCGAAGTCGAGCCGACCGGCCGCGTCGATGAGGGCTATGGCATCTGGCTGCGTCGCCGCATGATGGCGGATCAGGTCCGCCACGGTGGAGAACTCGCGCTCCAGCAGGTTGGTCGGCATGATCGGCTCCCACGTTGGTTTTATTGCTAATACCAATAGTGGTAGCCAGCCCGGCGCGCCCCGTCCATGGCGCATGCTCGGTAAAAGTGTCACGGCGCGTGACCCCCCGCAGGGACAGTCACACGCCGCGAGATTTCACCGACGAGTGTCGGTCGCGCCCTCAGCCGCGCTTGAGCGCCGCCTGGGCCGCCGCCAGACGGGCGATCGGCACCCGGTAGGGCGAGCAGGAAACATAGTCGAGCCCCACCCCCTCGCAGAAGTGGATCGAGGCCGGGTCGCCGCCATGTTCGCCGCAGATGCCGAGCTTGAGGTCGGCGCGGGTGGCGCGGCCGCGCTCGGCGGCGATCTTCACCAGCTCGCCGACGCCCTCGACATCGATGGAGACGAACGGGTCCTTGGGCAGGATACCCTTGTCGACATAGGTGGTGAGGAAGCGGCCAGCGTCATCACGGCTGATGCCCAGCGTCGTCTGGGTCAGGTCGTTGGTGCCGAACGAGAAGAAGGCCGCATGCTCGGCGATCTCGGCGGCGCGCAGGGCCGCGCGCGGCAGTTCGATCATGGTACCGACCATATAGTCCAGCCGGGTGCCGGTTTCGGCGAAAACCGCCTCGGCCTGGGCCTCGACCACCGCCTTCATCATCGCCAGTTCCTTCGGCGTGGCGACCAGCGGGATCATCACTTCCGGCACCACCGGCTGGCCGGAGGCCTTGGCCACCTGCACCGCCGCCTCGAAGATGGCGCGGGCCTGCATCTCGTAGATTTCCGGATAGGTGATGCCCAGCCGGCAGCCGCGATGGCCCAGCATCGGGTTGAACTCGTGCAGCTCCATGGCGCGCCGCCGCAGCGTCTCGACGCTGGCGCCGGCGGCTTCCGCCACCTCGGCGAACTCGGCTTCCTGATGCGGCAGGAACTCGTGCAGCGGCGGGTCAAGCAGGCGGATGGTGATCGGCAGCCCGGCCATGATGGTGAAGATCTGCACGAAATCCTCGCGCTGGACCGGCAGCAGCTTGGCCAGCGCGGCCCGGCGGCCGGCCTCGTCCTCGGCGAGGATCATCTGCCGCACGGCGACAATGCGCTCGGCCTCGAAGAACATGTGCTCGGTGCGGCACAGGCCGATGCCCTCGGCACCGAAGTCGCGCGCCGTCTTGCAGTCGAGCGGCGTCTCGGCGTTGGTGCGCACCTTCAGCCGGCGCTTGGCGTCGGCCCACACCATCAGCGTGGCGAAATCGCCGGCCAGTTCCGGCTGGATGGTCGGCACCGCGCCCACCATCACCTCGCCGGTGGCGCCGTCGATGGTGATGATCTCGCCCTCGCGGACCTCGCGGCCGTGGCAGCGCATCACCTTGTCGCGCATGTCGATGGCCAGCGCGCCGGCGCCCGACACGCAGGGCCGGCCCATGCCGCGGGCGACCACCGCCGCGTGGCTGGTCATGCCGCCGCGCGAGGTGAGGATGCCGCGCGCCGCGTGCATGCCGTGAATATCTTCCGGGCTGGTCTCGATGCGCACCAGGATGACGTCCTTGCCGGCGGCAGCCAGCTTCTCGGCATCGTCGGCGGTGAAGGCGACGACACCCGAGGCCGCGCCGGGTGACGCCGGCAGACCCTTGGTCAGCACGTCGCGCGGCGCCTTGGGGTCGAGCGTCGGGTGCAGCAGCTGGTCGAGCGCCTGCGGGTCGATGCGCAGGATCGCCTCGTCCTGGGTGATCAGCCCCTCGCTCGCCATGTCGACGGCGATCTTCAGCGCCGCCTTGGCGGTGCGCTTGCCCGAACGGGTCTGCAGCATCCACAGCTTGTTGCGCTGGACGGTGAACTCGATGTCCTGCATGTCGCGGTAGTGGCGTTCGAGGATGTCGAACACCTGCGCCAGTTGGCCGTAGGTCTCCGGCATCGACTCTTCCATCGACGCCGCCTTGGCGCCGGCCTTCTCCCGCGCGATCCTGGTCAGGTACTGCGGCGTGCGGATGCCCGCCACCACGTCCTCGCCCTGGGCGTTGATGAGGTATTCGCCGTAGTAGGCGTGCTCGCCGGTGGACGGATCGCGGGTGAAGGCGACGCCGGTGGCGGAGTCCTCGCCCATGTTGCCGAACACCATGGCCTGGACGTTGACCGCCGTGCCCCAGTCTTCCGGAATGTCGTTCAGACGGCGATAAACCTTGGCGCGGTCCGACTGCCAGGAGCCAAACACGGCGCCGATGGCGCCCCACAGCTGGTCCTGCACATCCTGCGGGAAGGGCGCGCCCATCTCCGCCTCGACCTTCTTCTTGTAGGTGCCGACCAGGGTCTTCCAGTCGTCGGCATCCAGCTCGGTATCAAGGTTGACGCCCTTGTCTTCCTTGAGAATTTCCAGCTCTTCCTCGAACATGTAGTGGTCGAGCCCAAGCACCACGTCGGAATACATCTGGATGAAACGGCGGTAGCTGTCCCACGCGAAGCGCGGGTTGCCGCTGTTGGCCGCCAGCCCCTCGACGGTGACGTCGTTGAGGCCGAGGTTGAGCACGGTGTCCATCATGCCCGGCATGGAGACGCGGGCGCCGGAACGCACCGACACCAGCAGCGGGTTGGCGGCGTCGCCGAAGCGGGCGCCCACCTCCGCCTCGATACGGGCCAGCGCGTCGGCGACCTGCGCCTTCAGCTCGGGCGGATAGCTCTGGCCGTGGTCGTAATAATAGGTGCAGACCTCGGTGGTGATGGTGAGACCCGGCGGTACCGG
Organism: Parapedomonas caeni; assembly: GCF_041060555.1. Lineage (NCBI taxonomy): Bacteria > Pseudomonadati > Pseudomonadota > Alphaproteobacteria > Sphingomonadales > Sphingosinicellaceae > Parapedomonas > Parapedomonas caeni. The sequence goes on along the minus strand of NZ_JBEUDS010000006.1, from coordinate 145,113 downwards.
CAGGCCGATGGAGGCCATTTCCGCCAGATTGGCGCCCTTGCCGCCCAGCAAGGTTTTCTGCGTCGCGTTGCCCTCGGCCGTGCCGCCGCCGAAGCTGTACACCCACTTGGTCATGCCTGCCGCCTCTCTTCCCGTCTCTCTCGTGCCGTCCCCGTCACCGCCGGCGCGTTCGCGTGCGCACCATCCGTTTCGCTGCATTGCAGCGTGCGAAGACTTGCGGTCCCCTCAAAGCCATTGGCGGGGAAATGTCAAACCCAGAATGATTGACGCAATCTTATTACGCGCGAAGATCAAGGGGTTTCGCGGGCCGTCCGGCCGCCTCAACCTTCAATCCGTGAGAAGTCAGCCACCTGGTGCATGGCACTGCGCAACGAGGCCAGCAGGTTGAGCCGGTTGGCCCGCACATGCGGCTCCTCGGCATTGACCGTGACCTGCTCGAAGAAGGCGTCCACCGGCGCCCGCAGGCTGGCCGCCGCCTTCATGGCGCCGGCGAAGTCCTCGACCTCGACCGCCGCGCGCATCTCGGCGCCGGCCGCCGACACCCGTTCGTAGAGCGCCTGCTCCTGCGGCAAGGCCAGCAGGCCGGGCTCGACGGCGGCGTCATAGGCGCGGCCGTCCTTCTTTTCCTCGATACGCAGGATATTGGCCGCCCGCTTGTAGCCGGCCAGCAGGTTGGCGCCATCGTCGGTGGCGATGAAGTCGCTCAGCGCCGCCACGCGGGCCAGCAGGCGCACCAGATCGTCCTCGCCACCGAGGCTGAACACCGCGTCGATGAGGTCGTGGCGCACGCCCGCCTCGCGCTGCTGCACCTTCAGCCGGTCGGCGAAGAAATCGAGCAGACCGGCCGCGCCATCGAACAGCGCGTTGAGGCCGAGCCGCAGCTTGTTCTCGACGACCAGCCGGATAACGCCCAGCGCCGCCCGGCGCAGCGCGAACGGGTCCTTCGAGCCGGTCGGCTTCTCGCCGATGGTGAAGAAGCCCACCAGGGTGTCGATCTTGTCCGCCAGCGCCACGGCCACCGCCACCGGCGCGTTCGGGCAGGCGTCTGCGGGGCCGACCGGTGAATAATGCTCGCGAATGGCGCCCGCCACCTGCGGGTCCAGCCCCTCCGCCTCGGCGTAATAGGCGCCCATGACGCCCTGCACCTCGGGGAACTCGCCAACCATGCCGGAGACCAGATCGGCCTTGGCCAGCCGCGCGGCGGTCTCGGCCAGATCGGGGTCGGCGCCGCACGACGGCGCCAGCAGGCGGGCCAGCATCGCCACCCGGTCAACCTTCTTGGCCAGCGTGCCGAGCTTCTCGTGGAACACGATGTCGGCGAGCTTGGGCAGCCGGTCGTTCAGTGTCGTCTTGAGGTCGGTGTCCCAGAAGAACTTGGCGTCGGACAGCCGGGCCGCCAGCACCCGCTCGTTGCCGGCGACGATGGCCTTGCCATGGTCGGTCGCCTCGACATTGGCGACGCAGATGAAGCGGTTGGCGAGCCTGCCGGTCTTGGCATCGCGCAGGGCGAAATACTTCTGGTTCACCTTCATGGTGAGCTGGATGACTTCCGGCGGCACCGCGAGGAAGGACTCGTCGAACTGGCCCAGCAGCGGCACCGGCCACTCGTTGAGGCCGGCGTTCTCCGCCAGCAGGCCGGCATCGTCGACCAGCTCAAGGCCTGCGGCCTCGGCCAGCTTGCGGGCGCCGGTCTCGATGATGCGCGCCCGTTCGGCGGCATCCAGCACCACCTTGGAGACCCGCAGCTTGGTGCGGTAGTCGTCGAAGCCCGCCACGGTGAACTGCGAGTTGCCGTGGAAGCGGTGGCCGCGGGTGATGTTGCCGGTCTTGACGCCCTCGACCTCGAAGCCGACCACCTCGCCATCGAGCAGGCAGATCATCGACTGCAGCGGCCGCACCCAGCGCAGGCTGTCGGTGGCGGAGGAACGCTCGCCCCAGCGCATCGACTTGGGCCAGGGGAAGGCACGGACGATGCCGGGGATGACCTCCGCCAGCACCTCGGCCGTCGGCCGGCCGGCGCGCTTGATGACCGCGTAAAGGAAGCGCCCCTTGGGGTCGTCGCGTTCCTCAAGCTCGTCGCGGGACAGGCCGGTCGATTTCAGGAAGCCGTCGATGGCCGCCGCCGGCGCGTCGGCACGCGGACCACGCCGTTCCTCCTCCAGATCCGGCTGGGCCGCCGGCACCTCGCGGGCGACCAGCGCCAGCCGGCGCGGCGTGGCGTAGGTCTCCAGGCTGGCGGGCGTCAGGCCCTGCGCCTTCAGCGCCTCGGCCAACAGCCGGCCGAGATCCTCGGCGGCCTTCGCCTGCATCCGGGCCGGGATTTCCTCGCAGAACAGTTCCAGCAGCAGCTCGGCCATCACGCGCTCCAGTCCGGGAACCGCTCGGTCCAGCGCGGCGTGTTGACGGCGATGTAGCCCTCGCAGCAGCCCTTGGCGAGTTCGCGCACCCGGCCGATATAGGCCTGGCGCTCGGCCACCGAAATGACGCCGCGGGCGTTGAGCAGGTTGAACAGGTGGCTCGCCTTGATCGCCTGGTCATAGGCCGGCAGCGGCAGCTGGCGATCGAGCAGGTAGCGGCACTGTTCCTGCGCCTCGCGGAACTGGCGGAACAGGATGTCGGTGTTGGCGTGCTCGAAGTTGAACGCCGAGAACTGCACCTCGTTCTGCTTGAACACGTCACCGTAGGTGACGCCCCCCGGCGACCCCTTGAGGCCGTTGAAATCGAGGTCGTAAACGTTGTCGACGCCCTGGATGTACATCGCCAGGCGCTCAAGCCCGTAGGTGATCTCGCCGGCCACCGGCTTGCAGTCGAAGCCGCCGACCTGCTGGAAATAGGTGAACTGGGTCACCTCCATGCCGTCGCACCAGACTTCCCAACCCAGCCCCCAGGCGCCCAGCGTCGGGCTCTCCCAGTCGTCCTCGACGAAGCGGATGTCGTGCAGCGCGAAATCGATGCCTATTTCCTTCAGCGAGCCGAGATAGAGATCGACGATGTTGTCGGGGCTCGGCTTCAGAATGACCTGAAACTGATAATAGTGCTGCAGGCGGTTAGGGTTCTCGCCGTAGCGGCCGTCGGTCGGCCGGCGCGACGGCTGGACATAGGCCGCCCGCCACGATTCCGGCCCCAGCGCCCGCAGCGTGGTGGCGGGGTGGAAGGTACCAGCCCCCATCTCGACGTCATAGGGCTGGAGAATCACGCAGCCCTGCGCGCTCCAGTAACGCTGCAACGTCAGGATAAGTTCCTGGAAAGACGGCTTTTTTGGCTCAGCCACGGACCGGCCCAACCCCACTGTTCAACTCGGAGCGCGGACCCTAGCCGCCGCCCCCTGACGGGTCAAGGCAACCAAGTGTCGCCCTGCCCGCCCGGCGGCGGCGCCGGTTGACCGGAACGCCTGCTAGAAGCGCAGCACGTAGGTCAGCGAGGCATTGTGGCCGGTGTAGTCGCCGGCCTTCTGGAAGCCGTAGTTGAGCAGCAGGCTGGAGCTGTTGCGCAGATAGCCGAAGGTCAGGCCGGCCTGCACCTCGCTGGCGTCGAGCGCCGCCGAGGTCATGGTGAAGGCCTCGCCGCTGTCGACGAAGCGGGCCTTGACGGTCTGGGCGTCGGCACTGAAGTCGTGCACCCAGGCGCCATGGGCCTCCAGCTTGATGATGTCGTCGCCCATCGGATGCAGATAGGCCACCGCCAGCTTGGCGGTGTTGCGCAGCGAGCTGGCATTGGCCGCCTCCACCGCGAAGTCGGCGCCTTCCGCGCCGTCCTCGACATAGTCGTCCTGATGCAGCTTCACATAGGCGATGCTGTCGCTGGGCGTGATGCGCACCCGGCCCAGCGACCACTGGTAGCCGGCGGTCAGGCCGGCCGAGACCTGGTAGCCGTGCCACTTCGCCTCGGCGGTGCGCAGCAGGTCGCCGATCTCCAGCCGGCGCCGGCTGTGGTAGCTGTTGCGCGCCGCCCCCAGCACCGCGTCGACGAACAGCGGCCCCCGCGACCAGGAACCATAGAGGCTGAGCTGGGCGCTGTCGGCCACCAGCGGCTTGCCGCCCAGACCATCCTTGTCGATCTCGGTCGAGGTGCCGGCGAAGGCGAAGCCCAGCGCGTCGAGGCCCAGAACCGGCATGTCGCCACCGAAGGCCAGACCGAAGGTGCCGGTGTCATAGCCGGGGTCGCTGGCGCTGTCCTTCTGGTTGGAAATGTGGCCGATCTCCTGCACCCACACCGAGAAGCCGTGCCGCTCGGGATAGTCGCCGGTGCTCCACGGCTTGTCATGCAGGTCGGTCAACCGGTGTGACAGCGCCCCGAAGGCGAGGCTCTGGTTGGCGAGCGCGGTCCGCAGGATGCCGTTGCCGAACGACGGCGGCTCCAGCTGGCGATAGGCGGCGTTGAAGGCGGCCTGCGTCGTCAGGTTGCCAACCGCCAGCGCCAGCTCGGTGTCGCCGGTGAGCGCGCCGATGGAGGCTTCATAGAGGTTGCCGATGGGTTCGCTCAGCCCCAGCTCGGCCGCCGACTTGCGATGCACCTGGAGCGCCAGCGTGGTCGCCGTCGCGTCCAGCGAGTCGATGGCATACATGTAGGGCACCGTGGTCGTCTTGACCGCCGTGTCAGGGTTCTCCACGGTCAGGTTGCCCGCACTGACCAGGGTGATGGTGGCGCTGTCGGTCACCACGTCCTTGAACACGGCGGTCAGCGTCGCATCATCACTGATGGTGGCGTTGCCGGTGACCACGATGCCAGTCTGGCTCGCCGACACCGACAGCTTGAGTTCCGACGTGCCGCTGGCATCCAGACTGGCGAGGCTGAGCGTGCCCTGATCGGTGAGATCGAGAACGCTGGTGCCCGACATGGTGAGCGCCAGGGAGCCGCCGGTGCTCAGCACGCCGCCGGTCAGCACGGCGTCTCCGCTCAGTGTCAGGCTGTTGGTGCCGCCCCGGAAATCAACGTCGCCGGTCAGCGTGCCATCGGTCAGCGTCAGGCTGTCATTGCCGCCGCCGAGAATGACATCGCCAGTGATGGTGCCGCTGTTGCTGACAGAAACGCCGCTCGTGTTGGCAGAAACATCAATGGCGATGGCGGCGCCATCGTCGACCGCCGCCGTCATCGTGCCGCTGTTGGTGATGGTGGCGAGCGACCCGGACTGGTCGAGAATGACATAGGCATCCTGGTCGGCGCCGGCGGCGGTCACCGTGATGGTGCCGCTGTTGGTGAACGCGGTCACCGAACCGCCCGTCTCGACACGCAGGCCGATGGCGTCGCCACCGGCGGTGTCATCGTCGTCCTGACTGGTGGTCGCCGTGATGGTGCCCTTGTTGACAATCGCCGGCACCACACCGCCATTGCCGACGCTGATGGCGGTGGTGGTGGCGTCGACGCCGCTGGCGTAGATCACGCCCTTGCTGTCGTTGAGCAGGCCGCCGCCAGTATAGGCCCGATACAAGGTACCACTCACCGTGGTGCCACTGACGCGCACGGCGGTGGCGGCAGTGCCGGCGTTGCGGCCATAAGCGATGATACTGCCTTCGTTGACGATGCCATAGGCGAGATCGCCGGTGCCGACGTTGCCAATGGTGATGTCGGCCGTGGCCGTGTCGGTTGGCGCCACCTGCAGGGCATAGCCACCGCCCAGCGACTGGATGGTGCCGTAGACGCGCGTGTGCTTGCTGGTGTCGACATCGGCGTCGGCCACGGTATCGCCATCGCTGTCGACATAGTAGCTGTCGTTGTGCAGACCGCCGGCGACATTACCGGCCAGACGCACCGTCGCCACCCCCGGCACCGCATCGACAATGTTACTGTCGGAATCATAGGTCAGATCGGTGCCACCCACCAGCGTGCCGACGGTGTAGATCTTGCCGGTGATGCCACCATCGACATACAGCACATAGCCGTCGGCACCGGTCGAGCTGAGCGCGCCACGCAGCGTCAGGTCGCCATCAAGGGTGCCGGAAATCGACACCGCGCGCGAGCGCTCACCGGTGGTGGAGACACCATAGAGCGTCATGTCGCCGATCATGGTGGCGGTCAGGGAGACGCCTCGGGAATCATCGCCGCCGACCACGACGGAGGCCGTGGAATCGAAGGTGACGTCACCGGTCAGCGTGCCACCGCCATCGATCAGAATGCCGACATTGGCGGTGCCGGGATTGTCGTCATCGTCCTCGCCGGTGACGTAGACGCTGCCTTCGTTGGTGATGGTACTGGTGATGTTGCCGGCGGTGTTCACATGGATGGCGACGCCGTTGGACTGCGCCTTGCTGCCGATGGTGCCGGTGTTGGTCAGCGTGTTGCTGGAGTCCACCGTCACTGCGGTGCCTTCGCTGACGATCACCGAGCTCGACACCGTGACGTTGGCCGCCGCGCCATCATCGGCGGTGGAAGTGGCGATGGTGGTGGTGCGGGCGGAGTCCACGTCGATATCGGCGGCGATGGCAGGCCCCGCCGCGCACAACGCGACAGCAAGCGCCAGCGGACTCGGCCGCCACAACCACGGGGCGGACGGGCGGGCAACTGTCTGGACGGACACGGAAATACGACGGGCCTGGAAGCGCGGGGCTGCAGACATGGGAACCTTTATCAATTTGGAAGGATCGGAAAGGACGCAATGGCACAGGTACGGCGCCCGCGCGGCCGACCCTTCGATGCCTCGCCGGGGTAAGCGAGCAGGGAACCGGTCATCACGGACCGACGTGACCGTGATGACTGCCCCGTGAACGGAAAATGAATGATCGTCCCGGTTGCGACTAACCGTTGGTCGCACTGACCTCCACGGATACCGCCGTGACCGCCGCGTTGCCGGACAGCGGGTCGATCAGCGTCTCGTCGGTGACGTCGTTGATCGACGCCCCGGCGTGGGCGGTGGCGATGCCCAGCCGTACACCGGGGCGATTATGGCCCCAGCCATGCGGCAGGCTGACCACCCCGGGCATGATGTCCTCGGTCACTTCCACCGTGACATCGACGGCGCCAACCCGCGAGGCCAGCCGCGCCCGCGCGCCATGGCCGAGGTTGCGCTGGCGCGCGTCATCGGGGTGGATCATCAGTGTGCAGCGTTCCGGCCCCTTCACCAGCCGCTGGTAGTTGTGCATCCAGCTGTTGTTGGAGCGCACGTGACGGCGACCGATCAGCAGCAGCCCCCGGCCAGCGCCCTGCGGGCGGGCCTCCCGCGTCGTGGCGAGGAAGCGGTCAAGCTCGGCCAGCAAGGGCGCCGGCGCCAGCCGGATGCGCTTGTCCGGCGTAAACAGCCGCTCCGGCAGGCGCGGCTGCAACGGCCCGAGATCGATACCGTCGGGCTGCGCGGCGAGCTGCGCCAGGCCGAGGCCATAAGGCCCCGCCTTCAGGCTGGCATCCAGCATCGCCTCCGGCGCCAGCGCCGGCTTCTGCTCGCGCCCCAGCAGCCGGGCCAGCCGTTCGCCCAGTCGGGTGATGATCTCCCAGTCATGCAGGGCGCCCGGCGTCCTGGGCAGGGTCGGCGGCGAGAAGCGCGCCACGTTGCGCACCGACAGCTGGTAGAACAGCAGATCATACTTGCTGCGCTCCAGCGGTCCGGCCGGCGGCAGGATATAGTGGGCATGCCGGGTGGTCTCGTTGAGATAGCTGTCGATGCTGACCATGAAGTCGAGCCCGGCCAGCGCCCGGTCGAGCTGGCGACCGTTGGGGGTGGAGAGCACCGGATTGCCGGCGATGGTCACCAACGCTCGGATCTGGCCGTCACCGGGGGTGAGCATCTCCTCGGCCATGCAGGCCGCCGGCAGTTCGCCACAGGCCTCCGGATGACCGGAGACGCGGCTGGCCCAGCGGTTCCAGCCACCGGGGTTGGTGTGGGGCAGCAGGTCGACGGCGGGGGTGGCGAACATCACCCCGCCCGGTCGGTCGAGGTTGCCGGTGGCGATGTTGACGAGGTGGATCAGCCACTGGCACAGCGTGCCATGCTGCTGCACCGAGACGCCCATCCGCCCGTAGCACACCGCCGACGGTGCCGCCGCGAAGTCCCGCGCCAGCCGCCGGATGTCATCGACACCGATGCCGCAGACGTTGGCCATGGTGGCGAGGCTGGTCTGGCGCAGCGCCGACCACACCGCCTCCCAGCCCTCCAGCATCGGCGCCAGCCGGTCCGGCGCCGCCAGCCCCTGGTCGTCGAGCGCCAGCAGCAGGCCGGCAAGGAAGGCGGCGTCCTGGCCGGGACGGATGAACAGATGTTCGCTGGCGATCTTCGCCGTCTCGGTGCGGCGCGGGTCCACCACCACCAGTCGGCCGCCGCGCGCCTTGAGGTCGGTGAGCCGCTGCCTGACGTCGGGCACCGTCCACATGCTGCCGTTGGAGGCCAGCGGGTTGCCGCCGACGATCAGCATGAACGCGGTGCGGTCGACGTCGGGAATCGGGAACATCGCCATATGGCCGTACAGCCAGTGACTGACCAGCTGGTGCGGCATCTGGTCGACGGTGGACGCGGAGAAGCGGTTGCGCCGGCTCAGGTGACGCAGCAGCCCCGAGGCATGGAGTGTCACGGCGTAGTTGTGCGCCGACGGGTTGCCGGAATAGCTCGCCACCGCGTCCGTGCCGTGGCGGCCCATGACATCGGCCAGGCGCGCCGCCACCTCATCAAGCGCCGTGTCCCAGTCCAGGGTCTGCCAGCCCGTCCCGGTGCGCTTCATCGGTGCCCGCAGCCGGTCCGGATCGGTCTGGATGTCGGCGATGGCGGTAGCCTTGGGGCAGATGTGCCCCCGGCTCAGCGGATCGCGCGGGTTGGGCCGGATCGCCGTCACCGCGCCGTCAGCCACATGCACCTCGATACCGCAACAGGCCTCGCACAGGTGGCAGGTGCGATGATGAATGGCGCGCTCGCCCATGGTGGCCTCCCCTTCCTCCATGAATGCGTGATGGCGCCATGCTACGCGGGGGACGCCGCCCCGCAAGGCTGGCGACGGGGGGTGCCTTGCTTTTTGACCGGCGACTCGCTAGAAACCGCCGCTTCGTGAACCGGGCGGCACATCCCTGGAGGTCCGCCCATAGTGGAGAAATACCATGAGCCAACTGCTTTCTCTGAAAGCCGAGGCACGTGACCGGGCTGGCAAGGGAGCCTCCCGGGCAGCGCGCCGCGAGGGCCTTGTGCCCGCCGTGATCTACGGCAACAAAGCCGAACCGACGATGATCTCGCTGAACGCCAACGAGCTGTGGAAGATCCTGAACAAGGGTCACTTCATGAACTCGGTGGTCGAGATCACCCTGGCCGACGGCAGCAAGGAGCGCGGCCTGCCGCGCGACGTGCAGTTCCACCCGGTGACCGACCGTCCGCTGCACGTCGACTTCCTGCGCGTGGGCGCCGACACCAAGGTGACGGTGGCCGTGCCGGTGCGGTTCGTCGATGACACGCTGAGCCCGGGCATCAAGCGCGGCGCGGTGCTGAACATCGTCCGCCACGACATCGAGCTGTCCTGCCCGGCCGATTCGATCCCCGATGAGATCGTGATCTCGCTTCAGGGCCTCGACGTGCATGACTCGGTCCACATCTCGTCGGTCAGCCTGCCGGCTGGCGTCGAGCCGACCATCAAGGACCGCGACTTCACCATCGCGACCGTGGTCGCGCCGTCGGGCATGAAGTCTGACGAAGCCGCCGCGGCCGACGCCAGCTAAGCGGGTCGTCGCCTGATCGCTTGAGGGGCGCGGGGCCATCCGGTTCGGCGCCCCTTTTGCTATGACCCAGGGTCTGGGAGATGCCCGTGCAGCTCTTTGTCGGCCTCGGCAACCCCGGCAGCCAGTATGCCGGCAACCGCCACAACATCGGCTTCATGGTGGTGGACGAGATCGCCCGCCGCTTCAGCTTCGGCCCGTGGCGGGCGAAGTTCCAGGGGCTGCTGGCGGAAGGCGGCATCGGCGGCATCAAGGTGCTGTTGCTCAAGCCACAGACCTACATGAACCTGTCCGGCCAGTCGGTGGCCGCGGCGCTGGGTTTCTACAAGCTGCCGCTGGGCGCGCTGACCGTCTTCCATGACGAACTGGACGTGGCGCCGGGCAAGCTCAAGATGAAGCACGGCGGCGGCGCGGCCGGTCACAACGGCCTGCGCTCCATCGACGCCCATCTCGGCCAGGCCTATCGGCGGGTGCGGCTGGGCATTGGCCACCCCGGCCACAAGGACCGGGTGAGCGGTTATGTGCTGAGCGACTTCGCCAAGGCCGACCAGGCCTGGCTCGACCCCTTCATCGACGCGCTGGCGGCGGAAGCCGAATGGCTGGCCAAGGGCGACGATGCACGCTATGCGACGGCCGTCGCCCAGCGACTGGCGCCACCCAAGGCCGAAAAGCCGAAGGCGGACAAGCCGGCGCCGGCAGCCGCGACCTCGACGACGGAGACGAACTAGTGGGTTTTCAATGTGGTATCGTCGGCCTGCCGAATGTCGGCAAGTCGACCCTGTTCAACGCGCTGACCGAGACGGCGGCGGCCGCCGCCGCCAACTATCCGTTCTGCACCATCGAGCCGAACGTCGGCCAGGTGCCAGTGCCGGACCCGCGACTGACGAAGGTCGCCGAGATCGCCAAGTCGGCCAAGATCATCGAGACCCAGCTCGCCTTCGTCGACATCGCGGGCCTGGTGCGCGGCGCCTCGAAGGGCGAGGGCCTCGGCAACCAGTTCCTCGCCAACATCCGCGAGGTTGACGCCATCATCCACGTGCTGCGCTGCTTCGAGGGCGATGTCACCCACGTCGAGGGCAAGGTCGACCCGGTCGCTGACGCCGAGACGGTGGAAACCGAACTGATGCTCGCCGACCTTGACAGCCTGGAGAAGCGGCTGGTCGGCATCGCCAAGAAGGCCAAGACCGGCGACAAGGAATCGAAGATCGCCGAGTCCGTCCTCACCCAGGCGCTGGAGCTGCTGCGCGACGGCAAGCCGGCCCGGCTGACCCAGCCGAAGGACGAGGAAGAGGCCCGCGTGTTCCGTCAGGCCCAGCTGCTGACGGCCAAGCCGGTGCTCTATGTCTGCAACGTCGACGAGGGCGCCGCCGCCACCGGCAACGCCCATTCGGCCCGCGTCGCCGAGAAGGCGGCCGCCGAGGGTGCCAGGACGGTGATCATCTCCGCCGCCATCGAGGCGGAAATTTCCCAGATGGACCCCGCCGACCGGCCGGCCTTCCTCGCCGACCTCGGGCTGGCGGAAACCGGTCTGGCCCGCGTCATCCGCGCCGGCTACGATCTGCTGCACCTCATCACCTTCTTCACTGTCGGCCCGAAGGAAGCGCGCGCCTGGACGGTGCACCAGGGGGCGCGGGCGCCGGAGGCCGCCGGTGTCATCCACACCGACTTCGAGAAGGGCTTCATCCGCGCCGAGACCATCGCCTACGACGATTTCGTCAAGCACGGCGGTGAGCAGGGCGCCAAGGACGCCGGCCGCATGCGGCTGGAAGGCAAGGACTATGTGGTCGCCGACGGCGACATCATGCACTTCCGCTTCAACACCTGAGCGCGTCCGCGTCTGGCAGACCCGCGCCCGTCTCCTATCGGGGAACTGAGCCGGACCGACACACAGGCAGACAGGGGCGACGCCATGCGCCACCCCTGTTTCAGCCTCAGCGCCGACGGCGGCGCAGTGCCGGCACGGCCAGCAGGCCGAGGCCCAGCAGCGCCAGCGGTGCCGGCTCGGGCACCGGCTGCGGATCGGGATCGGGATCGGGATCGGGGTCGTTGGGGTCGGTGCTGATCGACACCAGCCTGGCCTGGATACGCACCAGATCGGTGAACGGTCCGAAGAACACATCCAGGTTGCCGAAGGTGGTCGCCAGCGGCGGGAACGGATCGGGCAGCGCCGGCGAGGTCAGCATCGCCAGCGTGTCGTCGTCCCAGGTGAAGTCGACCTGGGACGCGGTCAGACCCGCCACCATCTGCGAGGCCACCGTCGCCAGGTCGTCGAAGATCAGCCGGTCCAGCCCGTCGACATTGTCGGCCACCCAGCCGCGCCGGGTGTCGGCGCTGGTGTCGGCCTGGAAGCTCACGCCGCCGGCAGTGAAGCTGTAGTCCAGCAGTGCCCCCCAGTAGAGGCGGTAGTTGGGCAGCGGGTTGCCGCTCGCGGTCGGATCATAATCCTCGCCACTGGTATCGGGATCGTAGGTGAACCAGCCGTCGACCGTCTGGCCAACCGAGAAGGTGCCCGTCAGCGGCGCCGACACGTCAAAGATCTCATAGCTGAAATGCATGGTCACGGGTGCCGCGACAGCGGATGTCATCAGGCCCGGCATCGCCAGGCCGCACGTTGCCAGGCCCAGCGTCACCACGCCGGCCCTAAGAGCTGCTTTCATGAGTTCCCCCCTCGGTAGAGCGCCATCGCGCTCGATGGCGACGCTGAAGCAGCATTCATGCCAGTTTTTACGCCGTTGTTTTTGTTAACCATGCCCCGAAATTCGCTCAGGAGTTGTCAATTTTCCCGACTCCCCGTCGCCGCCAAGCATGGTGCTGGCTTTCCCGGCACGAAGCGGGCAGGATCGGCGGAATAGTTGCAAGTGCAGGATTTCAGGCGTGCCCAAGTATTTCGAGGATTTCGCGGTCGGCGACGAGGAGACCTTCGGCGCCTATCCGGTGACCGCGGAGGAGATCATCGACTTCGCCAGCAAATACGACCCCCAGCCTTTCCATCTCGACCCCGAGGCCGCGAAGAGCAGCCTGTTCGGCACCCTGTGTGCCAGCGGCTGGCATAGCTGCGCCATGGCGATGCGACTGATGGTCGACTGGATGAAGCGTGACGAGGCCGCCTCGCAGGGCTCGCCCGGCGTCGACGAAATCCGCTGGCTGCGCCCGGTGGTGCCCGGTGACGTGCTCAGCCTGCACATCCATGTGCTGGAAACCCGGCCGTCGTCGAGCCGGCCGGACATCGGCTCGGTGCGGGTACGCTACAGCCTGCTTGACCAGCAGCGCCAGCCGGTGATGCGCTTCCTCGCCATCGGCCTGTTCGGGCGGCGGCCGTCATGAGGCGGCACGCGCTCCCTGGCCTGGCCGGTGTGGCGCTCGCCGTCCTGATGGCAGCGCCGGCGACCGCCGATGTCCCCTCGGCGGAGAACCGGCTGCGCGACGCCTGCCTGAAGGCGTGGCGCGGCGACGCCACCGCCTGTTCCTGCCTGATCGCCGGCCTGCGCCGCAACGTCTCCAGTGGCGACTATGAGATGTACCTCGACATGGCACTGGTGGGCTTTGGCGTCGGCGCCACCAACGGATTCACCCCAATGCCCGCCGATCTGCGCAATCGCTACCGGCTGACGCCCGATGCGGCCGCAAGCGCGCAGGCCAGACTGAGCGCAACCCTGAACCAGGTGCAACAGCACTGCGTGCCGCGCTAGGACGGCCATGCTGTCGCCCGTCCTTCTCGTTTTGCTGAGCACCCTGGCGGCGCTGCTGCCGTTGTCCACCGACCCGCTGACGCCGGCCCTGCCGGCGCTCGCGGCGAGTTTCGGCGTGGACGCGCCGGAAGCGCAATCGGTGATGCGCAGTTTCATTCTCGGCGTGGCGTTCGGCCAGCTGATCTACGGCGCGCTGGGCGACCGCTTCGGCAGACGCCCGGTGCTGATCATCGGCACCGCCACCTACGTGCTGGCGACATTCGCAACGTTGTTCGCGCCCTCGATCGACACACTGGCGGCGCTGCGCTTCGTGCAGGCACTGGGGGCCGCGGCCGCCACCGTGCTCAGCCGGGCCGTGGTGCGCGACCTGCTGGAACGGGAGGCCGCCGCCCACGCACTGGCGTTGATGGGGGTCGGGATGGGTGTCGGCGTGCTGCTGGCGCCCGTGCTGGGCGGACTGGCGGCCGACTGGCTGGGCTGGCGCGGCCCCTTGCTGCTGATGGCGCTGTGCGGCATCGTCGCCACCGCCGGAACCCTGTGGCGCCTGCCAGAGACGGTGCCGGCACTGGATCCCGGCGCCCTGTCGCCGGCGGGCCTGGGACGCGCCTTCGGGCGCCTGCTACAGTCACGGCGCTACCTTAGCTATGTCGCCAACTGCATCACCGGCTATGGCGGTGTGTTCCTGTTCCTCACCGGCGCGTCATTCGTGCTGATGGGCGAGTTCGGCATCAGTGCCGCCGGTTTCGGCCTGTGGTTCGCCTTCGCCACCTGCGGCTACATCACCGGCAGCCTGATCAGCTCCCGGATCGCGCGCCGCATGGGTTCGGATCATGCGCTCTGGATGGGCCTGCTCGGCACCCTGAGTGGCGGCATGCTGATGACTTTCCTGGCCCTGACGGGTGTTCACCATCCCCTGGCGGTAACCGGCCCGATGGTAATCTACACCTTCGGCTGGGGGTTCCAGCAGCCGCAGGCGCAGGCGGCGGCCCTGTCGGTCTATCCGGAGATGGCCGGGCGCGCATCCGCCATGCTCGGTTTTCTCCAGATGGTCGGCGCCATGCTGGCAGCGCTGTTCTATGCCCGTATCGGTGACGGCACTGCCCTGCCGCTGGCCGCCAGCATGGCCGGCCTCGCCCTGCTCGGCGTGATCATCCGCCTGCTGTCCGACTGGCGCGTCCGCAAGCCCTGACGCCTCCTGCCGCCGGTCAGTGTCCGGCGAAAGCGAACAGGGACGTTACCGGCACGCCAGCCTGACGCAGGAGCTCGGCACCGCCCAGCTCGGGCAGATCGATGACGAACATCGCCGCCGCCACCTCGACGCCCACCGAGCGGAACAGCTCAACCGCCGCCAGCGCCGTGCCGCCGGTGGCCACCAGATCGTCGACCAGCAGCACCCGCGCGCCGGACGCTATGGCGTCAACGTGGATCTCGACCCGATCCTGCCCATACTCCAGCTCATAGTCGCGCCCGATGGTCTGGTAGGGCAGCTTGCCGCGTTTGCGCACCGGCACGAAGCCCAGCCCGAGAGCGGCGGCAATGGCGCCACCGAGAATGAAGCCGCGCGCCTCGATGCCCGCCACCACCTGGGCGTCGCTGTCACGCGCCGCCGCCGCCAGCCGGCGTACGGTCTCGCCGAAGCCCCAGGCGTCGCCGAACAGCGTGGTGATGTCGCGAAACTGGATGCCCGGCCGCGGAAAGTCGGGGATGGTGCGGACCAGTTGCCGAAGATCGTCGTTCGCCGTCATGCCGGGTCTCCCCTGAGACGACCGGCCACCGCCGCCAGTCGCGTGCTCATCCGTTCCGGCCAGCACGCCGGGTCCGTAAGCACAGCGCCGTCCAGTGCACGGTCGCACCCCCGCGCGCAGGCCGGCCGGGTTGCCGCCAGACGGGCCGCCAGGCGCGCCACCAGCGCCCTGGCGGCCTCGGCGTTGTCGGCCAGCACCCTGAGAATATCGGCCACCTCGACCGCATCGTGGCCGTCGTGCCAGCTGTCGTAGTCGGTCACCATGGCGATGGTCTGGTAGCAGATCTCGGCCTCGCGAGCGAGATAGGCCTCCGGCAGGTTGGTCATGCCGATGACGTCGGCACCCCAGCTCCGGTAAAGCCGGCTTTCGGCGCGGGTGGAGAACTGCGGTCCCTCGATGCACAGGTAGGTGCCACCCGCCGCCAGCGGCACGCCCAGTGCCGCGATCTCCTCGGCCACCCAGCCTCCCAGCCGGCCGCAGGTGGGTGCCGCCATCGACACATGCGCCACCACGCCGTCACCGAAGAAGCTGCGGGGCCGGCCCTGGGTGCGGTCAATGAACTGGTCGACGACCACGAAGGTGCCGGGCGCCAGTTCCTCGCGGAACGAGCCGCAGGCCGACAGCGACAGGATGTCGGTAACGCCAAGCCGCTTCATGGCATCGATATTGGCACGATGATTGAGGTCGGACGGCGCGATCACATGGCCCCGGCCGTGGCGCGGCAGGAAAGCGACCGGCAGGCCGGCGAGACGGCCGGTGAGGATGGCGTCCGACGGCGCCCCCCAGGGCGTTTCCACACTCTCCCAGCGCGCCTGTTCCAGGCCCGGCAGCTGATAGAGGCCGCTGCCGCCGATGATCCCGAGCCGCACCGGCGTCCCCGTGTCGCTCATGCCCCTCTCCCCCAAGACACGAAAGGCCGGAGCGAAAGCCCCGGCCTTTGTGGTTTCAGACGATCAGCAAGCCACTTAGTGGCTGTTCACCGCCGCCTTGATCTTTCTGTAGCTGTTGACCGCGACGATGAAGAACACCGACAGGAACATCAGCACGCCAATGCCGATGCGCTTGCGGGCTTCCATGTGCGGTTCGGCCGCCCAGGTCAGGAACGCGGTGACGTCCTTCGACATCTGCTCGACAGTCGCCTTGGTGCCATCGCCATAGGTGACCTGGTCGTCCGACAGCGGCTTGGGCATGGCGATCACGTTACCCGGGAAGTAGGGGTTGAAGTTGCCACCCTCGGGCACCTGGAACTCCGCCGGCGCGGTCTCGTAGCCCGCCAGCACCGAGTAGATGTAGGCCTCGTGGCCCTCGCGCGCCTTGACGATCAGCGACAGGTCGGGCGGCGCCTTGCCGTTGTTTGCGGCCTTGGCGGCGACATCGTTGGGGTAGACCAGCGGGAAGCGGTCCGACGGCAAGCCGGGGCGGGTGCTGGCGTCGCCGGTCTTGTCGTCGATCGACGGCACGTCGTAGCCCTTGGCGATCGCCTTGATCTCGGCCTCGTTGTAACCGAGGTCCGCCAGGTTGCGGAAAGCCACGCGATGCAGGCTGTGGCAGGCCGCGCAGACTTCCTTGTAGACCTGGAAGCCGCGCTGCAGCTGCGCCCGGTCGTAGGTACCGAAGATGCCCTGGTGCGCGAACTCCACGTGCATGTGCGGCTTGTGGAACTTGGCCGCGGGATCCTCCACCGCCGCTTCACGCGGCAGGAAGGCGGCGATCAGCAGGGCCAGCGTGAAGATGGCGCCCACACCGAATGAAATGAGCCGGATCATGGATCTGTGTCCCCCTTATTCAGCCGGCTGGGCAGCCGCGCCCGGCAGCACCGGTTCCGAAATGCTCTTCGGCAGCGGCTTGGGCGTCTCCAGGCGCGCAACGATCGGCACCAGGATCAGGAAGTGGATGAAGTAATAGGCGGCCGCGAACTGGCTGATCCGCACATAGGGCTCCTCCGCCGGCGCCGCGCCGCAGTAGCCCAGCAGCGCCAGATCCGCCACCAGCAGCCAGAACAGCTGCTTGTAGACCGGCCGGAACCTGGCCGAGCGGGTCTTGGAGTCGTCCAGCCACGGCAGGAAGAACAGCAGCAGAATGGCCGCGAACATCGCCAGCACGCCCCACAGCTTCGCCGGCACGCCGAGGAAGTCATAGGTGAAGGCGCGCAGGATCGCGTAGAACGGCCAGTAGTACCACTCCGGCACGATGTGCGCCGGCGTCGACAGCGGATCGGCCGGGATGTAGTTGTCGGGGTGCCCCAGCGCGTTGGGCAGGAAGAACACGAAGATCGAGAACACGATCAGCGCGGCAACCACGCCCATCAGATCCTTCGCCGTGTAGTAGGGGTGGAACGGCACGGTATCGGCCGGCCCCTTGACGTCGATGCCCAGCGGGTTGTTTGAACCCGGAATGTGCAGCGCCCAGATGTGGAGGATGACCACGCCGGCGATGACAAACGGCAGCAGGTAGTGCAGCGAGAAGAACTTGTTGAGCGCCGGGTTGCCGACGAACGGCGCGCCCAGCAGCAGGGTCTGGATGTCGTCGCCGACCACCGGGATCGCCGAGAACAGGCCGGTGATGACCTGGGCGCCCCAGAAGCTCATCTGGCCCCATGGCAGCACGTAGCCCATGAACCCGGTCGCCATCATCAGCAGATAGATGACGACGCCGAGGATCCACAGCATCTCGCGGGGCGCCTTGTAGGAGCCGTAGTAGAGGCCGCGCAGGATATGGACGTAGACGACAATGAAGAAGAACGACGCACCGTTGGCGTGCATGTAGCGGATCAGCCAACCGAAGTTGACGTCGCGCATGATGCGCTCGACGGAATCAAAGGCCACCGCCTGGTTGGCGGCATAGTGCATGGCGAGCACGATGCCGGTGACGATCTGCACCACCAGGAACAGGCCGGCCAGCGAGCCGAAGTTCCACCAGTAGTTCAGGTTCTTCGGCGCGGGATAGCCGGCGCCGACGGAGTCGTGGACCAGCCGGATGATCGGCAGGCGCTCGTCCAGCCACTTTTCGAGGCCGCTTTGCGGCTCATATTTCTTTGCCCAATGAAATCCCATGGCTGGCCTCACCCGATCACGATGGCGGTTGGCGTCTTGAAGGCGTAGGTCGGCACCTCCAGGTTCTTCGGCGCCGGGCCCTTGCGGATGCGGCCCGAGGCGTCGTAGTGCGAACCGTGGCAGGGGCAGAAGTAGCCACCATACTCACCCTTGGGCTCGCCCTGAGCCGCGCCCAGCGGCACACAGCCCAGATGGGTGCAGACGCCCAGCGTCACCAGCCAATTGTCATGACCGGCCTGGACGCGGTCCTCGTCCTTCTGGGGATCGCGCAGCTCGGAGAGGCTGACAGCGCGCATCGCCTTGACCTCGGCCTCGGGACGGTTGCGGACAAACACCGGCTTGCCCTGCCACATCACCTTGATCGCCTGACCGGAGGCGACCGGCGCCAGGTCGACCTCGACGGTCGACAGCGCCCGGGTGTCGGCGGCCGGGTTCATCTGACTGATGAACGGCCACGCCGCGGCGGCGGCGCCGGCGGCGACAAAGCCGCCACTGACAATGTGAATGAAGTCGCGACGGCGGACACCGTGTTCGGTCGACCCCGGTGCGGCACTGCTATCGGCTATAGCCATATGTCCAATGTCCCTGCTGCAACCAAACCGGCGGCTCTTACATACCGCCAGCCAAAGCCTGCTGGAAGGCCCCCTAAAGCCCCCATCAGCCGGGTTCCATAATGACCCTGGCTAGTCGGCGCAATGGTCAATTTGGCCGCATCGCGGCTTGCCCCCCCTGCGCAAGGTCGTGAAACCGGGTTATGAACGGCCGGAAGCTCTGCCGTAAACAGTCTGCCAAGGGGGGGACGACATGAAGGTGCGACGACGCTTGCTCCGGCTGCTGGCCATCGCGGTTCTGGCCATGGTGGCGGCGTTCGCCGTGCTGTTCGTGCGCACCGTGGGATGGACCGAGCCGCTGCCGGAGAACAGCACCCTCGCCTGCCATCGTCTGGACGGACCGGTGGGCGCCGAGGACATCGCCATCGACTGGCCGGCCGGACGGGCCTATGTCACCAGCGCAGACCGTCATGGCGTCAACACCGGCACCGCCCCGCGCGGCGACATATTCGTGCTCGACTTCGCGGCCGCCACGCCCGCGCTGACCCCGCTGAAGCTGCGCGACGACGATGCGTTCTTCCCGCACGGCCTCGATCTGTGGACAGGACCGGGAGGGGCAAAGCGCCTGTTCATCGTCGATCACGGCGCCGACGGATTGTCACACAGCATTGAAATATATGACATTACACAAGACGGCGCGCTATCGCTGGCCCAGTCTGTGTCCGCCTCGGCGCTGACCTCGCCCAATGACGTCGCGACCAGCGGCCCCGAACAGTTCTACGCCAGCAACGACCCCTTCGCGGAGCCGGCCTGGAAGCGCTGGCTGGAAACCTACCTGCTCCTGCCGCTCAACACGCTGGCTTATTTCGATGGACGCCGCGCCATGCCGGTGGCGGAGGGTCTGCAGTTCCCCAACGGGGTCGCCCTGTCCCCCGACGGGCAGTGGCTGATCGTGGCGGAGTCCACCGCCAGGGCGCTGCGGCTGTTCCGTCGCAACCCGTTCAACGGACAGGTGACACCGGACCGGTCGATCCGTGTGCCGATGGCGCCCGACAACATCACCGTCCAGCCAGACGGCGCGCTGATGGTGGCCGGTCACCCGCGCCCGCTGGCCTTCCAGGCCCATGCCAGGGCGCCGGCCGCGGCCGGCGCGCCGTCGATGGTGCTCCGCATCACCGACTGGACCGGCGACAAGCCCCGCATCGACACCCTGTTCGCGGACGATGGCCAGCGCTTCGCCGCCTCCTCCGTCGCCTTCCGGGACCCCCGCGGCAGACTGTTCATTGGCGGCGTTTACGAGCGCGGGTTGCTGATGTGCGGGGGTGGCGCTCAATCGATGGTTTCCCCCGCGACCGACATCCGCTAGCCAGAGGCTCATGCGCCTTGCCCTGTTCCAGCCCGACATCGCGCCCAACGTCGGCACGATGCTGCGTACCGCCGCGTGCTGGGGCGTGGGCGTGGATGTCATCGAGCCCTGCGGTTTCCCGTTCTCCGACCGGGGGCTGAGGCGTGCCGGCATGGACTATCTCGACCAGGCAGACATCCGCCGTCATATCGACTTCGACAGTTTCGACACCGCCCGCCGGCTGGCGGGCAACCGGCTGGTGCTGGTGGAAACCACGGGGACGCTCGCCTATCACCAGTTCGGCTACCGACCGGGCGATATCCTGATGGTCGGGCGGGAGAGTGCCGGCACGCCACCGGAGGTCGAGAACCGCTGCGACGCCGTGGTGCGTATTCCGATGCGACCCGGATTGCGCTCCCTCAATGTGGCGATCGCGGCATCTATTGTAGTGGCGGAAGCCCTGAGGCAGACGGGAGGCTACCCTTGAACAGCGAGAACGCGATGGAAAACCAGAAACTACGCGCAGCCCAATGGTTCGAATCGCTGCGCGATTCCATCTGTGCCGCCTTCGAGGCGATCGAGGATGAACAGACCACCGGCCCGTTCGCCGACCTGCCGCCGGGCCGATTCGCGCGCAAGGCGTGGGAGCGCACCGATCACAGCGGTGCCCATGGCGGCGGTGGCGTGATGTCGATCATGCATGGCCGCTGCTTCGAGAAGGTGGGCGTCAACATTTCCACCGTCCATGGCGAGTTCGCGCCGGAGTTCGCCAAGCAGATCGAGGGCGCGGCGGACGACCCCCGGTTCTTCGCCACCGGCATCAGCCTGGTCGCCCACATGCGCTCACCGCTGGTGCCGGCGGTGCACATGAACACCCGCTTCCTCGCCACCACGAAATGGTGGTTCGGCGGTGGCGGGGATCTCAACCCGCCGTTCCCGGTGGAGGCCGACACCCGCGACTTCCACGCCGCCTATCAGGCCGCCTGCGACAGGCACGACCCCAGCTACTTCCCGAAGTTCAAGGCTTGGTGTGACGAGTATTTCTTCATCAAGCACCGCAACCGGGCACGCGGCGTCGGCGGCATCTTCTACGACCACCTGAACTCCGGCGACTGGGAGGCCGATTTCGCGTTCACCCAGGATGTCGGCCGCGCCTTCCTCGACATCTACCCGACGCTGGTGCGCCGCCACATGCACGCGCCGTGGACGGCCGAACAGCGCGAGGAGCAGCTGCGTTACCGGGGCTACTATGCCGAGTTCAACCTGGTCTATGATCGCGGCACCACCTTCGGCCTGAAGACCGGCGGCAACGTGGAGGCCATCCTGATGAGCCTGCCGCCCGAGGCCAAGTGGCCCTGAGGCTGCCCTTCAGCCCACCCGCAGCGATCTGGCCTTGCCCCTGCCGG
This sequence comes from Parapedomonas caeni, assembly GCF_041060555.1. Lineage (NCBI taxonomy): Bacteria > Pseudomonadati > Pseudomonadota > Alphaproteobacteria > Sphingomonadales > Sphingosinicellaceae > Parapedomonas > Parapedomonas caeni. Next base: position 123,706 of record NZ_JBEUDS010000006.1, on the reverse strand, counting down.
TCAACGTATCCCGCGTCGGCTCGGCCGCCGGGTCCTGACCGGCCGTGTAGGCTGCCAGCCATCCCGGCACCGCATCGGCGTCCATGGGCCGGGCGATGCCGTAGCCCTGCGCCTGATCGCAGCCGAGGTGAATGAGCAGCGCCTGGATCTCGGCCGTTTCCACACCCTCGGCGACCACCGTCAGCGAAAACGTCTGCGCCAGCCGGATGACCGCCTCGACAATCGCCCGGTCATCCGGATCGTTTGCCATGTCGCGCACGAAACTCTGGTCGACCTTGACGGTCTGGGCAGGCAGATGACGCAGATAGGACAACGAGGAATAGCCGGTACCGAAGTCGTCCAGCGCCACCGACACCCCCAGCGCCCGGCAGCCTTCCAGTACCTTGCGGGAGTGGCGAAGGTTCTGGAGTGCCGCGCTTTCAAGCACCTCCAGTTCCAGCTGCGACGGCCGCAGCGACGGCCACCGCGCCAGCGACTCCCGCAGCACGTCGAGGAAACGGGAATCCAGCAGGTGCCGTGGCGAAATGTTGACCGACACGGCGGTGTCCAGGCCCAGCTGCCGCCAGGCGTCGAGCTGCCTCAACGCCTCGCCAATCGACCATTCGCCGAAGACGATCTCCATCTCGGTGCCGGCGATGGCCTCCAGGAAGCGGTGCGGCGCCAGCACCTCGCCGGAAGGCAGAAGCCGTCGCGCCAGCGCCTCGAAGCCAACCACGACGTTGCTGCGCAGGTCGATCTTGGGCTGGTAGTGCAGTCGCAGTTCCCCCCGCGCCAGGGCGCCGCGCACCACCTCCACCGTGGTGCTGCGCGCGTGGTCCCGCACGGCATTGCCGACATCGAAGAACTGGATGCGCTGCCGGCCGGCGAGCTTGGCCTGGTACATGGCCTGGTCTGCCTGACGGATCAGGACATCCGGTTCCGAGCCATCGAGCGGATAGACGGAAATGCCCAGGCTGGCACCCAGCTGGAACTCCCCCGCCAGCAACCGGTAGGGTTGCGACAGCATGCCATGCAGTTGCGGAAGCGCCTCACGACAGGCCCGCATGTCCTCGAACCCCGACAGCAGCAGCACGAACTCGTCGCCGCCGATGCGGGCAGCAACGTCGACCGCCGGCAGACAGTCACGCAGACGATCGGCGACGGCCGCCAGCAGATCGTCGCCGATCTGGTGACCGTAGCTGTCGTTGATCGGCTTGAAGCCATCGAGATCGAGGTAGCAGACCGCCAGCAATGTATCAGCCGCAGTGGCGCGCGCCATCGCCTCTGCCAGCAGTTCGCCCAGCAGCACGCGGTTGGGCAGGCCGGTCAGCACGTCGTAATGGGCCAGCCGCTCCAGCTTCTTCTGCTGCTCCTTCAGCTCGCTGATATCGGAGAGCATCGCCACGTGATGACGCGCCTTGCCGGTGTCATCATAGAGCGCCGATACCACGGTCACGGTGTGCACCGTGTTGCCATCGCGATGAACGACCGAAAGCTCGCCGCGCCACTGGCCGTGGGCACTGGCGCTTTCCATCGCCTCGCGGACCCGGTGTCGGACTTCCGGCAGAACGGGAATCTCCTCGGCGCGCCGGCCTATCAGTTTGTCAGCCGCCGCCCCGATCATGGAGCAGAAGCGCGGGTTCACCTTCAGGACGCGGAATTCTTCATCGGTGACGACAATGCCTTCATCCGCCTGGTCGAAGATGATGCCCGCCAGGCGCAGGTTTTCCTCCACCTGATGGCGTTCCGTGATGTCCTCGGATACCCCGAGCAACAGTCGCGGGCTGCCATCCTCGTCATAAATCGGCACCTTGCGGGTGTGTAGCAGACGCCGCCCCAGATGCGGGGTGTCCATCACCTCTACCGGCAGGTCCACCGGCTCGCCGCTCGCCAGCACCCGGCGATCCACCTCCGTGAACAAGGTCGCCTGCTCGCGGGGCACGAAATCGAAGTCGTTGCGGCCGATCAGATCGGCTTTCGGCACCCCCATCAGGGCCGCGCCGGTGCGGTTGAAATGGGTGAACCGCAGCTCCCGGGGTTCCTTGGTGAATACCATCATCGGAATGTTGTCGATGATCGCCTCAAGCTCGCCCTGATAACGCATGGCCTGCTCGCGGGCGCGATGGTGCTCGATGGCGATGCCGGCCAGCTGGGCGGCGTGACCGATGATGAACATGTCCTCGACGTCGGGCACCGCCGGACGGGAATGATAGATGCCGAACGTGCCGAGAACCCGGCCGTCGGCGGCGAGGATGGGTTCCGACCAGCAGGATGCCAGCCCGGCGGTTGCCACGAGCTCCCGATAGGGAGCCCAGTAGGGATGCACCGCCAGATCCTCGGCAATCACCCGCTCGGCACGGAATGCCGCCGTGCCGCATGACCCGATTCCCTCGCCGATCGCCAGGCCATCGACGGCCTTGATATAGAAGTCGGGCAGCCGCGGCGCCGCGCCATGGCGCAGACACCCCTCGGCGTCGACCAGCAGCACCGAACAGAGTGCCTCGGTCGCAATGGTTTCAACCGCGCGGGTGATGGCCGCCAGTACGGTACCCAAGGGCTTGCCTCTGGCCAGTAGCTCCAGAGCCTCGCCACGCAACTGGTTGAGGTTTCGCGATCGGGTGTCGGTATCGGGGGTCGAAATCAACGCCATACGCCTTCGCCGCTTGCAGTGTCCCCGGCACCCCGACGCCCCCCCTTGGCCGCCAGCGCCGTATCCGCCCCACCCTCTACAAGCGGAGAATACGGCAGCGGAATTAATGTGCCGTTAAAGCGCGCCTGCTGCGACGGCAGGTCAGCCAAGCCCGATCCAGGTCACCGGCAGCATGGCCACCAGCGCGCCGGTCGACAGGTTGGCCAGGGTCGCCGCCAGCAGCGAGCGGAACAGCAGGCCGGCAACGTCGGAGCGGCGCTCGGGCGCGATGGCGTTGAAGCCGGCCAGCATGATGCCCAGTGAAGCCAGATTGGCGAAGCCGCAGACGCAATAGATGAGAATGGCGATGGTGCGGGCCGACAAGGTTTCATCCAACTGCGACAGCCGGATGAAGCCCATGATCTCGGTCATGGTGATCTTGGCGCCCATCACCGAACCGGCGGTCACCGCCTCGCCCCAGGGCACGCCGATCAGCCACATCATCGGCGCGAACAGCCAGCCCAGCAGCCGCTCGATGGACAGCGGCCCGCCGGCCAGGTCCGGCAGCGCCTTCAGCCCCATGTCGACCAGCGCCACCGTCGCCAGCACGGCGATGATCATGGCGGCGATGTTGAGCAGCAGCCGCAGGCCTTCCTCGACACCGCTGGAAAAGGCGTCGACGGTGGAGCGATAGACGCCCTCCTGATCGCCCTCCTCACGACCGGTCGGCACCACGCCGGGGGCTTCCGGCACCATCAGCAGCGCCAGCACGACGCCGGCCGGGGCCGAGATCAGCGAGGCCGCCACCAGATGGGCAATGGCGTTGGGCAGCACGGATTCGATCAGCAGCGCATACAGCAGCATCACCGAACCCGCGACCGTCGACAGGCCGGTAACCATCACGACAAACAGCTCGGAACGCGACAGCCGGTTGAAGTAGCGGCCGATAATGACCACCGATTCCACCATGCCGAGGAACACGTTGGCGGCGGTGGCCAGGCTGACGGCGCCGCCCAGCCCCAGCGACCGTTCGAACAGGCGGGCGAACAGGTGGCTGATCCATTGCAGCACCTTCCAGTGCCACAGCACGGCGGAGATGGCGGCGACGACGATGATGAACGGCAGGATCTGGAAGAAGAAGCTGGGGCCAACGTCAGTATTGACCACCGCGAACGGCGCCTTGCCGCCGCCGATGTAGCCGAACACGAAACTGGTGCCGGCCTGGGTGGCGCTGGAGAGCGCATCGACGGCATCGTTGAGGCCCAGCAGCGCACGGCGCACCGGCGCCAGGGCAAACAGCAGCAGCAACAGCGCCACCTGCAACACCATGCCGCCGATCACGGTACGCCAGGGGATGCACCGCCGGTTCTCCGACAGTGCCCAGCCGATACCGATGATGACGGCTAGCCCGAGCAGCCCGCGCGCGTGATTGACGTCCCAGCCCATGTATCCGCCTGCCCCCGATCATATTGCTCCGCACAATAGCTAACGGGGCACCGGACACGGCGCCAGAGCGAGAAACAAACCGCAATGTGAAATATATGTTACCGCGCGTCGGTGGACCACAGGGCGCCGATGACCGCGCCCTTCACAAAGGGCAGCAGGCCCATGGTCAGCGCGCCGACGGCCGACAGCACGCCGGTCAGCACCATTGGCAGGGAGTGTTCCAGAATGAACGGGAACCCCAGCACCGGCGCCACCACCAGGTGACCGACGATCAGGATGGTGAAATAGGGCGGCGCGTCATCGGCCGGATACTGGCCGTTGTCGTGGCCGCAGGCCGCGCAGGTGGGCGCCACCTTCAGGTAGCCGGCGAACAGATTGCCCTCGCCGCAGTTCGGGCAGCGGCGAACCAGGCCGCGCAGCACGCCCTGCAGCATCGGCTTGTTCCTGGCCACAACGACTTTCTGGGGCGACAGCTCCGGCATCGACATTCCTTCCACGCGACCCCCTGGCACATGACAAACATCGTACCGGGCCGCTCCTCTATTCGCCGTTAACAGGCCGGGACGCAACTGTCGCGCGGCGCGGCAGATCGCCCCACGCACCAGCCCGGACCGTCACGAGGGGGCACCAACGCGATCCGGCCCCCGGCCACAACGACAAACCCCTCCCCGGCAGGGCAACCGGAGAGGGGCTTGGTCGTCATCGAGAACGTCATCCCCGAAGACCGGCGCTCCGGCCGTGACGGGTCAGGGCAGCCCGTCACGGCAACGCCGGCCAGCGGCTCAGTTGGCCTGCCGCTTGAGGAAGGTCGGGATCTCCAGCGGATCCTCGCCCGCCGCGCGGGGGTCGCGCGCCGGGGCCGCCTTGGCGGCCGGGGCCGGAACGTCATCCGTCTCCTCGGCCTGGGTCGAACGACCGATCCCCATCATCCGCTCGAACAGGGTTGGCGCGCGGGTCGCCTCGGCGCGGGGCCGCGCGGCCGGGCGGGCCGGTTCGACAAACGGACGTTCCACCGACTCGACGATCGGCGCGGTTGTCTGCGGCGCCCGCGGTGCCGGCTCGCGCAGCGAGGTCACCACGGCGGGGGCATCGGGCTCGGCCAGCTCATCGGCGACATCAAGCGCCAGTACATCTTCTTCCTCGGCCACCGCTTCCGGCTCGGCGACCGGAACCGGCTGGGCCACCGGCGCCGGCTGGGCGACCGGCTGCGCGCCAGCGCGCGGCGCGCCGGTGTGGAAGGCGCCCGCGACCGGGGAGAAGCTCATGCTGGTGCGCGACGTGGCTGGCGTTGCCGGCTGGGTCGCGGCGGCGGCGTCGATGCCGGTCGCCACCACCGACACGCGCATCCGGCCGTTGAGTTCCTCGTTGAAGGCCGAACCGACGATGATGTTGGCCTCGGGGTCGACCATCTCGCGGATATGGTTGGCGGCCTCGTCGACCTCGAACAGGGTGAGGTCGTCGCCCCCGGTGATGTTGATGATGACGCCCTTGGCGCCGCGCATCGACACCTCGTCGAGCAGCGGGTTGGCGATGGCGGCCTGGGCGGCCTCGATGGCGCGGCCGGCGCCCTCGGCCTCGCCCGTGCCCATCATCGCCTTGCCCATCTCGCTCATGACGGTACGGATGTCGGCGAAGTCGAGGTTGATCAGGCCCGGCATGACCATCAGGTCGGTGATGCCGCGCACACCGGCGTGCAGCACCTCGTCCGCCATCGAGAAGGCTTCCTTGAAGGTGGTCTGCGGCCCGGCGATGCGGAACAGGTTCTGGTTGGGAATGATGATCAGCGTGTCAACGTGCTTCTGCAGCTCCGAGATGCCCTCCTCGGCCGAGCGCATGCGGCGCAGACCCTCGAAGCTGAACGGCTTGGTGACCACACCCACCGTCAGGATGCCCTTCTCGCGCGCCGCGCGGGCGACAATCGGGGCGGCACCCGTGCCGGTACCACCACCCATGCCGGCGGTGATGAAGCACATGTGGCTGCCGTCGAGCGCGGTCTCGATGGTGTCCAGCGTTTCCTCGGCCGCCGCGCGACCGATTTCGGGCCGCGAGCCGGCGCCCAACCCTTGCGTGATCTTCAGGCCAAGCTGGATGCGGGTCTCGGCCAGACCGCCCACCAGCGCCTGCGCGTCGGTGTTGGCCACCACGAAGTCCACGCCCTGCAAGCCGGACTTGATCATGTTGTTCACCGCGTTGCCACCGGCGCCACCAACGCCGATCACGGTGATGCGGGGCGAGAGCTCGGTCAGCTCCGGCCGCTTGAGTTCGATACCCATTGCCCTGTTCTCCTTCGTCCTCGATGACTCACGCCTGAACGCTATCTATACGACCTTGGCGGGCTGCTCCCACCTATATTTAGTTAAAATGCACTGGCGAGAATACGGATCATCCGCCCGAACGGATTGCGCGAAATCGTCGTCGCCGAGATGCGCGCGTCGCGCCAGATATCCTGCACCTGCTGCTGCTCCATCTGGATCAAACCCACCAGGGTCGAGAAGGCAGGCCCTGAGGCCGCTTCCGGCAGACCATCCAGCGGCTTGGGCGCGGCAAGCTTGACCTCGCGGCCGAACATGCCGGTCGCGAAATGGGTAATGCCGTTGAGGTCGGCGACACCGCCGGTGAGCATCACCGGTCGGCCCACGGCGGCCCGGAAGCCCAGCTCGTCGAGGCGGACAGCGACTTCCGAGAGGATCTTTTCCACCCGTTTGCGGATGATCGCCGACAACTGAGCCTTCGACACCCAGCTCGGCTCGCCACCCTGGGCCCGCAGCGGCGTCACCTCGATCATGTCATGGTTGTCGCGACTGGTGGTGATCAGCGTACCATGCAGCGACAGCATCCGTTCGGCGTGAATGCGCCTTGTACCCACGCCGGCGGCGATGTCGTCGACGATGTCCGCACCACCCATCGGGATCGACGACAGGCCAACCATCATGCCGCGATAGTGCACGGAGACGTTGGTGACGCCGGCGCCCATCTCGACCAGCGCGACACCGGTCTCGCGCTCGTCCTTCTCCAGACAGGCAAGGCTGGTGGCCATCGGAGCGGCGGCGATCGACTGCACACCCAGATGGGCCTGGCGGATGCACAGGTCGAGGTTGCGCAGCGGCGCGGTATCGCAGGAGACGACCATGATGTCGACGCCCAGCCGCTCGGCATGGAAGCCCAGCGGGTTCGCGACGCCCGGCAGGTCATCGACGGTATAGATGGCGGGAATGGCGTGCAGGATGGTGTGGTTGCCGGGGTCGATGCGCTCGCGACCCTCGGCCAATACCCGGTCGATGTCGGCCCTTTCGATGCGGTGGCCGGCAATGTCGACGTCGACCTGATGAATCTCGTAGCACAGGTTGCCGGCCGACATGCTCACGAGCACGCGTTCCACGGTCAGATCGGCGGTTTTCTCGGCCTGATCGACCGCCGCGCGGATGGCGCGTTCAGCCGCGTCCATGTCGGCGACCACGCCCTGGCGAACGCCCGTGCACAACTGGTGGCCAACACCCAGCACCTGGGCGGAGCCATCCGGCCCGAGACGGGCGATCAGCGCCGCCACCTTGGAGGTGCCGACATCGAGGGCGGCGACCACGCGCTCACCCCGTGCCAGACTGAGCCCAGCTCCACTCTTGCGGCGCGCCTTCATATATCGACCCCCCGATCCTGCCCGGCCCCATCCGCGACTCGCGCGGGCACCGCCGCCAACTTGCGCGTGTACATCCGATCCTCCTGGCGCATGTCAAAGCGGGCAAAGCCGCGCCCCAGCAACCCCGCGTTGCGATCCATCGTCGCGAATTTGGACACGGCCCGCACGGCGGCGTCATCCCCCTCGGGCAACATCAGCAACTCGCCGGACCGGAATCGCAAATCCCAGCGGCGATCGCCGACCCAGGTCGCGGAGTCCAGCTGGCCAGCGAGATCCGGGTGCCCGGCCAGCATGACAAACAACGCCCGGGCGTGCGCCTCGGCACCGACACCCACCACCAGCGGCAGGCGTCCGAAGCGCTTCACCCGCTCGCCATTGTCAAGGACACGACCCTCGGCATCGATCACTGCCAGCCGGCCCTGCCGCTGCCACACCGCGACCGGCTTGCGCTCACGGACCACGACGTCGAGCGTATCCGGGAGCCGGCGGGCGACCGAGGCCTCCGCGATCCACGGATTCGCCATCAGACGGGCGCGAACGTCATCGATGTCGACCAGCAGCATGGAATTGGAGCGCCCATCGAACACCGCGCTATAGATCGCGAGCTTCGGCGCGTTCTCGACCCCGCTGATCTTGACGTGCTTGACCTCGAAGCCAAGCCCGGCGACGCCCTGGGCGACGCCAAAAGCCAGCCGCTGCGGCACATCGAACAGCCAGACGCCCAGCCCCAGCACGATGCCGGTGACGGCAAGCCCGCCGCCAATGACTGCCCGCCGCCGCAGCGACGCGGTCCAGAACGACGTCGTCTTGGCCGAACGGCGCGAGGATCCGGCGGCTTTCTTGCGGCGGCTCATCGCTTCAGCCCCGCATCCTGGATCAGCCGGTCGACCAGGGCGTCGAAGCCGATCTGGCGATACTTCGCCTGCTCGGGCACCAGGCTCAAGGGCGTCATCCCCGGCTGGGTGTTGACCTCCAGCAGGTAGAGCTGGCCCGGCTCGCCCATGGTGTCGTCATAGCGAAAATCCGAGCGGGAGACGCCCCGGCAACCCAGCGCCCGGTGGGCGGCCAGCGCCATCGCCAGTGCCTGCTCGGTCGCCTGGGGGTGGATCGGCGCCGGCACCACGTGCTGGGTCAGGCCTTCGGTGTACTTGGCGTCATAATCGTAAAAGCCGCGCGTCGGCTGCAACTCGGTGACCGCCAGCGGTTCGTCGTCGAGGACGGCGACGGTCAGCTCGCGGCCACGGATGAACGGTTCGGCGAGCAGCGTCTCGAACTGCCGCCACGGTCCGGCGGCATCGCGGCTGATCGGCTGGCCGAAATTGCTGTCGTCGGTGACGATGGCGACCCCGACCGACGATCCCTCGTTGACCGGCTTCAGCACATAGGGGCGCGGCAGCGGGTCCGCCTCGAACACTGATTCCGAGCGCACCACGCCACCGCCCGGCATCTGGATGCCGGCGGCGGTGAGTACCGTCTTGGTGAGCTGCTTGTCGATCGCCACCGCCGATGTGGTGATGCCACTGTGAGTATAGGGGATGCCCATCAGCTCCAGCACACCCTGGATCGACCCGTCCTCACCCGGCGTGCCGTGCAGGGCGTTGAACACCACGTCCGGCTTGAGCTCGGCGAGGCGCTGGGCGACGTCATGGCCCATGTCGAGTCCGGTGGCCCGGTAGCCCAGCCGCTGGCAGGCCTCGACGATGGCCCGGCCGGAGGTCAGCGACACCTCGCGCTCCGCCGACCAGCCGCCCATCAGCACGACCACATGCCTGCTCATGCCCGGCCTCCCGTCTGCGGGTTGCCGATGCGCTGTATCTCCCACTGCAGTTCGACGCCGCTGTCGGCCTTCACCCGTCGCCGCACCTCCTCGCCCAGCTGCTCCAGCTCGGCACTACTGGCGCCGCCGGTGTTGAGCATGAAGTTGCAGTGCTTCTCGCTCATCTGGGCGCCGCCGATGGTCAGGCCCCGGCAGCCGGCATGATCGATCAGCTGCCAGGCCTTGTGGCCGTCCGGGTTCTTGAACGTGGAGCCGCCGGTGCGCGAACGCAGCGGCTGGCTCGCCTCGCGCTCGGCGGCGATGCGGTCCATCTCGGCGCCGATGGCGGCGGGGTCGCCGGGCCGCCCCTCGAACAGCGCCTCGACGACGATGGCACCGTCGGGCAGCTCGGAATGGCGGTATGTGTAGCCCAGCGCCGAGGCCGGCAAGGTCTCGACCCGACCGTCGCGGTGGACCACGGTGCACTCGACCAGGATATCGGCACATTCCCGGCCATAGGCGCCGGCGTTCATCCGCACAGCGCCACCGACGGTGCCGGGAATGCCGCGCAGGAACTCCAGCCCGGCGATGCCAGCGTCACGCGCGGCGCTGGCGACGGTGATGCCCATGGCGGCGGCGCCCGCGCGCACCCGGGTCGGGCCCTCGATCTTCACGTCGGCGAAGCCCTTGGACAGCCGCACCACCACGCCATCAATGCCGCCATCGCGCACCAGCAGGTTGGAGCCGACGCCCACCGGCAGCACCGGCACATCGGCCGGGCAGCCGGCAAGAAAGGTCACCAGGTCGTCGCGGTCCGCCGGGCGGAACAGCGCTTCCGCCGGACCGCCGGTGCGGAACCAGATGAAATCGGCCATCGAGCCGGCGGCCTCCAGCGTGCCGCGCGGCGCCGGCAGCCGGTCGAGCAGCGAGGGATTGGCGCGCGCCGCCATCATGCCACCGCCCCCCGATTGGCGCGGATGGCGTCCGCCAGACCCGCCGCCCACTTGGTGATGTCGCCGGCACCCAGGCAGACCACCATGTCGCCGGGCTGGATCAACGCCGCGAGCTGCTCCGCCAGATGGTCGGCACCGTCGGTCGCCAGCACCTGGCGATGGCCGGACGCCTTCAGTCCCTTGACCAGCGCGTCCCGGTCGACGCCCTCGATCGGCTGCTCGCCGGCGGCATAAACCGGGGTGATGATGACGACGTCGGCATTGTTGAAGCAGGTGCAGAAGTCGCCCATCAGATCGTGCAGGCGGCTGTAACGGTGCGGCTGGGCGACCGCGATCACCCGGCCGGTGCCCACGCCCTCACGGGCGGCGGCGAGCACGGCGCGAATTTCCACCGGATGATGGCCATAGTCGTCGATGATGGTCGCCCCATCGACCTCGCCGACCCTGGTGAAGCGCCGCTTGACGCCGCCGAAGGTACGGAAGGCCTCCTTGATCGCTTCATCCGGGATGCCGAGCTGCTGGGCGACGGCGATCGCCGACAGCGCGTTCTGGACGTTGTGCCGGCCCGGCATCGCCAGTTCCAGCTCGTCGATCGAGCGGCGCGCGCCGGTACGCCGGTCGGTGATGACGGCGTTGAAGCGGTTGCCGCCCGGCACCGGCTGCATCGCCTCGCCGCGCACGTCGGCCTGGGCGTTGAAGCCGTAGGTGACGATACGCCGGTCGGTGACGCGCGGGATGATCGCCTGCACTTCCGGGTGGTCAAGGCAGAGCACGGCGGCGCCATAGAAGGGCACATGCTCGATGAACTCGACGAACGCCTCTTTCACCGTGTCGAAGTCGCCGTAGTGGTCGAGGTGTTCGGGGTCGATGTTGGTGACGATGGCAATGGTCGGCGGCAGGCGCAGGAAACTGCCATCGGACTCGTCGGCCTCGACGACCATCCATTCGCCGCCGCCAAGATAGGCATTGGTGCCATAGGCGTTGATGATGCCGCCGTTGATCACCGTGGGGTCGAGACCGGCCTTGTCGAGCACCGCCGCCACCAGCGAGGTGGTGGTGGTCTTGCCGTGGGTGCCGGCGACCGCGATGGTCGACTTCAGGCGCATCAGCTCGGCCAGCATCTCCGCCCGCCGCACCACGGGAATGAACCTTTCGCGGGCGAGATCGACCTCGGGGTTGCCGGCCTTGATGGCGGACGACACCACCACCACCGCCGCGTCGCCGAGGTTCTCGGCCTTGTGGCCGATGGCGACCGGGATGCCGCGCTCGCGCAGCCGGGCGACGTTGTAGGATTCAGCGACGTCCGACCCCTGCACGCGATAGCCCAGGTTCTTCATCACCTCGGCGATGCCGGACATGCCGATGCCACCGATACCGATGAAGTGGATAATGCCGATATCGCGTTCCAGACCACTCATGACGCAACTTTCACTATCATGTCGCTATCGTCCTCACCGCGGACATCGGACCACGGGCCACCGGCCAGCCGGGCGATGATGCCGGCCAGCGCATGCGCCGCCAGCGGATGCCCGAGCGCCCGGGCCCGCGCCGCCGCATTGGCGAGCGCACCGGGTTCAAGCGCGATCTTCTGAATCTGCTTGGCCAGTTCCGCCGGCGTGAAGCGGGCCTGCGGGATCACCCGCGCGCCGCCGGCCTGCGCCATCTCGCGGGCGTTGGCGCTCTGGTGATCATCGGTCGCCGAGGGCAGCGGCACCAGGATGGCCGGCCGCCCGACCGCCGTCAGTTCGGAAAGCGTCGAGGCGCCGGCACGGGCGATCACCAGATGCGCCCATTTCAGCCGCGCCGCCATGTCGGTGATATAGGTGGCACACTCGGCGGCAATGCCAAGACGGGCATAGATCTGGCGCACCGTCGAGACATCCTCCTCGCGGCACTGCTGCGTCACCTGCAACCGCCGGCGCAGATGCACCGGCAGCATCTCCAGTGCCGCCGGCACCACGTCGGAGAGCACCTTGGCGCCCTGACTGCCACCCACCACCAGGACGCGGAACACGCTCTCCTCGTGAAAGTCGGGAAACGGCAGGGCCCGCAGCGCGGCGACATCGGCACGCACCGGATTGCCCGTCACCGAGACCTTCAGGGCGTGACGGGCGTTCAGCCGCGCCGTCTCCTGGAATGACGTGGCGATCACGTCCACCCGGCCCGCCAGCAACCGGTTGACCCGGCCCAGTACGGCATTCTGCTCGTGAATGACGGTCGGGATCCTCAGGCTGAGCGCCGCCAGCAATGCCGGCAAAGCCGGGTAGCCGCCAAAGCCCGCCACCACCGCCGGGTGGTAGGACTGGAACAACCGTCGGGCAGCGGCGCGACCCTCGCGCACCTTGAGCAAGGCGGACAACCAGCCGAGCGGACCGCCCCGGCTCGGCGAGCCGCTGGCGATGACATGCTTGGGAATGCCGTCGAACAGCCCGGGAAAGCGCAAACCCCGGTCGTCGGTGACCAGCGTCACCTCATAGTCCTGCGCCATCAGCGCGTGCGCCACCGCATGGGCCGGCACCATGTGCCCACCGGTTCCGCCGGCGGCGATCACCACATGGCGATTGCCGTCGGTCATAGGGTTGCCCGTCCGGACACGAAGGGGGAGGCATGGAGGAAGCGGTTGCGACGGGTCAGCGCGAGCACCAGCCCCATGCCGACAGCCACGGCGACGAACGAGGAACCGCCATGGCTGATCAAGGGCAAGGTCATCCCTTTGGAGGGCAACAGATGTAGGTTGACGCCCATATTGATGAACGCCTGTGCTCCGAATTGCGTTGTCAGCCCGGCCACGGACAGGAAAACGAAAGGATCTTCCTCGTCCACAAGCTGTAGCAGAACCCTCACTATAATGGCTAGATATAGTAGCGCCAAGCACAGACAGGCGATCATGCCAAACTCTTCGCCGATCACCGAGAAAATATAGTCCGTGTGCGGTTCGGGCAGTTGCATCTTGACCTGGCCCTCGCCCGGCCCGGCGCCGAACAGGCCGCCGGACTGGAAGCTCTCGATGGCCTTCTTGGTCTGGTATGCCTGCTCCGCCTCGTCGGTGGACAGGAAGCGCTCGATGCGCGAACGGACGTGCGGCACATACATGTAGGCCAGCCCCATGCCGGATACGCCCGCGAGGCCAACCGCCAGCAGCAACCACAGGCTCATGCCCGCCAGAAAGGCCTGTGCCAGCCACACAGCGGCAACCAGTGCGCTCTGGCCATAGTCCGGCTGAATGACAAGCAGGCCCACCACCAGCACCATCAGCGCCGCCGAGACCTGGATCGCGGGTACCGCTGCATCATCGAACCGCGCCGACAGCAACCAGGCGGTGGTGACGATGAACATCGGCTTGAGGAACTCCGAGGGCTGGAACTGGAAGCCGCCAAGACTGATCCAGCGCACCGCGCCGTTGGCGTTGGAACCGATGAACGGCACCGCCACCAGCGCCGCCAGCAGCGCGACGAAGCCGACCACGCACAGGCGACGTACCCAGACGATGGGCAGCATGGAGGCGCCAATCAGCGCCGGCACCCCCACCGCGACCCAGAACAGGTGCCGGCGAAAATACATCAGGTCGGGAATCCGGTGCGTGGCGTCGGAGTAACGGTGCGCCGCCGCCGGGCTTGCGGCCAGCACCGCGACGATACCCACCGCCACCAGCATCAGCAGCATGGTCAGCAGCATGCGGTCGATGGTCCAGAACCAGCGACCGACGGCCGTACGGTCGGAGCGACTGAACGGACTCATGAGGCGTCTCCTTGCCCCAGCGCCGCCACGGCGGCGCGGAAAGCGTCTCCACGGGCCTCGAAATCCCTGAACTGGTCGTAGGAGGCACAGGCCGGCGACAGCAGCACCACCTCGCCCGGGCGGGCCGCCGCCGCGGCGTCAGCCACCGCCTGTTCCAGCGTGCCGGCACGCACCACCGGCACGTGGGGAGACAACAGGCCCGCGAACAGCGCCTCCGCCGCGCCGATCACATAGGCCTGCCGGACATGGCCGAGATGCGGCAGGCAGGCATCCAGCTCGTCGGTCTTGGCCTTGCCACCGGCGATCCAGTGGATGGCCGGATAGGCGGCCAGTGCCGGCGCGGTGGAGGTCGGGTTGGTGGCCTTGGAATCGTTGAGGTAGGTGACGCCGCCGATCTCGGCAACGAACTCCATCCGGTGGGCGAGCCCCGGATAGCTGGCGAACGCCGCCAGGATGACCGCGTCGGCGATACCGAGCGCGCGGCAGGCGGCATAGGCGGCCGCCGCGTTCTGCGCGTTGTGCGGCCCCTGCAGACGGGGCCAGGCCGACTGGCTGCCGATGGCCCGGCCATCGACATTCAGGGTGCCGCCAACGACGCAGACGCCATGGCCCAGCACCCGCTCGTTGGAGATTGGCACCAGCGTGCCCGCCACTGTGTCGGCGATCCGCCGGCTGGGATCGTCATCGATCGATACCACCGCCGTCTGACGCGGCGTCTGCATCGCGAACAGGCGCTGCTTGGCATGGGTGTAGCCGGCCATGTCGCCGTGACGGTCGAGATGATCCGGCGTGATGTTGGTCAGCACCGCGACATCGGCCACCAGCGTCTGGGTGAGATCGATCTGGAATGACGACAGTTCCAGCACATAGACGCCGCCTTCCGGCAGCGGCGCCTCCCCGAGGATCGGCAGGCCGATGTTGCCGCCCATGCGGGTCGGCACGCCGGCGGCGGCGACAACGTGGTGGATCAGCGCCGTGGTCGTCGACTTGCCGTTGGTGCCAGTGATCGCCACCACCTTGTGCGCGGGCAGTTCGGCACGGGCGCGGGCGAACAGCTCGACATCTCCTATCACCGGTACGCCCGCCAGTCTTGCCTTCTCGGCGAGCGGGTGCGGCGCCGGCAGGTAGAGCGGGATGCCCGGCGACAGCAGCAGGCCGTCAAGGCCGCGCAGATCCAGCGCATAGAGATCGACCAGCGGAATACCGGCCTCGGCCGCCGCCCTGCGGGCGGCGTCGCCGTCGTCCCAGCCCAGCACGTCGGCGCCCGAGGCGATCAGCGCGCGCGCGGTGGCAAGGCCGGTGCGCGCCAGACCGAACACCGCATATCGTTTGCCGGAAAAGACGCGCGCCGTGATCATGAGCGACTACCGCAGCTTGAGGGTGGAAAGACCGATCAGCGCCAGCACCAGCGCAATGATCCAGAAGCGGATGACGATGGTGGATTCCGCCCAGCCTTTCTCCTCGTAGTGGTGGTGGATCGGTGCCATGCGGAACACCCGCTTGCCGGTCAGCTTGAAGCTGGCCACCTGGACGATCACCGATACAGCCTCCAGCACGAACAGGCCGCCGACGATCGCCAGCACGATCTCGTGGTTGGTGATCACGGCGATGGCGCCCAGGGCGCCGCCCAGTGCCAGGCTGCCGGTGTCGCCCATGAACACCATCGCCGGCGGCGCGTTGAACCACAGGAACGCCAGCCCCGCCCCCACCAGAGCGGCGCAGAACACCAGCAGTTCACCGGCGCCCGACACGGCATGCAGTTGCAGGTAGGTGGCGAACTTGGCGTTGCCGATGACGTAGGCGATGATGCCGAAGGTGACGGCGGCGATGATCACCGGCATGATCGCCAGGCCATCGAGACCGTCGGTCAGGTTGACCGCGTTGCCGGCACCGACGATGACGAACGAGGCCACCACCAGATAGAACCAGCCGAGGTTGAGCCCGACGTTCTTGAGGAAGGGCAACCACAGGGTGGTGCCCGTTTTCTGCGACACCCACCAGACCGCGGCGCCGGCGATGGCGAACTCGATCAGCAGGCGGGTCCGGCCGGACAGGCCCTTGTGGGAGGACTTGGTGACCTTGCGGTAATCATCCGAGAAACCGACCAGGCCAAAGCCCAGCGTCACGCCAAGGCAGACCCAGACATAGCCGTTGCTGAGGTCGGCCCACAGCAGGGTGGAGACCACCAGCGAGATCAGGATGAGAATGCCACCCATGGTCGGTGTGCCAACCTTGGTCAGCAGGTGCGACTTGGGACCATCGGTCCGGATCGGCTGACCCTTGCCCTGCTTGACGCGCAGCCAGTTGATGAGGCCCGGACCGATGACCAGGCCGATCATCAACGCCGTCAGCGCGGCGGCGATGGCGCGGAACGTCAGGTAGCGAAAGACGTTGAGAATGGACAGATCGCCACTCAGTTGCGCCAGATAACTCAGCACGGCCTTGCTCCCTGCAATTTTTCATCCAGCGTCCGCTGTTCGTTGAGGGCGCGGACGACGCGGGCCAGCCCGACACTGTTGGAACCCTTGACGAGCAAGATGTCGTCCGGCCGCAACAGGCCGCGCACCTGTGCCAACGCCTCGTCCGCCGACGTCACCAGCGTGTGGCTGATACGCCGTGGCAGGGTCGCCGCCAAGGGCGTCATTTCCGCCCCCACCAGCACCACATGATCGACTGCCGCCGCCTCGATGGGCTCGGCCAGCGAGGCATGAAACCGGTCGGAATCGGCACCCAGTTCCTTCATGGCGCCCAGCACCGCGATCCGGCGGCCCCGCCCCCTGGGCTCGAACCCGCCCAGCACCGCAAGCGACGCCGCCATCGACGCCGGATTGGCGTTGTAGCTCTCATCGAGCAGCATGGCGCTGCCGTCGCCCACCGCGATGTTGGTCCGACGGCCACGCCCCTCCAGCCCCTGCATCTCGGCCAGCGCCAGACCGGCCAGACCGAGGTCGGCACCGACGGCCTTGACCACCGCCAGCACCCCGAGCGCATTGAGCGCCCAGTGCTCGCCCGGCAGACCGACCTTGAAGGTCAGCGTCTCGCCCATCACCTCGGCCGTCATACAGGTGCACGTCGCATGGCTCGACAGTTTGATCGGCCGGACATCCGCCGCCGGATCGCGCAGGCCGAAGCTGACAAGCCGCCCGATGCCCGCCGCCCGCGCCGCCGTCGCCAGCCGCTCGAAGTGGCGGTTGTCGCGATTGAGCACCACCGTGCCCCCCGGCACCACACCCGTGAAGATCTCCGCCTTGGCGTCGGCGATCGCCTCCTCGCTGTCGAAGAAGGCGCGGTGTGCGCTGGCAATGGTGGTCACGATGGCCACATGCGGACGAACCAGCGTGGTGAGCGCCGTCAGCTCGCCACTGTGGTTCATGCCCATCTCCAGGACGCCAAAGGCGCTGTCGGCCGGCATCCTGGCCAGCGACAGCGGCACCCCGGTATGATTGTTGTACGACTTCACCGACGCATGGACCAGGCCCGGACGGAACCGGTCCAGCACCTGCCGCAGCGCCTCCTTGACGCCGGTCTTGCCGGCACTGCCGGTGACGCCGATCACCGTGCCGGCCATCCGCGCCCGTGCCGCCGCGCCAAGCGCGTTCAGCGCCATGAACGTGTCGGCAACGGCCACGTGCGGCGCACCGGGTGCCGGCAGCCGGGCGGGATCGCTCACCAGTGCCGCAGCCGCCCCCTGGGCGAACGCCTGCGACAGGTAGGCATGGCCGTCGGCGTGTTCGCCCTTGAGCGCGATGAACAGATCGCCTGGCGCCACCTCGCGGCTGTCGAAGGTGACGCCGGTCACGGCGAACGCACCCGAGGCACGGCCGGCCGTGGCGGCGGCGATATCAGAGGCGGTCCACAGCGGGGTCATGCGTCTGCTCCATCGGCACGCAACCGTCGGGCGATCTGGGCGGCGACCGCCACGTCATCGAACGGCTGCACCATGCCTTTCACGATCTGGCCCTGCTCATGTCCCTTGCCCGCCACCAGCACCAGATCGCCGGCGCGCGCCGCCCGCATGGCGGTCTCGATCGCCAGCGCCCGGTCGCCGATGTCATGGGCCGACGGTGCCGCCGCCAGAATGGCTGAGCGGATCGTGGTGGGGTCCTCGCTACGGGGATTGTCGTCGGTGACGTACACCACATCGGCCAGCCGTGCGGCGATCGCGCCCATTTCCGGCCGCTTGCCCGCATCGCGGTCACCGCCACAGCCAAATACAACATGCAGGCGCGAGACGGTGTGCGGGCGCAGCGCCTCGATGGCCGCCCGCAGGCCGTCGGGCGTGTGGGCGTAGTCGACATAGACCGGTGCGCCCGCCGGCGTCACCGCCGCCTGCTGCAACCGCCCCGGCACCCCGGCCACGCGTTCGAGCGCGCCGAACACAGCCTGGGGTGCCCCGCCGCAGGCGATGGCGAGGCCTGCCGTCACCAGCGCGTTGGCGGCCTGATAACCGCCGATCAGCGGCAGGCGGATATCGAAGGGCCGCCCCTGCCAGGCGACGGTCAGCCGCTGGCCGTCGGGCAGCACCTCACGGCCGACGAGGCGCAGGACATCACCCGCCGCGCCCACCATCCAGGTCGTGATGCCGCGCGCCCGCGCCAGGTCGGCCATGAACGCCGAAGCAGGATCATCGGCCCAGATCACCGCCGTACCGTCACCGGCCAGCAGCTCGGCGAACAGTCGCCCCTTGGCGTCGCGGTAGTGCTCGACCGTCGGATGATAGTCCATGTGGTCGCGCGACAGGTTGGTGAACGCGGCGGCGCGAATGGCGAGCCCGTCGACCCGGTACTGGTCGAGACCGTGGGACGAGGCCTCGAACACCGCGTGCTCGATGCCGGCGCGCTGCATCGAGGCCATGGTTGACAGAAACGTGAGCACGTCCGGCGTGGTCATGCCGAGGTCGCGCCGGCCCACCGCCGTGACGACGCCCAGCGTGCCGAGACTCGCGGCTGGGTGACCCAGCAGCGTCCAGACCTGGCGCAGCAGGTCGGCGACGGACGTCTTGCCGTTGGTGCCGGTGACGGCGGCGATGGTGGCGGGGAACGGCGCATGGAAGCGGGCGGCGATCACCGCCATCCGCCGGCGCGGGTTATCGTCGGCGATATGGACCGTGCCAGCCGGCACCGGGGCCTCGGGCCGGGCGACGATCGCGACGGCGCCCGCCGCGATGGCCGCCGGGATATAGTCCTCGGCGTTGAACCTGACGCCGCGGAACGCGCCGAAGATAAAACCCGGCGCGACCTGGCGATGGTCAATGGCGAGCCCGACAACCGGCGTCCCGGCCGGCGTGCCCGTCACGTCCGCCAATGTCTGGAGGGTGGCGCCCATGGCCTTACTCCACCGGCTGCTGTTTTTCGGCGATGTAGACATCGTAGGCGCGGGTATCGACATCGCGGCGGATGTCCGGCTCCACGCCCAGGATCGGGCCCGCGCGCTCCACCAGCGCCTTGATGACGGGTGCCGCCACCCAGCCGGCGGTGGCGTAGCCGTAGCTCTCCTTGTTGCCCTGCGGCTCGTCGATGGAGGCGATGACGACATAGCGGGGATCGTCCATCGGAAACGCTGCCGCGAAGGTCGAGATCAGCGACTTGCGACGATAGCCGCCGACACCCGGCTTCTCCGCCGTGCCGGTCTTGCCACCGACACGATACCCCGGCGCATCGGCCTTGCGGCCGGTGCCATCGGTTACCACCATGCGCAGCAGCGCCCGCATCTGACGCGAGGTCTCGGGCGAGAACACCTGGTCGCCGGCCGCCGGCTCGGCGCCGGGCGCCAGCTTGAGCAGGGTCGCCGGCCGCCAGACCCCGCCATTGACCAGAGCCGCCATGCCGGACGCCAGGTGCAGCGGCGTCACGGCGATGCCGTGGCCATAGCCCACCGTCATGGTGGCGATCTTGCCCCAGACCTTGGGGTAGAGCGGCTGGGCGGTCTCGGCGAGTTCGATCTTCTCCGGTTCCAGGAAGCCAAGCTTGCGCATGTAGTCGATCTGGGTCTGGGTGCCGCTGTCCACCGCCATCTGCGCGGTGCCGATATTGGACGAGTAGATGAAAATCTCGGGAATGGTCAGCCAGCGCTTCTTCGGATGGTCGTCATTGATGGTGAAGCGCCCCACCTTCAGCGGCACTGTGGCATCATAGCGCTTGTCGATGGTGACAACGCCGGTGTCGAGCGCGATCGCGGTGGTGAAGGCCTTGAACGTGGAGCCCAGCTCATAAACGCCCAGCGTCGCCCGGTTGAACCAGGTGGCGTTGGGGCTGCGACTGACCGCGTTGGGATCGAACACCGGCAGCGAGGCCATCGCCAGCACCTCGCCGGTGCGGACATCCATCACCACGCCCGCGGCCCCGATGGCGGCAAAACTGTTCATCGCCGCCTGCAGTTCATACTCCAGCGCGTGCTGGACGCGCACGTCGATCGACAGCTGCATCGGCTTGCTCAGCCGCGCCGGATCAAGCATCCGCTCGTTGAACGAGCGCTCGATGCCGGCCCGGCCCTCGTTGTCGATGTCGGTATAGCCCAGCACGTGGGCGGCCAGCTTGCCATTGGGGTAGACGCGCTCCGTTTCATCCTGGAACTCAAGGCCAGGTTCGCCGATGGCGTTGATTCGCGCCACTTCCTCTGGCGTCAGGCGCCGCTTGAGATAGCGGAACTTCGACGACGCCATCACCTGCCGGCGGATGAACGACGGGTCGAGGTCGGGCAGGGCGCGGGAGATCCGCTCCACCAGAGCCTCGCGATCATTGATCACCAGATGCGGTCGCACCGCCAGCGACTGCACCTTGATCGAGGTCGCCAGCACCTCGCCGTTGCGGTCGACGATGTCCGCCCGAGGCGGCTTCAGCGTTGCCAGAATGTCGATGCCGGGGCCGCGCCGGATCGCCTGCAACACGGAGAGATCGAACAGACGCAGTCCCACCACGATGGCGAGGGCAATGAACAGCAGCACGCCGATAACCAGGCGCTGGCGCGACCGCTCCAGGGCCTGCTGGCGATGGCCGGCCAGCTGGATACGGAGCGATCGCAGGGCGGCTGGGCTCATTGGATGCCTTCTTTGAGGGCTGCCTGCTGAATGGACGCGATGGTCGCCATGTCGAGGCCACCCGCGACCGGGCGCGGCGTCTCGACAGGCGGCGCCTTGGCGACAGGGCGCGGCTCCTCGGCCCGCCGGACCGGCGCGGCCTCGCTGGACGCCGCGTAGCTGGCGAGATGCACGCCCGCCGGCCGCTGACGATTGCTGGCGGGCATCGGCCGGACGACGGGTGCCGAGGCAGTCGGCCGGGGCGCGACATCCGGCGCCGGCAAGGTCAGGGCGACCAGCTGACCCGCCGCCGGCGCGGACTTCGCGCCGGCGGCCTGGACAAACGAAACCAGTTTGGCGCGCGGGAACGACGTGTCGTCTTCGGCACGCTCGATCGCCGGCTGCACCTGCGGGACCGACCGTGGCGCGGGATCGGCGGCAAACGCGACATAGACGTCGGCCGAGGTGAAATAGCGGTCAGCCGTCGGCGCCGTCAGGCCGAAATAGGCATCATTGAGACGCTGGAGCTGGTTGGGGCGCGCGCGAATCTGGAGTTCCGCCTGCATCCGGCGCACCGCCTTGGTGTCGGCGGCGATCTGCCGCTTGAGCGCATTGACCTGCTCGCGCCGCTCGCCCACCTGCAGACTGACGGAGAAGCACACCACCGCCGCCGCCACTACCGACAATCCCATCACGATGTTTCTGAAATGTCGCATGTCAGTCGTCCCAGGCCGGTGCGTCAGTACGAACTCCCACGCGCAACGTCGCCGAACGTGCACGAGGGTTGGAGCGGGTTTCGGCGTCGCCGGGGCGAACTGCCTTGGCGACGCGGGCGAAGGTGGCGGCAGGCCCGGTGACAACCCGCTCCGGCAGGTGCCGCGAGCCGCCGGCGACGGCGCCACTGCGCTGGCGCAAAAATGCCTTCACCGCCCGGTCCTCCAGGCTGTGGAAGCTCACCACCGCCAGCCGGCCGCCGGGCTTCAGCAGCCGCTCGGCGGCGCGCAGGCCATCGTGCAGCTGGTCCAGCTCCCGGTTGACGTGAATGCGCAGCGCCTGGAATGTGCGGGTCGCCGGGTCCTTCGGCCCCTGCCGGCCACCCAGCGCGCGGCGAACCACCTCGGCCAGCTCCGCCGTGCGGGTGAACGGCCGGGTCGCGCGGGCGGCCACGATGGCGCGCGCCACCCGGCGGGCGCCCGGTTCATCGCCGAAGTGATAGATGATGTCGGCCAGCTCCGCCTCGCTGGCGGTATTGACCACGTCGGCGGCACTGGGGCCGGCCTGCTCCATGCGCATGTCCAGCGGCCCGTCGGCCTGGAAGGAAAAGCCGCGCTCGGCCCGGTCGAGCTGCATCGACGACACGCCGACATCGAAGGCGACCCCGTCAACACCCGCGACATCGCGCTCGGCCAGCAACGCGTCCATGTCTCCAAAGCGCCCCGGAAGCAGGGTCAACCGACCCTCCGCGGCCACCTCCAGCGCACGGCCGGCCGCGATGGCGCTGGGGTCGCGGTCAATGGCATAGACATGCGCCACCGGTCGCGCCAGCAGCGCACGGGTGTAGCCGCCGGCGCCAAAGGTGGCATCCACCACCACGTCACCCGGTCCGGGGGCCAGCCCGGCGATCACCTCGTCGAGCAGCACCGGCACATGCGGCGACAAGGGCGCGGCGGCGGCGGCCGTCGTCATGCCACACCCCCCTCACCGGGCACCGGCAGCTTGCGCTGGCGCAGCAGGTAACCGACCTTGCGGCACAGCGCCTTCTGGTGCGCCTGATGCTCCAGGAACGCATAGGGGTCCCATACCTCGAAATAGCCCTGGGCACCCAGGAACAGCGCCAGCTTCCCGATGCCGGCATAGCCGATCATCGCCCCGTCCAGCACGATACGGCCGGCGTCGTCGAACCTGACCTGGTCGGCGGTGGCGAAAAGTTCGCGGCGCATGTCCTCGCGATTGGCGCCCTGAGCCACCCGCTCGCTGGCCTCTGCGCGCAGCTCGGGCAGATAGGCGCTGTCAAAGGCCACCAGACAGGGCAGGTCCTCATGCTCGCGGATCAGGAATTCCTCGCCGCCGGTGCGACTCTTGATGGTGGCGCGAAACTGGGCCGGCACGGACACGCGGTTCTTCGCGTCCACGCTGTTCAGCGCATTGCCGTAAAACAGATGTTCGTCTCGATCGCCCACCGGCTGGCCATCCTCCACCGGAACGGCACCGCCTCCACCCTCTCAAACCCGGCATCAGCGCCCGCCGCGCCGACCCGTGAAGATGCCAGGAAATGGAGACCCGCCGCCCACGGTTCAGGTGTACATACCACCACATGGGTTTTCAATGGGAAATCATCCCACCAGACTCCATTTTTGGCCAAAATCCGCGCCCGGCATCCCCCTACGCCGGACGCACGCGCAACGCCAGCGGATCGTTACGCAACGGTCGGCCGCGACCACCCGCGAAGCGGCCGGTACCGGCTGTACTGATGACGGAAACGGGCGCCCGCCGCCCCCGGTCGGAGGCGGCGGGCCAGAAGGTCTGTAAGCCGGGTTCTGTGCACGTGGGATGCAATCCCACGCCGACGACCATTCCTCTAGGACGGACGTTACCGCCCGCCTCCAGCAACCAACCCGGACGACATGCCGGAATCTCGCATCGACGACCCACGGATGAGTCGTCTCGTCGTCCCTATTCGGTCTTGCTCCCGGCGGGGTTTGCCATGCCCGCCCCGTCGCCGGGGCGGCGGTGCGCTCTTACCGCACCTTTTCACCCTTACCGGCGATAACGCCGGCGGTTCGATCTCTGTGGCACTTTCCCTCGGGTCGCCCCGGCCGGGTGTTACCCGGCGCCGTGTTTCCGTGGAGCCCGGACTTTCCTCCCCTCTCCGCCAACGGCGGAAAGCAGCGGCCGTCCGACCTTCTGGCCCGTTCATCTCAATAGGCATGCCAATCCCCCTTGCCAAGAGGCGCGTCAGACGGCACGGTCGCGCCCGCAAATGGAGGCCCCGATGCGCGTAGGACTGGTTCTCGTTGGTATTGCCCTGACCCTGAGCGGCTGCAGCTCGGTGCGTGGCGCCTTTGGCGCCGTCAGCGACCTGTTCGGCGCCAACGATCGCGGTGAACTGGCCTACCAGAACACCGGCCAAGGCAATCCCGAGGCCGTCGCGCCACGCGCGACCGACGGCAAGCCGATCAAGGACATCGCGCGGGACATGCCTCGCGGCCTGATTGGCGACGCCGCCAACAGCGCCCATGCGTCGGAAGCGATCGCGCCGCAGTAACCCGCTGACTTAAAACGGCTTCTTCAGACCTTCACCCGCAGGCCGCCAGCAGCGCCGCGAGCAGGCCCTGTGTCTCGGCGTCCGCCGCGCCATCAATGCGGGACGGGCGGAAGTGGCGCTGGAACGCCATGGTCGCCAGCCGGTGCCCGCCATCGCCATCGAGGCCGTAGCCGTAGGCGGACAGTGCCGCGACATAAGCCGCCTCGCCGCCGAAAGCCGGCCCCGGCGCCGCCGGCCACAGACCGACACCGCGCGTCGCCAGCCATCGCCAGTCGAACAGCTCGCCGGGGTCGGTCTTGCGCGCCGGCGCCACGTCGGAATGGCCCACGACATCACGCGGCGCGATGGCGTGGCGGGCCAGAATGCCGCCGGCGAGCTCGACCAAGGCCGCCATCTGCGCCGGCGGGAACGGCCGGTAGCCGAACTCGTGGCCGGGGTTGACCAGTTCGATGCCGATGGAGGCGGCGTTGACGTCGGTAATGCCCCGCCAGACGGACACCCCCGCGTGCCAGGCCCGACGGTCTTCCGGCACATGAACGTAAACCGTCCCGTCTTCGTCAATGGTGTAGTGCGCGGAAACCTTGGCGGCCGGATCGGTCAGTCGGTCGAGCGCCTCGGCGGCCGTACGCATGCCGGTATAGTGCATAACCAGGAGCCTGACCGCCTGGCCGCGACGATCGTCGAAATTGGGTGATGGCCGCTCGACCCGCCTCACGGACGCTCCTCTTCCTTGCGCGCGCCCCGGAAGGTGATAATGCCCACCCCCACCAGGGTGATCATGCCGCCGATCATCATCTTCCCGGTCAGCGGGCTGTCGAGCAACAACACGGAGAACAGCACCGACAGCAGCGGCGACAACAGGGTGAAGGGCGAGATGACGGTCACCGGATAGCGTTGCAGCAGCCAGGCAATGCCGGCGTGCCCGATCACCGAGGAGAAACCGGCGGCGAACAGCAGATAGCCGAACACCCGCGCCGGCGCATCCGGCAGCGCCTGCACCGCACCCGGCTCCACCAGCAGCGACAGCAACAGCAGCGGCACGACGCTGACCGCCGCGACCCAGGCCTGCAACGTCAGCGCCGGCACGCCGGTCATCTGGCGCATCATGATGTTTCCCACGGCATAAATGAACGCCGAAAAGGTCACCAGCAGCAGCGCCGGCCACTGATCGAACACGGCGGGGTCGAACGACATCACCACCACGCCGCCGAACGCCAGCACGATGCCGACAGTGCGGATCCAGCGGATGCGCTCGCCCAGCACGCCAATGGCGAGAATCAGGCTGAACGGCACACCGAGCTGGGTAGCGATAGCCAGCGCGCCCATGTTGGTGGCAATCGCGAAGGCATAGTTCATCACCGCGAAATTGAGCGCGCCGATAACGAACCCGGTCACCAGCACGCGCCCCATCTTGCCCGGCAACCACTTGAGAAACGGCAAGCAGAGCAACAACAACAGGGCAAACCGCACCAGCGCGGCCGTGATTGGCGGCAACGTCTCCAGCGCCAGCTTGACGGGGACGATATTGAAGCCCCAGGCGACGTTGATCAGCATCAGAAAGGCGAAGTGCAGCGGGGTCATGCCGCACCATGTTCCTTCAGGATCGTCCGGTATGCCGCGTTGATCGCCGCCATCCGCGCTTCGGCCACACGGATGAACTCATGGGGCACGCCGGCGGCGATATGACGATCGGGATGATGGTCCTTCACCATGCGCCGGTAGGCCGCCTTGATGGTGTCGAGGTCGGCCTCCGGCGCCACGTCGAGCACCGCATAGGGGTCATCATGGTCCAGCGGCACATGACGGGAGCGGATCTGGGCGAAGCGACGCGCCTCGAACCCCAGATGCCCGCCGACCGTGCGCAGATAGTCCATCTCCTCCGCGCTGACCACGCCGTCGGCGCGGGCGATGAGGAACAGCGCATCCAGCAGATCCTCAAGAATCGGCGATCCGGGTCCGAACAGCTGGGCGGCCTGTCGGGCATAGGCCTCGTAGCCGTCGGCCGAGCGATGGGCGAAGCGATAAAAGCGCACCACATTGGCCTCCTCCCCCGGATCGACATGAAACAGCCGGCGGAAGGCGGCGAACTCGATGTCGCTGGCATCGCCATCGGCCTTGGCCATCTTGGCGGCCAGCGCGATGGCGGCAATGGTGAAGGCGACCTGACGCCGGTCCGGTTCGTTGAGGGCACGGCGGGTCGCTGGCGCGTCGAGCACGGCATGGCCGACGACAATGCCGATCAGCGCGCCAATCGGCCCGCCAATCGCCAGTCCCGCCGCGCCGCCAATGAGCTTGCCCCAGATCGACATCACAACTACCAGTGTTGAGCCATTCTCATACGGTCGGATGGTTCGAGATGGAAGCGCGTCAACTGTCGCGCCCGCACACGAACCCGTCCCCCGCCGGAGACCTGGCCCCGCCCGACCACTGAGGCCATGTGCGGCCTCACCGGGTCAAGGCCCTCAGGCAAAGCCGCCGGCCGGTCACCGCGCGCCGGGATATGCCGGGCATGATCCGCGCCAGTACGACACCGGAGTCCGCCATGAGCCACGCCAGCAACCTTCCGACACCAGCCCTGACCCCGCCCTATGTGGCGGTGATCTTCACCAGCCTGCGGCCGCTGGGCGTCGACGATGGCTACGACGCCGCCGCCGAGGCGATCGCCCGGCTGGCGACCACCCAACCCGGCTATCTCGGCATGGACAGCGTGCGCGATCCGGCCACCGGGCTTGGCATCACCGTTGCC
Source organism: Parapedomonas caeni (assembly GCF_041060555.1). Taxonomy (NCBI): domain Bacteria; kingdom Pseudomonadati; phylum Pseudomonadota; class Alphaproteobacteria; order Sphingomonadales; family Sphingosinicellaceae; genus Parapedomonas; species Parapedomonas caeni. The sequence continues at coordinate 96,545 of NZ_JBEUDS010000006.1, read as the reverse complement.
TACTGGCGCGACGAGGAGGCCGTGATCGCCTGGCGCGACCAGGAGGAACACGCCGCGGCGCGCGTCGAGGGCCGGGCACGCTGGTATGATGCCTTTAGCCTGCATGTGGCAAAGGTCGAGCGCAGCTACGACTTCACGCGGGGCTGATCAGCCGGCGGCGGCGAGCGCCATCGGGCTGTCGACGGGAATGTAAAGCCCGCGCTGCTCACGCACCGGCTTCAGCGCCTTGGTGAGGCCGAGCACCGTCTCCGCCGCGCCCAGGAACAGGCTGCCGTCGGCGGGCATCTGGCGCCGGAGATTGTCCAGCACCTGCGCCTTGGTGGGGGCATCGAAGTAGATCAGCACGTTGCGGCAGAAGATGATGTCGAACTGGCCAAGACCGGCCATCGACTCCAGCAGGTTGAACGTGCGGTACTTCACCATGTTGCGGATGTCCGCCGAGACCTGCCACTGGTCGCCGACCTTGGCGAAATATTTCATGAGCAGCTGGATCGGGAGCCCGCGCTGCACCTCGAACTGCGAGTAGAGGCCGGCCTGCGCCTTGCTCAGCGCAGCCTTGCACAGGTCGGTGCCGATGATCTCGATGTTCCAGCCCGCCCACTGTGCGGCCTGCTCGTTGAGAATCATGGCGATCGAATAGGGTTCCTGCCCGGTGGACGCGGCGGCACACCAGATGCGCAGCCGCCGGGTGGCGGCCCGCGCCACCTTCAACTGCGGCAGCACATGGGTTTTGAGCACCTCGAACGGCACCGTGTCGCGGAAGAAGAACGACTCGTTGGTCGTCATCGCCTCGGTGATTTCGACCAGCAACTCCTCACTGGGGCGCATGCGAAGCTGCGCCACCAGCTCCGGCAGGCCGGCCAGCCCGCGACGGCGGGCGATCGGGGTCAGTCGCGATTCCAGCAGATAGGTTTTCTCGGTCCCCAGCACCAGGCCCGAGCGGGTCTTGAGCAGGTTGGACAGCAGATCGAAATCCTGGGGCGTCAACGCGGTCATGGCTGGCGACCCTCCATCAGGTTGGTGATCGAACCACCAATGTTGTTGAGCGGAAACACAAAACTGGCAAAGCCCGCGCGCGTCACGGCGCCGGGCATGCCCCACACCACCGACGTCGCCTCGTCCTGGGCGATCACCGTGCCACCACGACCGATGATGGCGCCCGCGCCCTGCTCGCCGTCATGCCCCATGCCGGTAAGCACGACCGCCAGCGCCTTGTCGCCATAGACATCCGCCACCGAACGGAACAGCGGATCGACCGCCGGGCGGCAGAAATTCTGCGGCGGCGTGTCGTCGAGCACGATACGGACCTCGCCACCGGCCTGACGCACCGTCATGTGGCGGTCGCCTGGCGCGATGTAGACACGCCCCGGCCGCACCACCTCGTCATGCTGACCCTCGGCGGCGGGATGCTTGGTCATCCGCTCGACATGCTGGGCCAGGATCGCCGTGAACGTCGGCGGCATGTGCTGGGTGATGAGGACAGGCAGGGGAAACGGCCGGGCAAGGGCACCCAGCACGTTGAACAACGCCTGCGGCCCCCCGGTCGAACTGCCGATCGCCAGTACCGCCGGACGCGCCTGCGACGGCCGGGGATGCACGATCGCCCCGCCGCTGGCGGGCGCCCGCGCGGGAAGCGGCGGCGGCGTGGCCGACCGGACGCCGACCACCGGACGTGGCGCCGGCGCGGCCGTGCTCGGCACCGGCGTCTCGCCGCGCTTGCGGCGTGCGACCTGAGCAATCGCCTTCACCTTCTCCACAAGCTCGCGGCGGAAATCGACCCCGGACGTGACGATGCGGGTGCTGGTGGGTTTCGGAATATAGTCGGCGGCCCCCAGGCTGAGCGCCTTGAGCGAGATGTCGGCGTTGCGGGCGGTCAGCGTCGAGGCCATCAGCACCTGCATGCCGGGCTGGGCCACCAGCAGCTGCGGCAGCGCCGTCATGCCATCCATCTCCGGCATTTCGATATCGAGGATGACAACATCGAAGGTCTGCGCCTTGACCTGACGCAGCGCGCCGACACCGTTGGCGGCGGTGGCGGTCACGCGGATGGCGGGATCGTCTTCAAGCCAGCGCGCCAGAACCCCCCGGATCACCGCCGAGTCATCGACCACCATGACCCGGATGGTATCCGGCGCGGTGGTGACGCTTGTCTCGTTCGCTACGCCCAGGGCTGCCACGCTGAATCGCCTCACTTACTGCTGACTCTGACAACCGGATCGAGCCCTTGCGGCACGACCCGTCACAAGCGATCACGCTCAGATGAGCCCGACCTGGGCGAACTTCGCCTCGATGATCTCCCGATCGAACGGCTTCATGATGTACTCATTGGCACCCGCCTCGATCGCCGCCCGGATGTGCGACATATCGTTCTCGGTAGTGCAGAACACCACGACCGGCTGGCGATCCAGCGAGGCGCCGCGCAGCGTGCGCAGAAAATCGAGCCCGTTCATCACCGGCATGTTCCAGTCGAGCAGCACGACGTCAGGCACCTTCTTCTGGCATTGCTGCCAGGCGTCCTGACCATCGACGGCCTCTTCGATCTCGAACTGCATCTCCTCAAGGATGCGCCGGGCAACCTTGCGGATCACTTTCGAGTCGTCAACGACCAGGCAGGATTTCATCATTGCCGCTCCCCTAGGGCCTTAACTTCTTCAGTTTAGGGCGTGAAACCTTGAAACGTGGTTAAGGCTCAGGCCGCCAGTGCCTGATCCATGTCGAGCAGCCGGCGGACATCAAGCACCACCAGCAATTCGTCCTGCAGGCGATAGATGCCGTTCGACACTTCCCGCCAGCGCGCGTCCAGAGTCACCGGATTCTTCTCGTACAGCGTGTCGTCCAGCCGCAGCACCTCGCCGACACTGTCGATCAGCAGCGAATAGGGCTCACCCTTGTGATCGACGACGACGCTCATCGGAGCCTTCTCGTTGGCGCCGCGCGGCGGCAGGCCGAGGCGGTTGCGCAGATCGATGGCGGTGACGATGCGGCCGCGCAGATTCAGCACACCGGCGACCCAACCCGGCGACAGCGGCACGCGGGTGACGTTCTGCAACTTCAGCACGTCATGCACCAGCAGCACGGGGATGCCGAGCAGCTGGCCGGCCAGGCGGATGGTCACGAACTCGTTGGACTGGAGGCTCATGTTCTTTCTCCTGGTACCGGTCTATCAGGCGGCCGTGCGGGTCAGTTCAAGCTGCTCGTCGAGGATCGACAGCAGGGAGTCGCGGTCGAACTTGGCGACGTAATCGTTGAAGCCGGCGGCGCGACCCTTCTCGAAGTCGGCACCGGAGGCCAGCGACGACAGGGCAACCAGCGGCGTGTCCGCCCAGCGGCCCTGGCCGCGTACTTCCGCCGCGAACTCGAAGCCGTTGAGACCCGGCATCTCGATGTCCGAGATGATGAGGTCGAACACCTCGCCTTCCTCGCGCAGCGCCAGTGCCTCCTCCGCCGACGACACCGACGTCACGTCGTAGCCCCCGGCCGCCAGCAGCGGCTTCAGCATGTTGCGGAAGAACGAGCTGTCATCGATCAGCAGCACGCGCGGCTGCTGGGCATTCGCAGCATTGAGTTCCTGCGGCTTGGCGCGCAGATAGTCCTTGAAGGCGAGCTTGAGGTAGTGGCCGACATCCATGATCTCGGTGACCTTGCCGGCGACCACCGCGGTGCCCAGGCGACCGTTGGATTCGGAGCTCAGCTCGATCTTCAGCTCGGTCTCGACGATGTCGAGGATCTGGTCGACCGCAAGACCCATGGTCTTGTCGCCGTCGGCGAACACCAGCACTGCCTGGCGGCCCTCGGTCACCAGCTGGCATTTGTCGTCGACGGTCACCAGCGGCATCAGGCTGCCACGATACTGCACCATCGGCTTGCCGTCGGCGAACTCGATGGTCGAGACGTCGATGTCCTCCAGTCGGGCGACCAGCGACAGCGGCACCGCCTTCGGATTCTCGCTGCCGGCGCGGAACAGCAGCATGCTCTCGTGCTCGTTCTCCAGCGAGCGGGCCCGCACTTCCTGCGAGTCTTCCTGCTGGTTGTGCTGCACGGTGGCGGTGGCGTTGGCGACGCCGTTGGGGTCGAGGATCATGATCACCGAACCATCGCCCAGGATGGTGTTGCCGGAGTAGACTGACAGGTTCTTCAGGATCGGCGCCACCGGCTTCACCACGATTTCCTCGGTGTCGAACACTTCGTCGACGACGATGCCGAAGGTGAAGGAGCCGACCTGGGTGACGACGATGAAGGCCTCGTCGTTGTCGTTGGCGGTCTTGGGCTCAAGGCCCAGGATGCGGTGCAGGTGCACCAGCGGCAGCAGGCGGCTGCGCAGGCGCAGTACCGGCGCGTTGTTGACGAACTCGATGCGATATTCGCTGCCCGGCGCGGCGCGCACCAGTTCCAGCACCGAGATCTGCGGCACCGCGAAGCGTTCGCCGCCGGATTCGACGATCAGCGCCGAGACGATCGCCAGCGTCAGCGGGATCTTGATGGCGAAGCGGGTGCCCTTGCCGGCGACCGAGTCGAGTTCGATGGTGCCGCCGATCTTCTCGATATTCGACCGCACCACGTCCATGCCGACGCCGCGGCCGGACACCGAGGTCACCTTCTCGGCGGTCGACAGACCGGGGTGGAAAATGAACTTGTGGATCTGGTTGTCCGACATGCCCTCGGCTTCCGCCTCGGAGACAAGCCCGACCTCGACGATCTTCTGGCGCAGGCGGTCGACATTGAGGCCGCGACCATCGTCGGCGATCTCGATGATGATGTGGCCGCCTTCATGATAGGCGTTCAGGCGAACATGGCCGGTCTCCGACTTGCCCTTGGCGACACGTTCGGCGGGCATCTCGATGCCGTGATCGGCCGAATTGCGCACCATGTGGGTGAGCGGATCCTTGATCAGCTCAAGCACCTGGCGGTCGAGTTCGGTGTCGGCGCCCTTCATTTCGAGCTCGATCTTCTTGTCGAGTTCGTGGCTGAGGTCGCGGATGATGCGCGGCAGCTTCGACCAGGCGTTGCCGATCGGCTGCATGCGGGTCTTCATTACCCCTTCCTGCAGTTCGGTGGTGCACTGCGACAGGCGCTGCAGCGGTACGCTGAACTCGCTGTTCTCGTTGCGGCGCGCGATCTGCAGCAGCTGGTTGCGGGTCAGCACCAGTTCGGAGACCAGGTTCATCAGGCCTTCCAGCAGATCGACCGACACGCGGATCGACTGGTTGCCCTTGGCACCGCCATCCTCGCCGTCGCGGGCCTCGACCGGCGCCGCCGCCGGCTTGGCCTCGACGCGGGCCTTTTTCGGCTCGGCCTTGGCAGCCGGGGCCAACGGCGCCGCTGCCTCGACCTCTTCCGGACCGGCGGCGGCGGCAAACGCCGCTTCCAGCTCGTCAAGCGTCACTTCGCCCGGCTTCAGCGAGCGGCCGAGCAGTTTCTCGGTCTCGGCGCGGGAGTCAGCCACCACCGGCGCGGGCTCGGGCGCCGCTACCGGCGCCGCGTCCTCGAACTTGCCTTCGGCGGCAAGGTCAAGACGGGCGATCAGGTCCGAATCGTCGCCTTCCGGCTCGTTGCCGGTCTGCTCCAGGCCCTGGAGAATCATCTTGATGGTGTCGAGCGCCTCAAGGATCTGGGAGACCAGCCCCGGCGTCACGAACAGCTCGCCGTCACGGAACTTGCCCAGCACGTTCTCGGCCGAATGCGCCACCGACTCCAGCCGGGGAAGGCCCAGAAAGCCGCAGGTGCCCTTGATGGTGTGGACCAGACGGAAGATGTTATCCAACACCGCCTTGTCGTTGGGGTTTTGCTCCAGCCTGACCAGTTCGTTATCGACCGTGTCGATGCTCTCGTTGGTCTCGGTCAGGAATTCCGTGAGCAGATCATCCATGGCGCCCGCCTCGTCGTGTTTGTACCCTGAAAGGAGCGCGACTACGCTCCGGTGTCAGTCAAACACTGTGACCAAGCGGGGTTAAAAAGCCCTAAATCAAAACCGGAGTTGTTGGCGAGGCGATACAGATGCCGGTCGCCGGGCAGGATAATCGGGGGGCTCAGGCCGCCAACTGCGCGCCGAACACCAGCACGCCGGGTTCCGGTTCGAGCAGTCGCAGCGTCGCCCCGGAATGCCCCAGCAGCTGCCGGACCAGCAGCGCCGGGGCCACCCGCGGCGTCGCCTCGAAGCTTGCGGGATCTCCCGTCAAGGTCAGGCGCAGATCCTCGCCCAGCAGCAGCCGCGGGCCTTCGGCCCGCACCACCAGCTCCACCTGATCCTCCGCCCGTTCGGCGGCGATTCGCAGCGCCCCGCCGCGCAGCAGCGCGTCACCGGCGATCAGCGACAGGTTGAGCAGCACCTTGACCGCCACCTTGGGCAGCGCCGGCAGTGTCACCAGCCAGTCGAGCTTGACCTTGTCGGCGGCGAACATGCCCTGGATGGCCGCCTGTGCCTCCCGCACGTCGACCTGCTCGGAGAAGCCGCCCCCCGCCCCGAAGGCCAGACGGAAGAACTTCAGCCGGTTGGCGGTCTGCTGGGCGCTGTCCGCCAGCAGCTGAAGGCACTGGGCACGCATGTCGGGATCGGTCTCGTCGGCGAGTATCTCGATCCCGTTGGCGAGCGCGCCAACCGGGCTGACCAGATCATGACACAGGCGCGAACACAGCAGGCTGGCGAAATCCACATCACTCATGATCGATCGGTCCTCGTTGCCTGAACGCGGGCAGGTTGGGAATTGCTATGCAACTCGCACCGGCGACGCAAGTTTTTCAACGGCACCACCGGGTCGTCCGGCCGGACGACCGCTAGAACAGACCTGCCGCCAGTGCCGCCAGCCCGAACAGCAGCAACACCACCGCCGAAACATGATTGAAGATCAGCAGGTGCCGATCATCCACCCAGCCGCGTGCCCAGCGGGCCATACCGGAAATGAACAGCCACCACAGCATCGAACCCAGAAAGACGCCGATCACCACCTCGGCGGCATTGATCAGGGCATCCGGTGACTCATGCCCGATGCCCCGGAAGCCGATCGAGCCGAACGTCGCCGCGAACCACAGCAGGGTCGCCGGGTTGGTGACCGTCATCATGAAGGTCGCCAGGGCCATGTGGCGCGCCCGCGGGATCTTGCGCACCGGATCGTCGAGATGCGGCGCGGTGCGCCACACCACCACGGCGAAGCCGATCATGATGAGACCCCCGACCACGCGAATCAGGTCATGATGGTCGTCCATCAGCAGCTTGAGCGCGGTCAGGCCGAAAGCCGCGGCGGCGGCGAAGACGGCGTCGCCCAGCGCCGCGCCCAGCCCGAGTGCGAGTGCGGAGCGGATGCTCTTCTGCAAGGTCCGCTGGATGACGATGATGTTGACCGGACCAATGGGCGCCGCCGCCACCAGGCCAATCAGCATGCCGACGGGCAGGTGATAGGTCGCGAGCCAGCCCAAGTTCATCCGTCGCGATCCTGACCATCAACCCAAACACACGGCGCCCGACAGGCGGATGTGCACCGCGCCTGCTCACCGTCCGTTAATCATCGCCGCCTTATAGTGAGGCTTGGAGGGGTTGGAAAGGGAAGCGCCATGACCAACGTGCTGAAATCCGCCCTGAGTCTCGACGAGCGTCTGCTTGATGATGTGACGCCGGCCGATCAGGCCGCCCCCCTCGCGTCGGTTGCCGACGTCGTCGGTCCGCCGCTTGACCGGGACTTCTGGCAGCGCGGCTATCGCATGACCAGCGCTGAAATTCAGGTCGAGCACCCCAACGCGCCGGGCGTGATGCGCACCATGGTCTGGCAGGATATGGACCAGGCCCCCGACTACCCGGTGCTGACGGCCTTCCTCGACGACTGGGTACGGACCCGCGACGAACGGGTGGTGGCCATCCGGGTGGTGACGGTGCAGGATCTGACTCCCGACCGGCTGGCGCTGCACGGCATCAGCGTCGCGGCGCACTGAATCCGCGCCCGAGAGCACGGCCGTCATGAGGAGCCGGCGGGCACAGGCACACCCGCCGCAAAAAATCGCCGGATTTCAAGTGATTGTTAACCTTACGGTGGCCGATATTCACCGCCTGTACAGATTCGCGCCCGTATCATGCGGCCCACGTTAGAAAAAATGGTCGCTGAACGGGTGGGCAATATCATGATTCCGAACCAGTCGGGGGGGCGCCCCCCAAGTGCCCGGGCGGCAGCGCGAACGAGCGCCCCCTTGGGCACCGTTCCTCGCGCAACCGCGCGCAACATGGCGCTGCTGCGGGCAGCCCTCCTGCCCGCGCTGCTGATGTTCAGCGCGCCGGCCGCGCTCGCCGCCGCCCCGGCAGCCAAGGCCGCCGACGACGACTGCGACCCCATCGTCATCAATGGTGCCAGCAAACAGCAGGTGACCAGCGCGCCGGCAAAGGTCGTGAAAGTCAGCAAGTCGACGAAGCCAAAAACCAAGATCAAGAAAGCCGCCCGGAAATCGACCAAGCCCCGGAAGGCCAAGCCTAAGGTCGTGACCGCCAGCGCGGCCCCGGAAGAAATTCCGGGCGCCTGCCCCGGTGCCGGCAAGAATGCCGACCAGATCGCCACCCTGCTTGATGACATCGCCAGCATTGCACCGGCCGGTGAAGCGACACCCGCATTCCCTGACCCCGCGGCGGGCGGCAACCGGATTGCCGCGCTGTCCAGCCCGCCCGCGACCCGTATTTCCCGCCCCAGCTACACCCCGGTCAGCACGGGCGGCACCACTGTGCCGCTGGCGCTGGGCGGCTCGGGATCGAGTGGCGGTTCCGGCAGCGGTTCAGGCTCGGGTGGCGACGACTCGTCGGGCAGCTCCAGCGGCGGCTCCTCCGGCGGCTCCGGCAGTGGTTCCTCCGGCGGCTCCGGTGGCGGATCATCAAGCGGCGGCTCCAGCAGCTCGTCCGGCATCACCGGCTCCAGCGGCACGACCGTCAAGGTGCCGGAACCTGGCAGCGTGACGCTGATGCTGGGCGGCCTCGCGGGCCTGGCCCTGGCGGGTCGCCGCCGGCACAGGCCGACATCCTCCTCCCGCCCCGACTGACGACCGGTCGCGCCCCCGGCTCAGTGGCCGGACGGTGCCTTGATGTCGTCAATGCCGATGCGCACCGAGGCGGTGGCGATCAGGATTTCCCGCAGGAACAGCACCAGCCCCACCGTCAGCGCGGCCATGGCGCCAATGAACAGTCCGGCGACGATCTGCGAGAAATCAAGCCGGCTGAACTGCGAGATGAACATGATGGCCACCACCACGCAGATCAGCACCGCGCACACCACGCACAGGCCGATCGCCCAGTTGATCAGTCGCATACGCTGCGACAGCGCGGCGAGAATCCGGTAGATTTCCGTCCGCTGCGCTTCGTTGGCCTGCGCCCAGCGCGACTCCTGAAGCCGTGCCCGGTCGACGATACGATTGAGCCGCGCGGTCAACACATTGAGGATGGAACCCACGCCGGTCAGCAGGAACACCGGCGCCAGGGCCAGCTGGATCAGATGGGCGATCGGCAGCGCGTCATCCGCCATGGTCGCCAGGATCATGAGCGAGCGCCCCCGCCCGCCCAGGTATCGTGAAAGCGCAAGGGCGCGCCGATCGGCGTCCCCGGCACCGCGTCCTCCCACATCACCCGCTGGCCACGGATGATGGTGCCGATGGCCTTGCCGGTGAGCGTCATGCCGGTGAACGGCGACCAGCCGGCGCGGCTGGCCAGCCAGTCCTCGCTGACCGTCCACTGCTTCTTGAGGTCGACCACGGTGAAATCCGCTTCATAGCCGGCGACGATGCGCCCCTTGCCGACCAGCCCCCAGACCCGGGCGGCACCGGCGGAGGTCAGGTCGACCAGCCGGTCGAGGCTCAGCCTGCCGTGTGCCATGTGGTCGAGCAGCAACGGCAGCAGTGTCTGCACCCCCGGCATCCCCGAGGGCGACTGCGGATAAGGCTTCGCCTTTTCCTCGATGGTGTGCGGCGCGTGGTCGGACCCGATGACGTCCACCACGCCCTGACCGACCCAGTGCCACAGGCCGTCGCGGTGTGCCGCCGAGCGGATCGGCGGGTTCATCTGCGCGAAGGTGCCCAGCCGCTCGTAACAATCCGGCCCGCCCAGCGTCAGATGCTGCGGCGTCGTCTCGACGGTGGCGATGTCCTTGTGGTCGCGCAGGAAGGCCATTTCGGCAGGCGTGGTGACGTGCAGGATGTGGACACGCCGGCCGGTCTTGCGCGCCAGCGCCACCGCCCGCCGGGTCGCCAGCAGCGCCGACTCGTCGTCACGCCAGACCGGGTGCGTCTCCGGCCTGCCGTCGAGCGCGAGCGCCTTGCGGGCGCGCATCCGCTCCTCGTCCTCGCAGTGGATGGCGACACGGCGCTGACCGTGCGCCAGCACCTTTTCCAGCGTCGGGTCGTCCCACACCAGCAGATCGCCGGTCGAGGCCCCCATGAACACCTTGACGCCGCAGCAACCCGGCACCCGTTCATACTCGGGCAGGTCGGCAATGTTGTCGGCGGTGGCGCCAACGTAGAACGCGTGATCGCACCACATGCGCCCCTTGGCGCGGGCCACCTTGTCGGCGATGTCGGCGGCCGTGGTGGTGCTGGGCTTGGTGTTGGGCATCTCGAACACCGCGGTCACGCCGCCCATCACCGCCGCCAGCGAGCCGGTCGCCAGGTCTTCCTTGTGCTCCAGACCGGGCTCCCGGAAGTGCACCTGGGTGTCGATGACGCCCGGCAGCACGTGCAGGCCGGTGCAGTCCACCACCTCGCCGGCCGACGCGGACGCCAGGTCGCCGAGTTCCACGATGCGGCCGGCGCGCACGCCGACGTCCACCCGTTGCGCCCCGCCCGGTGTCACCACCGTGCCGTTTTTCAGGATCATGTCGAGACTGTCGGTCATAGGCTCGATCTATAAGCCGACCACGCACGATAATCCACTGGTGGCGCAGGCGCGCGGTGCCATTGATGGCTTATCCCTTGAGACAGGCCGCCAGCCGACTATCTTGGAGCCACCATGAGTCTCGATGCCACGTCACCCGCCGCGCCCGGCCTCCACCGCACCCGCTTGCCGACTCGCGCCGTGCTGGCGGTCGGCGGCCCGGACGCCCGCGCCTTCCTGCAAGGTCTGCTCACCAACAGCGTCACCGCCGTCACGCCGGACCGGCCGGTGTGGGCCGGCCTGCTCAGCCCGCAGGGCAAGTGCCTGTTCGACCTGATGGTGTTCGACGACGGCGCCGGCGGCCTGCTCGTCGACGCCGATGCCAGCCGCCTGGCCGACCTGACCCGACGGCTGACGATGTATCGGCTGCGCGCCGCGGTGACACTGACGCCGCGCCCCGATCTGGCGGTGTTCGCCGCCTGGGGCGACGGCACGCCACCGGCCGGCGCGCAACCCGACCCGCGCCTGCCGGCGCTGGGCTGGCGCTGGATCGCCGCCGCCAACGACACCGCATCCACCGCGACGCCCGAGGCCTACCGCCGGCATCGCTGGCGCCTCGGGGTGCCGGAAGGCGCGGCCGAGGTGGGCGTCGATGCCCTGCTGTGGCTGGAGACCAACGCCGGGGAACTCAACGGCGTCGACTTCCGCAAGGGCTGCTACGTCGGCCAGGAGAACACGGCGCGGATGCACTTCCGCAACAAGGTGCGCAAGCGGCTGCTGCCGCTCGACCTGCCCGGCGCTGCCTCCGGTGACGAGCTGGGCGACGACACCGTGATTCGCTCGGGAGACGGCAAACCCGCCGGGGATCTGGTGGCGCGCGACGGCGACCTCGGACTGGCGCTGATGCGGATGGAGTATGTCGAGGATGGCGCGGCCCTGACGCTGGGCGGCCAGCCGGTGACGGTGCGACGGCCGGACTACCTCGCCGCCGGCTGAGCGGTCGCCGTCTCCGGCCGCCATGCCGCCAGCAGCAGGTCGACGCAGGTGGCGATATGCGCCTCCAGCTCGCCCTCGGCCAGCGGCCGCAGGCCGAGCATCACCACCATGTGCGGATTGCCCTTGAGCAGACAGATGAACTGCGCCGCCGCCTCGCGCGCGTCGGCGAAACGCAGCCGACCCGCCTGGCGGTGCCGGTCGAGGAAGGCGGCGGTCTTGGCCACCGTCTGCTCGACGGCGTTCTCGAAGAACAGCTGCGCCAGCCGGGGCTCGCGCGGGCCCTCGATCAGCACCAGCCGGTGGGCGGCGATCGCCTGCGGATCGAGAATCAGGTCGAGGAACAGCCGCCCGACCACCATCATGCCGGCGCGCGGATCGGCCGCCTGCACCTGCTCGATGGCGAAGGGGTCCATCATGCGGTCGCACTTGGCGCGGATCACCTGGGCGAACAGCGCCTCCTTGCCGGCGAAACGCTTGTACACCGTCAGCTTGGATACGCCGGCGGCGGCGGCCACCGCGTCCATGCTGGTGCCTTCGTAGCCCTGGGCGAGGAACAGCTGGCCCGCCGCCTCCAGGATGGCGGCACGCTTGGCGGCGTCGAGCGGCCGCCCGCGCTTGCGGGCCGTCGCCATCGTGCGGGCGGGCATATCGCTTATTTCTAAACTCATGAGTTTACATATAATCAATTTTTGTGTACCAGTCAGTATAGAAAATTCGATGTTGTCGCGATTGCCCCTAAATCCCCGATCCGTTGAGTAGAGTGCCATGACGCAGCCCCTCGCCCGCCACGTCATCCGCCAGCTCCGCGCGGCCGTGCCCGGACTTGCCGTCGCCGCCCTGCTGGCCGGCTGCGGTGGCGACCCGACGCCCGCCACGCCCGAATCGACAGCGCCCGTGATCGCCGTGGCAGTCGCCGAGCCCGCCGCCGGCACCGCCACCGCGCGGGCCACCGGCACCGTGCGGCTGCGCCGCGAGGCGGACCTCGCCTTCAAGGTCGGCGGTGTCGTCGCCAGGGTGCTGGTGGACGCCGGCACGCCGGTGCGGGCCGGCCAGGTGCTGGCGGCGCTCGACACCATGGAGGTCGAGGCTGGTCGGCGCGAGGCCGCCGCCAACCGCGACAAGGCCCGCGCCGAACTGGCGCGGGTGGAAAAGCTGGTCGCCGACGGCTGGGCCACCACCCAGCGGCTGGAAGCCGCGCAGGCTGCCGACAAGGCCGCCGCCGCGCAACTCGACACCGCTGCCTTCAACCTGCGCTGGTCGGTGCTGCGGGCGCCGACCGACGGCGTCGTGCAGCGTCGGCTGGCCGAGCCCGGTCAGGTGCTCAGCCCCGGCACGCCGGTGCTGCGGCTGGGCAAGGTGGACCAGGGCTATGTGCTGGAGGTGCCGCTGTCCGACGCCCAGCTCGCCACCGTGCGCCTGGGCGACACGCTGCCAGTGGAACTCGACGGGGTGGGCCAGCAACTTTCGGGCAAGATCATCGAGGTCGCCGCGCGCAGCGACGATCGCACCGGCACCTTCGATGTCCGCATCGCCCTGCCGGCCGCACCGGGGCTGCGCAGCGGCCTGATCGGCGACGCGCTGGTGCCAACCCGCCGTGATGGCGCGGCCACCATGGTCGCCATTCCCGCCATGGCCTTGATGAACGGCCGGGCGGACGAGGCCTTCATCTATGTCGTCGACCCGAAAAGCCGTGTCGCCCGCAGTCGCCGCGTCGCGCTGCGCAGTTTCGACGACCAGTGGGCCATTGTCAGCGCCGGGCTCGCCGCCGGCGAGCAGGTGGTGGTGGCCGGCACCGACCGGGTGCGTGACGGCATGAAAATCACCCCGCGCCTGACCCCTGCCACCGGCCACCCGGCGAACCGGGGCTGAGCATGGGCGGTCTGGTTCAGTTCGCGGTCCGCCGCTGGCAGTTCACGCTGCTGCTGTTCACGCTGCTGGCGGCGCTGGGCTACAACACGCTCAACACCATCCCCCGCTCGATGGACCCGCATTTCCCGATTCCCGTCGTCGTCGTCGTGGCGGCGATGCCGGGCGCCGACCCCACCGACATGGAGCAGCTGGTCAGCAAGCCGGTCGAGGACGTGCTCCAGGGCCTCGATGACGTGAAGGAAATCCGCTCGGTGAGCCAGGACGGCTCGGCGGTGGTCACCGTCGAGTTCGGCTGGGATACCGACGCCGAGCGCAAGTTCGACGAGGTGGTGCGGGAGGTGAACGCCATCCGCTCCACCCTGCCGTCGCGGCTGCAACGGCTGGAATTCCGCAAGGTGCGCACCACCGAGGCGGCGGTGGTCCAGCTGGCGCTGGTCAGCCCGGACGCCTCCTACCGCCGGATGGACAAGATCGCCCGCGACCTGCGCGATCTGCTCAATCAGGTGCCCGGCGTGCGCAAGACCTCGATCTGGGGCGTGCCGCAAACCGAGGTGCGGGTGGCGGTCGATCTCGGCCGGCTGGCGGCACTGAAGATCCCGGTCACCGCCATCGCCGACGCGCTCACCGCCCAGGGCGCCGACCTGCCGGCGGGCGCCGTGCACGTGGGTGACCGCCGCTTCAACGTGAAGGCCGGCGGCGCCTTCCGCACCCTGGAGGAAGTCGAGAACACGCCGGTGCTGTCGGTGGCCGGCCGGGTGGTGCGGGTGCGTGATCTCGCCACCGTGTCGTGGTCGACCGAAGAGGCGACCCACCTCACCCGCTTCAACGGCAAGCGGGCGATCTTCGTCACCGCAACCCAGAAGAACGGCGTCAACCTGATGGACGTGCGCCAGGGCATCAACGAGGTGCTGGACGACTTCGCGCCGTCGCTGCCACCCGACATCAAACTCGAACGCGCCTTCGACCAGTCGCGCGTGGTCGATGAACGGCTGGCGCATCTGGGACGCGATTTTATCATCGCGCTGGCGCTGGTGCTGGTGACGCTGCTGCCGCTGGGCGTGCGGGCGTCGATTGTCGTCATGATCTCGATCCCGCTGTCGCTGGCCATCGGTCTTACCGCGCTCAAAGGTCTCGGCTTCACGCTCAACCAGCTGTCCATCGCCGGTTTCGTGCTGTCGCTCGGGCTGCTGGTCGACGATTCCATCGTGGTGACCGAGAACATCGCCCGCCACCTGCGCGAAGGCGCCAGCCGGCGCGAGGCGGCACTCGCCGCCACCCGGCAGATCGCCGTCGCCGTGGTCGGCTGCACCGCCACCTTGATGCTGGCCTTCCTGCCGCTGATGTTCCTGCCCGAGGGCTCGGGCCGCTTCATCCGCTCGCTGCCGCTCACCGTACTGCTGACGGTGGGCGCCTCGCTCATCGTCTCGCTGACCATCATCCCGTTCCTCGCCAGCCGCATCCTGCCGCGCCACGAAAGCGCCCACGGCAACCGCCTGCTGCAATGGCTGACCACCGGCATCCACCGGCTGTACGCGCCGGTGCTGCACCTGGCGCTGGAGAAACCACGCCGGACGCTGGCGCTGGCCGGCGCGCTGTGCGGGCTGGCCTTCGCGCTGGTGCCCTATCTCGGCTTCTCGATGTTCCCGCCCGCCGACGTGCCCTATTTCCTGATCGAGGTGAAAAGCACCGATGGCGCGGCGATGCCCGCCAGCGACCGCGCCGTGCGCTTCGTCGAGAAAGTGCTGGCCGAAGAATCGATGGTGGAGACGGTCAGCAGCAACATCGGCCGCGGCAACCCGCAGGTGTTCTACAACGTCCGCCAGCAGGAAAACCGCACCCAGTATGGCGAGCTGTTCGTCACCGTGAAGGACTGGAACAATACCGACGGCCCGGCGCTGGTCGAGCGGCTGCGCCACCGTTTCGAGGGCTTCCCCGACGCCGACATCGTGGTCAAGATCTTCCAGAACGGCCCGCCGATCGAGGCGCCGATCGCGGTGCGCATCTCCGGCCCCGACATGACCGTGCTGAAGCGGCTCGCCGGCGTCGCCGAGCAGGCGATCATCGCCACCCCCGGCACCCGCGACATCAGCAACCCGCTGCGGCTGGACCGCACCGACCTTGATCTCGGCATCGACGAGGCCAAGGCGGCGGCACTGGGCGTGCCGGCCGGCAGCATCCGCCGCGTCACCCGGCTGGCGCTGGCCGGCGAGGCGACGTCCAGCTACCGCGATTCCGACGGCGACTCCTATCCGGTGCAGGTCCGCCTGCCGATGGACGAGCGCCAGCCCTATTCCGCGCTCAACCACATCTACGTCCCGCTCACCGATGGCAGTTCGATTCCGCTCAGCCTGGTCGCCAAGCCGGAACTGCGGTCGGCACCGGCGGCGATCGACCGCTTCAAGCAGAAGCGCACCGTCACGCTGACCGCCTACACCCGTGACGGCTACCTGACCTCCAAGGTGAACAAGGAAGTGTTCGAGCGTCTGCAAAGCCTGCCGCTGCCGGCTGGCTACACGCTCTCCGCCGGTGGTGAAGCGGAAGCCCAGACGCGCAGCTTCTCGGGTCTTGGCGACGCCATTCTGGTGGCCATCTTCGGCATCCTCGCCGTGCTGGTGCTGGAGTTCGGTAATTTCCGCGAGTCCGCGGTGGTGGCGGGCGTCATTCCGCTGGGCGTGTTCGGCGGCCTGATCGCGCTGGCGCTGACCGGCAATTCGCTGTCGTTCACCGCCGTCATCGGCTTCATCGCGCTGATCGGCATCGAGATCAAGAACTCGATCCTGCTGGTGGATTTCACCAGCCAGTTGCGCCGGGAGGGGCTGGCGCTGCGCGAGGCGATCGAGCGGGCCGGCGAGATCCGCTTCCTGCCGGTGCTGCTGACCTCGGTCACCGCCGTCGGCGGCCTGCTGCCGCTGGCGCTGTCCGGTTCGGGGCTTTACGCCCCGCTGGCCTGGGTGATCATCGGCGGCCTGGTCTCCTCCACCCTGCTGTCGCGCATCGTCACGCCGGTGATGTACCTGCTGCTCAGCCAGCGTAGCGAACAGCGGCGGCTGGCCGAGCTGGAGGACTAGGAACAGCCGCCTGTGCGGCGGCCGACCGGCTGACAACCCTTGACCGGGGCGGCCGCTTGGTGTCTATGGCCCGCTTCCCACGGTCGGGATTCCGGCCGTGCCCCCGGCGCGTGGCCTATTGGCCCGCGCATGACCGTCGACACTCGACACCCTGCAAACCGCGAGTCCGCCCCCATGGCCTTTCCCCCGGTCCATCCCGATCTTGCCCGCGCGCTAGAGGCACGCGGCTATGCCGAACCGACGCCGGTGCAGGCCGCCGTGCTCGCCCCCGAGGCCGAGGGCCGCGACCTGCTGGTCTCCGCCCAGACCGGCTCCGGCAAGACCATCGCCTTTGGTCTCGCGCTGGCCTCGACGCTGCTGGAGGCCGATGGCGCGCCGCTGCCGCGTGCCGCCGAGCCGCTGGCGCTGATCATCGCGCCGACCCGCGAGCTGGCGCTGCAGGTCCACCGCGAGCTGGAATGGCTCTACGAGCCCACCGGCGCCCGCGTCGTCTCCTGCGTCGGCGGCATGGACGCCCGGCGGGAGGCGCGCAGCCTGTTCCAGGGCGCGCACATCGTCGTCGGCACGCCGGGCCGGCTGGTCGACCACCTCCAGCGCGGCAACCTCGATGCCTCGTGCCTGCGCGCCGTGGTGCTCGACGAGGCCGACGAGATGCTCGACCTCGGCTTCCGCGACGACCTTGAGCTGCTGCTCGACGCCGCTCCCTCGGCGCGACGCACGCTGTTGTTCTCGGCGACCCTGCCCAAGGGCATCGTCGAACTGGCCAAGACCTACCAGCGCGACGCGCTGCGCATCGCCACCACCACCGGCCGGTCCGCCCACGCCGACATCGACTATCGCGCCATCCGCGTCGCGCCGGGCGATCTTGAGCACGCCATCGTCAACGTGCTGCGCTATTTCGAGGCCGGCATCGCCATGGTGTTCTGCGCCACCCGCGAATCCGTGCGCCATCTGCACGCCAACCTCGCCGAACGCGGCTTTTCCGTCGTCGCCCTGTCGGGCGAGCTCAGCCAGAACGAGCGCAGCCACGCGCTGCAGGCACTGCGCGACCGCCGGGCGCAGGTGTGCATCGCCACCGACGTCGCCGCGCGCGGCATCGACCTGCCGGAGCTCGGGCTGGTGATCCACGCCGAGCTGCCGACCAATTCGGAAACGCTGCTTCACCGCAGCGGCCGCACCGGGCGCGCCGGCCGCAAGGGCCTGTGCGCCATCATGGTGCCCTACCCGCGCCGCCGCCGCGCGGAACGGCTGATCGCCGACGCCCACATCAAGCCGGAATGGATGGCACCGCCGTCGGCCGACGAGGTCCGCGCCCGCGACGCCGAACGGCTGATCGCCGACCCGATCTGGACGGAGGAAGCCGCCGAGGACGTCCGCGCCGCCGCCCAGACGCTGCTTGCCCAGCGCTCGGCCGAGGACGTGGCGATGGCCTATATCCGCCTGCAGCGGGCCCGCCTGCCGGAACCGGAAGAGCTGTTCGACCCCGGCCCGGCCGAACCGGCGCCACGCGAACGTGGTCGGCGCCGCCGCGACGAGGACGGTTACGACGCCGCCCCCCGGGGCGGGCACCCGGAAGGCGATCACGCGCCGCGCGAGCGGGGCGGCGGACCGGGCGTGTGGTTCCGGCTGAGCATCGGCCGTAACGCCAACGCCGACCCGCGCTGGCTGCTGCCGCTGCTGTGCCGGCGCGGCCATATCGTCAAGCGCGACATCGGCGCCATCCAGATCTTCGACCGCGAGACGCGGTTCGAAATTCACCCCGAGGTGGCGGAACGCTTCGCCGTCGCCGCCAGCCGGCCGGACCCCGCCGACAAGGCGATCCGTATCGAACCCGCCGATGGCCCCTACCCCGGCCCGTCGCGGGACAAGCCGCGTGAGGAAGCACGCCCGCCGCGCCCGACGCTGCGCACCGTCGAACGGCCCGAGCGGCCGGCCGCCGGCGAGGGCGAGGAGCCGCTGTACGACACCCGCACGCGCAAGAAGGAAGGCTTCGTCAAGCCGCTCGGCAAGGGTGGCCCGCGCAAGGCTGGTGTGGGCAAAACTGATCCGGGCAAGGGCGGCCCGCGAAAGGGCGACGCCCCCCGTGGCGGCGACGGCCCCCGTGGCGGCGAGGGCCCGCGGGGTCGTGAAGGCGCCCGTGAAGGTGGCCGCGAGGGTGGCGCCAGCTATGGCAAGCCGCGCGCCGGTCAGCGCCCCGGCGCGGGTCGCGGGGGTCCTGCGGGCCGCGGTGGCGGCTTCGACAAGCCGCGCCGGCCGCGCTGAATTGGTCCGTGGTGATTCCGGCCCGCGCCCCCGGCCCGGCGCCGGATCGCTGACCGCTCAGGCGGCCCGGTAACGCCCGACCCAGGCCCATACCGTCGCGGGGTCTTCCACCATGGCGTTGTGGCCGAGCCCCGCCAGCACCTCGGCCTGCGGATCGTGCGCCTGCAACTGGGCGAGATTGACCATCGTATCGTGCTCGCCGCAGGCCAGGTGCAGCGGGCAGCGGGCCGCCGCCACGAAGCCGGCGATCGGCGGCGCGCCAACCAGGCCGGTGCGCGGATCGGTGGCCAGCCACCAGCCGCCGTCCGCCTCGCGCACCCCGTGGGCGACCAGCGGCGAGTCGGCATCCACCAGCCCCGCCAGACCGGACACCTTGAGATAGCGCGCCAGCGCCTCCTCGCGGCTGGCGAAGCTCTTGCCCGGCTGGCCGGCCCGCGCCAGCACGCCGGCCTCTTCCTCCGCCGTCCAGGCGACCTTGATGCCCAGCCCGAGCACGCGGGCCGGCTGCACGCCGAACCAGCCCGAGGCAAGCGCCAGCGCCACCGCGCCGCCCATGGAATGGCCGATGACAACCAGTTCCTCGGGCGCGTCCTCAAGCGCGAGAATCGCCTCGGCGACGTCGGCCGCGTGGGCGCCATAGCTGTAGGGCAAGGCCGCGCCTGAACCGCCGTCACCCGACCGACCCCCGTCACCCGACCGACCATGCCCGCGCAGGTCGAGATTGAGCACACGGGTGCCCGCCGGCGGACCGGCGGCCGCGATCATCGGCGCCCACACCTCGCGGGTGGTGCCCAGCCCGTGCAGCAGGACGAGCAGTCGCCCGCCCGCGCCGCTGATGTCGCCCGACAGCACCATGGCCGGCTCAGGCGTCGAGGATTTCACCCTGCACCAGGGTCACCCGACCCTTGGCGAAGGTCATCAGATCCTGGCCGGCGGCGGCGTTCTCGGGGCTCTTCATCGCCGCCGAGAAGCTTTCCTTGTCGGCGAAGTACATCTCGGCGATCAGGAACGGCGCATTGTCGCCGATCATCGTGCGGTTGATCTTGGTCACTTCCGCCCGCAGCAGGCCCGGCACCTTCTTCACCAGCGGCACATGGACATCGCGGTAGTGGGTCAGGAACGCCTCGGCGTCTTCCGGCGTCTGGTAGATGGCGATCATCTTGATCATGCGTCTTCCCCCCTTGGTTGCTGTTGTCGTACCAGCCCGCGCGCCACGGGCGGGCGGACTGGCGACGAATCCCGGCAACGAACGCTTAAGCGCCCGCCGCCTTGAACGCGTTCATCGTCAGCAGATCATAGGTCGCCACCAGCTCGTCGTCATGGTTGGTGATGGCGACGTCCCAGCGCACCTCGCCATAGTCGGCGTTGCGCGGCTTGGTCTGCTTGACCGTCAACCGCACCTTGATGCGGTCACCCGGCGACACTGGCTTGAGGAAGCGCAGGTTGTCGAGGCCATAGTTGGCGAGCACCGGCCCCGGCGCCGGCTCGACGAACAGACCGGCGGCGAACGACAGCAGCAGGTAGCCATGCGCCACCCGGCCGGGAAAGAACGGATTGGCGGCCGCCGCCTCCTCGTCCATGTGGGCATAGAAGGTATCGCCGGTGAAGTGGGCGAAATGCTCGATGTCCTCCAGCGTCACCACCCGCTCGGCGGTGTGCAGCGTCTCGCCGAGCACCAGCTCGTCGATGGCCTGACGGAACGGATGCACCGGTGCCGGCACTTCCGGCGCGCCCTTGATCCAGGTGCGGGCCAGCTGGCCCAGCCGCGCCGGCGAGCCCTGCAGCGCGGTGCGCTGGAGATAGTGCTTCACGCCGCGCAGGCCGCCCATCTCCTCACCGCCGCCGGCGCGCCCCGGGCCGCCGTGGATCATGTGCGGCAGCGGCGAGCCGTGGCCGGTGGATTCCTTGGCGCAGTCGCGGTCGATGAACACCAGCCGGCCATGGAAGGCCGCCGCGCCGAACAGCAGTTCATCGGCCACCGCCGGGTCATAGGTGAACACCGAGGCGACCAGGCTGCCCTCGCCGCGATTGGCCAGCCGCACGGCGTCGGCCAGATTGTCGTAGGGCACGATGGTGGCGACCGGACCGAACGGCTCGACGTCGTGGATGTATCTGGCGGCCCACGGGTCGTCGCACTGCAACAGCACCGGCGGCAGGAAAGCGCCGGCGGTCTTGTCGGCGCCCACCACCTCGAAATTGTCCGGGTCGCCGCAGACGACGCGGGCGTCCTGCTTGAGCAATTCGATCTTGGCGCGCACGTCGTCGCGCTGGGCCTGGCTCGCCAGCGCGCCCATGGTGACGCCCTCGGCTTCCGGGTTGCCCACCACCACCTTGGCCAGCCGTGCCTTCAGCGCCTCGGCGACGGCGTCGGCATGGGCGCGCGGCACGATGGCGCGGCGGATGGCGGTGCACTTCTGGCCCGCCTTGGTGGTCATCTCGCGCATCACCTCCTTGACGTAGAGGTCGAACTCCGGCGTGCCGGGGCCGGCGTCGGGGCCGAGGATGGAGGCGTTGAGCGAGTCGCGCTCGGCGATGAAGCGCACGGCGTTACGCAGGATCACCGGGTGGGCCTGCAGCTTGATCGAAGTGTCGATCGAGCCGGTGAACGACACCACGTCCTGACAGGTCAGGTGCTCGAACAGGTCGCCGGTCGAGCCGACGATGAGCTGCAGCGAACCCGCCGGCAGCAGGCCGGACTCGATCATCATCCGCACCAGCGCTTCCGCCAGCCAGGCGGTGGCGGTGGCCGGCTTGGTGATGATCGGCACGCCGGCGAGGAAGGTCGGCGCGAACTTCTCCAGCAGGCCCCAGCAGGGGAAGTTGAAGGCGTTGATATGCACCGCCACGCCTTGCAGCGGGGTCAGCACGTGCAGGCCGATGAAGCTGCCGGTCTTGGACAGCCCTTCGACCTCGCCGTCGATGAGGTGGCGCTCGTTGGGCAGCTCGCGCTTGCCGCGCGAGGCATAGGCAAACAGCGTGCCGATGCCGCCGTCGATGTCGATCCAGCTGTCGCCCTTGGTGGCGCCGGTCTTGTAGGACAGCGCGTAGAGCTGGTCCTTGCGCTCCATCAGATACTGGCCCAGCCGCTTGAGGATGTCGGCGCGCTGGGTGAAGGTCAGCGCCCGCAACGCCGGACCGCCGACCTCGCGGGCGTGTTGCGCCATGGCGGCGAAGTTCAGGCCGTCAGTCGAGACGTTGCCCATCGGCGCGCCATCGACGGCGCTGACGACCTGGGTCAGGCGGCCGGTGGGGGCAACCCACTCACCGCACGCATAGCTCATGAGCTTCATGGAACTCTCCTTCGCGAGAAGATGCGAGAAACAGGGGGACGACGGCGCCGGGGTTCAGGCGCCGGTGAAGGTGGGCGGCCGCTTGGCGAGGAAGGCGGCGACGCCTTCCTTGTAGTCGGCGGAATTGCCGGCGGCGCGCTGCAGATCGCGCTCCAGATCGAGCTGGGCGTCAAGGCTGTTGGTGGCGGCGGCGCGAATCGCTTGGCGGATGAAGCTCAGGCCCTTGGTCGGCTGGGTGGCGAAATGCCCGGCCAGCGCATCGATCTCGCCGGCCAGCGCCTCCGGCGCCACGGCTTTCCAGATCATGCCCCAGGCTTCCGCCTGCTCCGCCGACACCGGCGTGCCGAGCATCGACAGCGCCATGGCGCGCGCCGAGCCAACCAGTCGCGGCAGAATCCAGGTGCCGCCCGAATCGGGCACCAGACCCAGCTTGCAGAAGGCCTGGATGAACTTGGCGGCGGTGGAGGCGATCACGATGTCGCAGGCCAGCGCCAGATTGGCGCCCGCGCCGGCGGCGACGCCGTTGACGGCGCAGATCACCGGCATCTTCAGCCCGGTCAGCCGACGCACCAGCGGGTTGTAGTAATTCTCCAGGCTGGCGCCGAGGTCGACCGCCGCGTCGCCCGGCTTCACCGCCCGGTCGTCAAGGTCCTGCCCGGCGCAGAAGGCGCGCCCGGCGCCGGTGAGCACCAGCACCCGCGCGGTGGCGTCGGCCTCCAGCGCGTCCAGCGCCCGGGCGATCTCGCCATGCATCTGCACGTTGAAGCTGTTGAGTTTTTCCGGTCGGTTCAGCGTCAGGCGGGCAATGCCACCGCTGACAGAAAATTGGATCGTCTCGAAGTCCATGGTTCCCCGCCCAATCGTTGTTCGCGTCCGATTTCGACCTAGATCGCAGCGTGGCGATTGACAGGCGAACCGGCGTCGTCAATTAATAGTATGTCCGGTCGGACAATTTACCGCAAGACAAAAGGCCGCATCAAGGATCGGCCAACAAAGAGCCGGCACGCAAGAGCCGGCGCACGCAGGAGCCGGCGGCGACGCCGGCCGGGGCCGATAAGGCAGGGAAGGATGGCCATGACCGCACAGGCGGATCGGCTGGCGCAGCGGGTTGCCGCGCGGATGATGGCGGAGGACCAGGCCTCGCGGGGGCTGGGGATGACGATTCTCGCCATTGCCGATGGCCGGGCCGAGCTGGCCATGACCGTCACCGACTCGATGCTCAACGGCCACGCCATCTGCCACGGCGGCTTCATTTTCACGCTGGCCGATTCGGCCTTCGCCTTCGCCTGCAATTCCGACAACCACCGCACCGTCGCCCAGCACGCGGCGGTAACCTTCGTGCGCCCCGCCCGGCACGGCGACCGGCTGACCGCCACGGCGCAGCGGCGGTCCAGCGCCGGCCGTACGGGGATTTACGACGTCACCGTCACCCAGCAGGATGGCGCCGTCATTGCCGAGTTCCATGGTCTTTCGCGACGCATCGACGGCCATATCGTCGATGCCGCCACCAGTTCAGGAGATGCGTAACATGACCCAGGCTTTCATCTGCGACGGTATCCGCACAGCCATCGGCCGCTATGGTGGCGTGCTGGCGGGCGTCCGCGCCGACGATCTGGGCGCCGTGCCGCTCAAGGCACTGATGGCCCGCAACGCCGGCGTCGACTGGAGCCGCGTCGACGACGTTGCCTTCGGCTGCGCCAACCAGGCCGGCGAGGACAACCGCAACGTCGCCCGCATGGCATCGCTGATCGCCGGCCTGCCGATCGACGTGCCGGGCACCACCTTGAACCGCCTGTGCGGCTCCGGCATGGACGCCGCGCTCTATGCCGCGCGCATGGTGCGCTCGGGCGAGGCCCAACTCACCATCGCCGGCGGTGTCGAGAGCATGAGCCGGGCGCCGTTCGTGATGCCCAAGGCCGACAGCCCCTTCTCGCGCAAGGCCGAGATTTACGACACCACCATCGGCTGGCGCTTCGTCAACAAGGTGCTGGAGAAGCAGTACGGCATCGATTCGATGCCCGAGACGGCGGAAAACCTCGCCGCCGACTTCAACATCAGCCGCGCCGACCAGGACGCCTTCGCCGTGCGTTCGCAGGACAAGGCGGTCGCCGCCCAGACCAATGGCCGGCTGGCCGTCGAGATCACCCCGGTGCACATCCCCGGCCGCAAGGGCGAGGTGACCGTGGTCGACAAGGACGAACACCCGCGCGCCGGCACCACCGTTGAGTCGCTGGCCAAGCTGCCGACGCCGTTCCGCGCCGGCGGCAGCGTCACCGCCGGCAACGCCTCCGGCGTCAATGACGGTGCCGCCGCCATGCTGATCGCCTCGGAAGCCGGCGCCAGGGCACACGGCCTGACGCCGCGGGCCCGCGTCGTCGCCGGCGCGGTCGCCGGTGTCGCGCCGCGCATCATGGGCATCGGCCCGGTGCCGGCGACGCACAAGGCGCTGGCGCTGGCCGGCCTGACGCTGGACCAGATCGACGTCATCGAACTCAATGAGGCGTTCGCCGCCCAGGCGCTGGCGGTGCTGCGCCAGCTCGGCGTCGCCGACGATGACGCGCGCGTCAACCGCAACGGCGGCGCCATCGCGCTCGGCCATCCGCTGGGCATGTCGGGCGCGCGCATCCTGATCTCGGCGACCGAGGAGCTGCACCGCACCGGCGGCCGCTACGCGCTGGCCACCATGTGCATCGGCGTCGGCCAGGGCATCGCCACGGTGATCGAACGCGTCTGACACGCGTAAAAAAAATCGCGTCGCCACGACGCGGGACAAACAGACGGGGCGGCTCACCGGGCCGCCCCGCGACACACGGCAACGGGCCGCGCGCGGCCGGAGGAACAGGCGCGTCAACGCGCCCGAGGATAGTACCGCACGCCACCGGCGTGCCTGACGGGGAAGATGAGACCATGGGGACTAGCCACGCTTTCGAACCGATCGAGGTCGCCAGCCGTGATGAAATCTCGGCGCTGCAATTGCAGCGGCTGAAATGGACGCTGCGCCACGCCTACGACAATGTCGCCCACACCCGCGCCGCCTTCGACGCCAGGGGCGTGCATCCCGACGACCTGAAGTCGCTCGATGATCTCGCCAAGTTCCCCTTCACCTCCAAGCTCGACCTGCGCGACAATTACCCGTTCGGGCTGTTCGCGGTGCCGCGCGACCAGGTGGCGCGCATCCATGCCTCCAGCGGCACCACCGGCAAGCCGACGGTGGTGGGCTACACCAGGCGGGATATCGAGACCTGGTCGACGCTGGTCGCCCGCTCGATCAACGCCGCCGGCGGCCGCCCCGGCGATCTGGTACATGTGGCCTATGGCTATGGCCTGTTCACCGGCGGCTTGGGCGCCCACTACGGCGCCGAGCGGCTGGGCTGCACCGTCATCCCGATGTCGGGCGGCGCCACCGAACGCCAGGTACAGCTGATCCAGGACTTCAAGCCCGGCATCATCATGGTGACGCCCTCCTACATGCTGGCGATCGCCGACGAGTTCCGCCGCGAGGGGCTGGACCCGCGCGACTGCTCGCTGCGCATCGGCATCCACGGCGCCGAGCCGTGGACCGACGAGATGCGCCGGGAAATCGAACAGACCTTCGGCATCGACGCCGTCGACATCTACGGCCTGTCGGAGGTGATGGGCCCGGGCGTCGCCCAGGAGTGCGTCGAGAGCAAGGACGGCCCGACCATCTGGGAGGACCATTTCTACCCCGAGATCATCAACCCCGAGACCGGCGAGGTGGTGCCGGACGGCGAGTTCGGCGAGCTGGTGTTCACCTCGCTGACCAAGGAGGCGATGCCGGTCATCCGCTATCGCACCCGCGACCTCACCCGCCTGCTGCCGGGCACCTCGCGCTCGATGCGCCGGTTCGACCGCATCCGCGGCCGCAGCGACGACATGATGATCATCCGCGGCGTCAACGTGTTCCCGACCCAGGTCGAGGAACTGATCCTCACCGAAGCGCCGCTGGCGCCGCATTACCGGCTGGAAATCCGCCGCGACGGCCGCATGGACAGCCTGACCGTGGTGGTGGAGAGCGCGCCGGGCGCCGCCGAGGACGCCATCGCCGGCTCGGCGAAGCATCTGGGCAAGCGCATCAAGGACCAGATCGGCATCTCGGCCAGGATCGAGGTGGCGGCGCCGGGCGCCGTCGAGCGCAGCCAGGGCAAGGCCAAGCGGGTTTATGATTATCGCAACCAGTGATCGGCAATAATTGACCGATCGTTCGGGTTATTATAAACTGGACCCGCCCGGTCACATAAGGGCAATCGAGGCGACCCCTCCCGCGATGGAGGCGGCGCCGGGCAGGTGAAGGAGAGCAGCGTGTACACGACCAATCTCGAATTCGGGAAAAAGCAGGCCGAAGAGGCCGCCCAGCCGGAGGACGCCGACAAGGTCGCCGCCTTCGAGGCCCGCGTCGCCGCCGACGACTATATCGAGGCCAAGGACTGGATGCCCCAGGCCTATCGCAAGACGCTGATTCGCCAGATTTCCCAGCATGCCCACTCGGAAGTGGTCGGCATGCTGCCGGAGGGCAACTGGATCACCCGCGCGCCGACGCTGCGCCGCAAGCTGATCCTGCTCGCCAAGGTACAGGACGAGGGTGGCCACGGCCTCTACCTCTATTCCGCTGCCGAGACGCTGGGCATCTCGCGCGACGAGATGGTCGACGCGCTGCTGAGCGGCCGGGCGAAATACTCGACCATCTTCAACTACCCGACGCTGACCTGGGCCGACATCGGCGCCATCGGCTGGCTGGTCGATGGCGCGGCGATCATGAACCAGATCCCGCTGCAGCGGACCTCCTATGGCCCCTATGCCCGCGCCATGGTGCGGGTGTGCAAGGAGGAGAGCTTCCACCAGCGCCAGGGCTTCGAGATCATGACGGTGCTGATGAACGGCAACGCCGCCCAGCGCCGCATGGCCCAGGACGCGATGAACCGCTGGTGGTGGCCGTCGCTGATGATGTTCGGCCCCGCCGATGACAATTCGCCCAACTCGGCGCAGTCGATCCGCTGGCGCATCAAGCGCATGACCAACGACGAGCTGCGCCAGAAGTTCGTCGACGTCACGGTGCCGCAGGCGGAAGCCATCGGGCTGACCGTGCCCGACGCCGACCTCAAGTGGAACGAGGAACGCGGCCACTACGACTTCGGCGCCATCGACTGGGAGGAATTCTACGCGGTGGTGCGCGGTGAAGGCCAGGTCGCCAGGGACCGCATGGCCGCCCGTCGCAAGGCATGGGACGACGGCGCGTGGGTCCGCGAGGCGGCGATCGCGCACGAGCAGAAGGTCGCCGAGCGGGCGGCCGTCAAGGCCGCCTGAGCGACGGCCCGCACCCCAACGTTACTGCACGACGGCCGGCGCCGAGCGCGCCGCCGACAGTCAAGGAATGACAGCAATGAACAAGGAATGGCCCCTCTGGGAAGTGTTCATCCGGTCGAAGAACGGCCTGTCGCACAAGCATGTCGGCTCGGTGCACGCCGCCGACGGCGCCATGGCGATCGAACACGCCCGTGATGTCTATACCCGCCGCCAGGAAGGCGTGAGCATCTGGGTGCTGCCGTCGAGCGCCGTCGTCGCTTCCGACCCCGAGACCGCCGACAGCCTGTTCGAGCCGGCCAAGGACAAGATCTATCGGCACCCGACCTTCTACACGGTGCCGGCCAACGTGAAGAACATGTGAGCGGCCACACCATGACCAGCCAGCAACAGGATCTCTTCGAGTACGCGACGCGGCTCGGCGATTCCGCCCTCATCCTTGGCCAGCGCCTGTCCGAATGGTGCGGCCATTCGCCCGAGCTTGAGCTCGACATGGCGATCACCAACCTGTCGCTCGACCTCATCGGCCAGGCGCGCCTGCTGCTGGCACTGGCCGGCGAGATCGAGGGCGCCGGCCGCGACGAGGACCAGCTCGCCTTTCTGCGCGACGCGCTCGATTTCCGCTGCCTGCTGCTGGTCGAGCAGCCCAATGGCGACTGGGCGCAGACCATCGCCCGGCAGTTCTTCTTCTCCGCCTTCCAGCAGCTGCAGTTCCAGGCGCTGAGCCAGTCCGCCGACGCGCGGCTGGCGGCCATCGCCACCAAGGCGCTGCCGGAAATCGCCTACCATGTGCGCTTCGCCGCCGACTGGGTGGTGCGCCTGGGCGATGGCACCGAGGAGAGCCACCGCCGCATGGCCGCCGCCATCGACAATCTCTGGCGCTTCACCGACGAGATGTTCCTGCCCGACGCCGTCGAGGAACGCCTGACCGCCGCCGGCATCGCGCCGGACGCCACTGCACTCAAGGCCGGCTGGCTGGCCGCTGTCACCGCCACGCTGGGTGAGGCTGGCATCGCGGTGCCGGCGCCGCACCGGCCGGTGGTCGGCAGCCGGGTCGGGCATCACAGCGAGCATCTGGGGCATATCCTGTCCGAGATGCAGTTCATGCAGCGCGCCTACCCCAACGCCGAGTGGTAAGCCTGCCCGAGGACGATGCCGAGGACGATGCCGTGACCAATAGCGCCACCGCCGATACTGACGCCATCTGGGCGGCGCTTGCCGAGGTCGCCGACCCGGAAGTGCCGGTGCTGTCGGTGGTCGATCTCGGCATCGTGCGCGCGGTCGAGGCAGGCCCGCCGGTGACGGTGACCATCAGCCCGACCTATACCGGCTGCCCGGCCACCGAGATCATCGGCACGCTGATCCGCGAGAAGCTGGCGGAGGCCGGCTTCCCCGGCGCCACCGTCCGCCAGTCCATCGTCCCGCCGTGGACGACGGACTGGATCAGCGAGGAGGGGCGCGCCAAGCTCAAGGCCTATGGTATCGCGCCCCCCAAGCCGCGCGCGGCCAACAGCGGCCCGATCCGCTGCCCGCGCTGCGACTCCCCAAACACCAAGCGGGTCAGCGAGTTCGGCTCCACCCCGTGCAAGGCGCTGTGGCGCTGCACGGACTGCCTCGAACCGTTCGACCACTTCAAATGCCTCTAACGAGAGTGTGCCAGACCGATGCGCCAGTTTCATGCCCTTAAAGTCGCCGAGGTGAAGCGCGAGACGCCGGAGGCTGTCTCCATCCGCTTCGAGGTGCCCGCCGACCTTGCCCCGCTCTATGCCTACCGCCAGGGCCAGCACCTGACGCTCAAGCGCGACATCGACGGCCAGGACGTGCGCCGCTCCTACTCCATCTGCGCCGGCGTCGAGGAACAGAGCCTGCAGGTGGCGGTGAAGAAAATTCCCGGCGGCCTGTTTTCCAGCTTCGCCAACGACGCGCTGAAAGCCGGCGACGTGGTCGAGGTGATGCCGCCGGCCGGCCACTTCTACACCGAGCTCGACCCATCGGCCGCGCGCCAGTATGTCGCCTTCGCCGCCGGCAGCGGCATCACGCCGGTGATGTCGATCCTGAAAACCGTGCTCGCCGCCGAGCCCCGCAGCCGCTTCCTGCTGGTCTATGGCAACCGGATGCCCGGCCGCGTGCTGTTCGACGAGCAGCTGGCGGAACTGAAGAACCGCTACATGGAGCGGCTGGAAGTGCTGCACGTGCTGAGCCAGGGCGAGGCCGACATTCCGCTGCTCAACGGCCGCATCGACGCCGAGAAGTGCCAGATCATCCTCAAGCACATGGTCGACCCGCAGGCGATCCACGCCGCCTTCCTGTGCGGCCCCGGCGAGATGATCGACACGGTGGAGGCCTGCCTGCTCGCCGCCGGCGTCGACAAGCGCGCCATCCGCCACGAGCGCTTCACCGCCGCCGGCCAGCCGACGGGCACGCCGACGCGCGCGCCCGCCGACAGCACCGCCGCGCGCATCACCATCATCATCGACCAGCAGCCGGTCAGCTTCGAGCATGACGGCAGCAAGCCGATCCTCGACGCCGCGCTGGACGCCGGCCTCAACGTGCCGTTCGCCTGCAAGGGCGGCGTCTGCTGCACCTGCCGCGCCAAGGTGATGGAAGGCGAGGTCGACATGGCGGTGAACTACAACCTGGAGGAGGAGGAAGTCGCCGCCGGCTATGTGCTGACCTGCCAGTCCTTCCCCAAGTCGGGCAAGGTGGTGCTCAACTTCGACGCCTGACGGGACCAGACGGGTATTCGGACCTTCGCGAATCGACAGTCTTCGGTTCGAATTTTGGAGGACGAGTCTATCGTAATCCGGACATCGCACCTGTATGCTTAACAGAACGCAGGAGGCATCATGTCACGTCCGCAGGAGGTCAACGACTTCATCACTAAGCTTAGGCCAAGGGCTGTCTGCAACAAATGCATAGCTCAGGGCCTTGGATGGGCGAATGATACGGCTCACCCCGCGCAGATCACTGGTGCGCTGGCTACCACCAGCGACTTTATCCAAGAAACCGGGGTCTGCTCGATCTGCAAGGACAGCAAGAAGGTGATCCGCCGAGCCTGAAGATTTTTGCGACCCGGTTGCCCTGATGGTGACGGCGCGCTGATCGACATGGATCTGGAGGACTATCATGGCGCTTAGGATGCACCCGTCGCTGGCCGTCCCTGTCGGCGACTGGCTGCGCACCGAGATCGTCGAGCCCGCCGGTGTGAGCGTGACGGCGCTGGCCAGCCATCTCGGCGTGTCCCGGCAGGCGCTGAGCACCCTGCTCAACGGCCATGCCGGCCTGTCCGCCGACATGGCGATCCGGTTCGAGAAGGCCTTCGGCATCAAGGCGGACACGCTGCTGCGGATGCAGACGACCTATGATCTGGCTCAGGCCCGCGCCCGCGAGGGCGACATCCAGGTCGCGAAATTCCCCAACGCCGCCTGAACCGGCGTTCCCCCACCCGGCCCCCACCCGGACCCGCGCGTTCAGGTTGCCAAGGCGGCGGCGGCCGGTCCATAAGACCGACATCGCCCGGTAACAGTTGGACAGTCCCGCCCGCATGGCCCGTACCCAAGCCCCCGATTATGACGACCGGCGTCAGGCCATCGTCGACCGCGCCGCCGAACTGTTCGCCGAGATGGGCTTCCACCGCGCCTCGATCGCCGATTTGGCGGTGGCCTGCGGCACCTCGAAGTCGGCGCTGTACCATTATTACCAGTCGAAGGAGGCGATCCTCGACGCCATCCTGTCCGACCACACCACCTTGCTGCTGGAGACCGCCGAGCGGGTGGCCGCCAGCGACGGCGACCCGGAGACCCGGCTGCGCCGGCTGGCTGAAGCCCTGATGAGCCTCTACGTCACCGCCACCGCCAAGCATGTGGTGCTGCTCAACGAGATCGCGTCACTACCGGACGAGCAACGCGCGCCGGTGATCCGCCGCCAGCGCCAGATCATCGACATCATCCTCGGGCTGCTGGTGGAACTGCGGCCGGACATCGCCGACCACGAGGCGCTGCGCAAGCCGATCGCCATGATGTTCATGGGCGCGATCAACTGGACCTACACCTGGTTCGACACCGCCGGGCCGACCACGCCGGCCCAGTTTGCCAATCTGGTGGTTGACCTGTTCATACGCGGCCTGCCCGGCCTCGACCTGGCGCGGTAGCGGACGCCGACGGTGTTCGCGTGGATGGCCGGGTCAGGCCCGGCCATGACGGGCGAGGTGCGCGAATACATCCGGCCCGGCCATGACGGCGGAGAGGTGGCCGGGCCGAGCCATGGCGGCGCCTTAACGGAATCGCGCGGCCTCCCTTCCGCCATCACGTCATGCCCGGGCCTGTCCCGGGCATCCACGGACGGCGGTTCCGCCGCGATGCCCTCGCCGGTGAGGCGCCCTCCCCCCCCCCATGACGTCATCCCCGGGCTTGTCCCGGGCATCCACGTCCGGCACCATCCGGTGCATGGGGGGATGGGTCTATATCATGACGAACCGGCCCAACGGCACGCTCTATACGGGCGTGACCAGCGACCTCGCCCGGCGCGCCTGGGAGCACCGCACCGGCGCGCTCGATGGCTTCACCCGCCGCCATGGCCTCACCCACCTGGTCTACGTCGAGCCGCATGAGCGCATCGAGACCGCGATCCAGCGGGAACACAACATCAAGCACTGGCCCCGGGCCTGGAAGGTGCGACTGATCCTGGCGCACAACCCGGACTGGCGTGACCTCTATGACGAGCTGGCATGGTAGGCGGGCGTCGTGCCCATGCCGGCACCGGCAGTGTTCGCGTGGATGGCCGGGTCAAGCCCGGCCATGACGGTGGAGAGGTGGCAGGGCCAGGCCATAGCGGCACCCCGGCGGTGCGCCCCATTGCCTACCCGTTCCCTAAACCGTCAAGCCCGGCCATGACGGAAGAGGTGGGCGAATACATCCGACCCGGCCATGACGGCGGAGAGGTGGCCGGGCCGAGCCATGGCGGCGCCTTAACGGAATCGCGCGGCCTCCCTTCCGCCATCACGTCATGCCCGGGCCTGTCCCGGGCATCCACGGACGGCGGTTCCGCCGCGATGCCCTCGCCGGTGAGGCGGCACCGCCCGGAGCCCCCGCGCCCCATGCGGTGTTCGCGTGGATGGCCGGGTCAAGCCCGGCCACGACGGGCGAGGTGCGCGAATACATCCGACCCGGCCATGACGAGATCGCCGGCAAGCTCTGGCAGCACCATGCCCCCAGCGCCACGCAGGGGCGCGCTGGACGCGATTTCGGGCCACCCGGATACCCGGGGTGCGGAATCGTCAAATTCCTCTGTATGGGCGTTTAAAAGCGATTACGCGCCTCGATGGTTCAGCCTAGGTGAAACAGACTAGCCATTACATCAACCAACCCCGCCCGGCGCTAATCCGCCGGGGCCGACCGGCTCAGGCCGGCCACACCGGCTTGCGCTTCTCGACGAAGGCGCGGAAGCCCTCCTGGGCGGCGGCGTCCATCATGTTGTCGGCCATCACCTGCTCGGCCAGCGTGTAGGCGGCCTCGATGCCCTGCTCGGCCTGGGCATAGAACAGCCGCTTGCCGCGCGCCACCGACACCGCCGGCTTGGCGAGGATGCGCGCCACCAGCCCCGCCACCGCCTCGTCGAGCTGTTCCGGCGGCACGGCGGCGTTGACCAGCCCCAGTTCGGCGGCCCGCCGGGCGCTGATGAAGTCGCCGGTGAGCAGCATCTCCAGCGCCGTCTTGCGCGGCACGTTGCGCGACAGGGCGACGCCCGGCGTCGAGCAGAACAGGCCGAAGCTGATGCCGGAGACGGCGAAGCGCGCGGTGTCGGCGGCGATGGCAAGGTCGCACATGGCGACCAGCTGGCAGCCGGCGGCGGTCGCCGTGCCCTGGACGCGGGCGATCACCGGCTGGGGCATCCGGTGCAGCCGCATCATCGTCGAGGAGCAGGCGTTGAACAGCCGGGTGTAGAAGCCGTGGTCGGGCGTCGCCACCATCTCGCCGAGGTCATGGCCGGCGCAGAAGGCCTTGCCGGCCGCCGCCAGCACCACCACCCGCACCGCCGGGTTGTCGGCGACGGCGGCCAGCGCCGTATCGAGCGCGGCGATCATCTCCACCGACAGCGGATTGAAGCGGTCGCCCCGGTTGAGCGTCACCGTCGCCACCCCGCCCTCGATGTGGGTCAGCACCAGCGGATCATTGTGGAGCGACGCCGGCGCGGCGGCCGAAGATGCGGGTGCGGTCATGGCAATATCTCCCCGGAAAATCGACACCAGCTTAAGGGCGGAGGCAATCCGGAGCAATGGCCGGGGCGGCGGCGGGGGAAGCCATAACGCCGCCTCCCCCTTCACACCGCCACGACCGCTCAGGCGGTGACGCCCTCGCGGGCGGCCGCGATCGCCGCCTGCAGCACATCGTGGCGGCCGATCTGGTTGGCAAGAATCAGCAGCAGGCGGAAATTGAGGTCCGCCGACTGTTCGAGGCTGAGCCCGTCATGGGCGGCGATGAGGCCGGCATAGAAGCTGTCCGGCTGCTCCAGACGATTGTCGCGTTCAAGCAGCATGGGCCGCTCCCTCGGTCTTGGACTGGCCGCCCGCCTTCCCCATGGCCCGCGTCATCGCGGCGCCAATGGCGGCGGGGTCGAAGGCACGCCAGCGCGCCGCAACGTGCTGGTCGGGCCGGAACAGGTAGGTGGTGCCGGGTTTCAGGTCGTAGCGGCGGGCCAGCAGCCCCTGGGTGTCGACCAGATCGCGCCCGACCGTCAGCACCGGCACCGCCTCGCCCTCGATGTCGAGCGTCGCCGGTGCGTCCGCCGCAGTGGTGAGCACCGCGAACCGGTCACCGATGGCGTGCAGGAACCAGTCGTCGGCGCCGGCCCTGGCGATCGGCGCGTCGCTGGCCGGCGAGCCCGGCGCCACCACGGCGGCGAAGCTGTCGGCGTCCGGCGTGTTGAGGACGGAGTCGACCAGATGCGCCGGCACCGACAGGCGGCCGGAATTGACCATGGCGCGGGCGAACGGCCAGTCGGCGGCCATCGCCAGCACGGTGTCGCGCATCCGCCGGCTGGCCTCGGACTTCGGCGTCATGAAGTCGGTGGCGCGGGTGGAGTTGAGAATATTCTCGTGCGCGGCGTAGAGGCGCTCGTCGTTGTAGCTCTCCAGCAGGCTCGCCGGCGCCCGGCCGTCGAGCACCAGCTTCAGCTTCCAGCACAGATTGTCGGCGTCCTGCACGCCGGCGTTGCCGCCGCGCGCACCGAACGGCGACACCTGATGCGCGGCGTCGCCGGCGAAAATCACCCGGTCGTGGACGTAGCGCGACAGCGTCCGGCACTGGAAGACGTAGACGCTGATCCATTCCAGCTCGAAATTGTCGTGGCCGAGCAGCGCCTGGATGCGCGGCACCACCCGCTCCGGCGCCTTTTCGGCCTCGGAGTCGGCGTCCCAGCCCAGTTGCAGGTCGATGCGCCAGATATCGTCGGCCTGGCGGTGCAGCAGCGCCGTCTGGCCGGGGTGAAACGGCGGCTCGAACCAGAACCAGCGCTCGGCGGGAAACGGCGCGGTCATCCGCACGTCGGTGATGAGGAACTTGTCCTCGAACACCTTGCCGTCGAAATCGAGGCCGAGCTGGCGGCGGATGCCGCTTTTCGCGCCATCACAGGCGATCAGCCAGTCGCAGGTCAGGGTGTAGGCGCCCTCCGGCGTCTCCACCTGCACGGTCGCGCCGTCCGGCCGGTTCTCGATGCCGACGCAGCGATGGCGCCAGCGCACCGCGCCGCCGGCGGCCGCCAGCTTCTCCAGCAGATGCTCTTCCATGTGGTACTGCTGGAGATTGACGAAGGCCGGCATCTGGTGGCCGTCCTCGGGCAGCAGGTTGAACTCGTAGAGCAGGCCGTCGCGGTGGAACACCTTGCCGATGTTCCACTGCACGCCCTTGTCGACCATCCACTCGGCGGCGCCCAGCCGGTCCCAGATCTCCAGTGTGCGCTTGGCCTGGCACAGCGAGCGCGAGCCGATGGAGACGGTCTCGCCCTGCTCCAGCACCACCACCGGCACGCCCTTGCGGATGAGGTCGAGCGCGATGGTCTGGCCGACCATGCCGCCACCGACGATCACCACCGGGTGGTGGTTGGGGGCTCCATCCTGCTCCGGCGCCCGCGCGAACGGGAAGCTCGGGCGGACGTGGCTCGGATTGAGCTGTTTCATCCCTCCAGTTCCTTCCACATCGCCTGGTCGCGCTCGTCGGTCCAGATGCGCGGGTGGGACAGGCCGCCGGCCTCGTCGTAGGCGCGGGTGACGTCGAACGGCATGCAGTGGTCGAAGATCACCCAGTTGCCGTACTTCTGCTTCAGTTCGGCATAGACGGTGCGATAGGTGTCGTTGAGGCTCTTGCCGGCATCCTTCGCCGCCTTCACCGACTGGAACAGGTCGCTGACGAACGCCCGCGTCCCGGCGATGGCGTCAGCCACCTGGGCGGCGTTGGTGAGCGCGTCACCGCGCCCCGGCACCAGCTTTTCCGCGCCGAAGGTCGCCAGATTGTCGAGCGTGCCCGGCCAGTCCTCCAGATGCGCGTCGCCGGTGTAGGGGGTGGCGCCATATTCCACCAGGTCGCCGGCGTACATCACCTTGTGCGCCGGCACCCAGACGACGGTGTCGCCCTTGGTGTGGCCGCGCCCGACCTGGAGGATCTCGACCTCCAGGCCGCCCAGCTGCACGGTGAGCTTGTTCTCGAACACGATGGTCGGCCAGGTCAGGCCGGGAATGGAGTCGACGCCGCGGAACAGCCGCGGGAAGCGGCCGATTTCCGAGGCCATGTCGGCGGCGCCGCGCTCGACGATGAGATCGTAGGTGTCGCGGCTAGCGATGATCGCCTGCGGCTCATAGGCCGAGGCGCCGAGCACGCGCACCGCATGATAGTGGGAGAGCACCACGTATTTCACCGGCTTGTCGGTGATCGCGCGGACGCGGGCCAGAACGTCGGCGGCCATTTCCGGCGTCGCCTGGGTGTCGATCACCATCACCCCGTCCTCGCCGATGATGATGCCGGAGTTGGGGTCGCCCTCGGCGGTGTAGGCGTAGCAGCCCGGTGCGAGCTGGGTGAAGCTGACCACCTTGTCCTCAAGGTCGCCGGCCGAGGCAAATGCCTTGCTCATCGCATCCTCCCTGTATGGTGCGTGGCCCTGCGGGCCATCTTGGTTCCACAGTAATCGTGAGCCTACCATGCCACGGTTTTCGCCCGCGCGCCGTCCACACCGGAGGGGACAAGCAACGACAGCCCGCTGCCGGGCGGGCAATGCGGCGCCTGGCCGGTCCGCCGGCGACTGGCAACGACCCCCAAGCTTGCTATGATAGCGCCGCAATGTCCGGCACATCCCCCCTTCCCCCCGCGCCCCTGGCGTCCGCCGCTCCCGCGCCTGACGACACCCTGCTGGCCGGCTGGCTGCCGGCGCTCGCCAGCGCCATCGAGGCGCTGGGCACGCCGGCCTTTCAGGCGGCACTGACCCGCAGCCTCAACGCCATCGTGCCGGTGGACCACTGTGTCGTCTTCACCTTCGCGCCGGGCGACGGGCCGGGCCACCTGTTCACCCAGTCGAAAATGCCGCCGGAACACGCCGAGTCGCTGGCGCGCGACTATGTCGAACGCTTCCACGGCGCCGACCCCAACCGGGCGCGCATCCTGGCGGACGATGCCCGGCACGACGACGCACCGATCCGGCTGGTGCCGCACATGGACGCGCCGGCCGACTATCGCGACCACTTCTTCGACCGCACCGGGCTCGTCGACAAGGCCTCGACCATCGGCCGGGCCGGCGACGCGCGGGTCTATTGCAACTTCTACCGGATGCGCGAATCCGGCCCCTATTCCGATGCCGACTGGCAGCGGCTGGAAGCCATCCTGCCGGTGGCGACGGCGCTGATCGGCACCCATTACCGCCTGTGGCGCGAGGCCGGCGCGCCGGATGCATCGCCTGCCACCGCGCCCAGCCTGATTCACTCGGTGATCGGCCGCCAGCTGCCGCCGTTCGACCGCCTGACCCGGCGCGAGCGCGACATCTGCGAGCGCATCCTGCTCGGCTACTCGACTGTCGGCATCGGGCTCGACCTCGACATCGCGCCGTCCTCGGTCACCACCTACCGTCGTCGGGCCTATGAAAAACTTGGCATTTCCACCCAGAACCAGCTGTTCCAGCTGTGCCTGGGCACGGTGCAGGCCGAACGCGGCTGATTGCGTCGCCCGCCCGCGCCGGATTTTCCCGGTTGCCGTGGCGTCGGGCCGGCTCCATAGTTGAGGTATAAAAAGATCAGGGAGACGGACGGGGAGCATGAACGCGCGCGCGTCCCTGCATGAACGGCTGGACCGGTGGCAGGCGGATGTGACCAGCATCTGCGGGCGCTTCGATACCGGAGTCGCCGACGCCGAGCGCTTCCACGGCGCCATCGCCGCCCGCCGCCTCGACGCGCTGGACATCGCCGACATCGAACTGGGCTGGGCCAGGGTGATGAAGCGCCGGCCACAGCTCACCGATGCCCAGCATGACTGCTATTTCCTGATCCAGCAGATCGAGGGCGAGGCCGCCATGGCGCAGGAGGGATCGGAAGCCCATCTGCTGCCCAACGATTGCACCATCATTGACTCCCGCCGCGCCTCGGAGTTCCGTTATGGCTCCTCCATGCGCCAGCGATCAGTGCACATGCCGCACGCGCTGGTGCGCGAACTGACCGGCCTGCCCGAACTGGCTTGCGGCCGGCGCATCGACGGCTCGCGGGGCTTGGGCGCACTGTTCTCGGCGACCTTAAGCCAGTTCAGCGCCCTGGGCGACACGCTGAGCGACGACGAGCGCCGGGTGGGCCTGGAATCGCTGTTCCACCTGCTCACCCGCCTGCTCGCCGATGGCGGCGGGGGTTCGCTGGCTGGCGTCAACCGGCCGACACTCACCCGCATCAAGGCGTGGATCGACGCCCGGCTGGGGGATGCCAACCTGACTCCCGACAGCATCGCCAGTGCCTTCAACGTGTCGCGCCGCCAGCTCTACCGGCTGTTCGAGGATGCCGAGACGACGCCGACCGCCTGGCTGTGGGAGCGCCGGCTCGCCCGCGCCATGCAGGTACTGGCCGACGAGAGCTGTGCCCGCGCCTCGATTCTGGAAATCGCCTTCTCGCTGGGTTTCAACGACGCCGCCCATTTTTCCCGCTCCTTCCGCAAGAAGGTCGGGCAGACGCCGTCGGACTATCGCCAGCAGGCACTGGCCGCCCGGCGCTGACGCCATTCGGCCACCCCGTCGGCGGGCCCGCCTCCCTCACTGCCCGGCGGGCAGCTTCTCCACCAGGCGCGCGCGTGTATTGGTGATGTCGGTCAACGGCTGCCGGCGCAGCCGCGCCACCTCGTCCACCGTGTACGGCTTGAACCGGGCACGGTCGGCGGGATCGGCGAAATTCCTGACCGTCCAGTTGAGCACGTCGGTCAGCTTGGCGTCGTCGATCGGCGCCTGGGCGACGCCCGGCACGCGGCCGAGGAATTCCCGCCCACCCTCGACATACTGGAACTTGCCGATAATGCCGCGCATGTCGGGCACCTTGCCGGCCATGCCGGAGCCATCGAGCAGATGGCAGCCCATGCACTGGAGCATGTAGTTGCCCCGCGGCCCCGCCGCATCGACAGCAACAGCCGGCGGTGCCGACAGGGCAAGCACCGTCAGCACCACCCCCGGCAGCAGCCGGGCGCCGACATGCCGGCGCCTGTCAGCCATTCTCCGCCGCGCCCATGAGCACCGACACGGTGCAATGGTAGGTGTTGTGGGTAGAGCCAAGGCACCAGTTGATATCGTTGGCCTGGCCGGGCCGATTGACCGGCATGTCGCCTTCATTGCGCATGCAGGTACAGCGGCCGCAACCG
Source organism: Parapedomonas caeni (assembly GCF_041060555.1). Taxonomy (NCBI): domain Bacteria; kingdom Pseudomonadati; phylum Pseudomonadota; class Alphaproteobacteria; order Sphingomonadales; family Sphingosinicellaceae; genus Parapedomonas; species Parapedomonas caeni. Next base: position 57,055 of record NZ_JBEUDS010000006.1, on the reverse strand, counting down.
CCCTTGCCGCAGCAGTCGTTGTAGGAAACGATGTAATGCTTGCCATCGTCGGGGTTCTGGCAGGTGCCGACCCAGGTCAGCACCGACGGTTCGGTGCCCGGCGGGCAGCTGTTGATGGTGCCGCCGCAGCAGGTGCAGAGGAAGCCGTCGATGGCGCAGTAACGCCAGTAGGCGCAGTCCTGCGGATTGCGCGGATCACCACCGGCCTGCGGCGCGCCGGAGGCCTGGCCGCGGGCGATCGGCAGCAGCGGCACCGCCGCCGTTCCCAGCGCCAGCGTGCCGAGCTTGCCCAGCACATGACGGCGCGAGGTGGTGTGTGCGAGCCGCCGGGCGGCCTTTTCGGTCAGACGATCAAACCACATGAGGACGTTCCCCCTTTACTCGGCGGCGGCACGCGTGCCGGCCAGATAATCCTGCAGGGTCGCGACGCCGCGACTGCGAGCCTCGACCAGACTTTCGAGATGTTCACGCGAATTGACCAGCCCCTTGGCCGCCAGCTTGCCATCGGCGGTGATGATGACGGCATAGGGCAGCTTGCCGACCGCGTAGGCCTGACCGAGTTCGGTCGACAGCACCAGCGGCATTGCTTCCAGGCCATTGTCACGCACCATGCGCCGCTGCTCGGCGGCGTCGCCATCGCTGGCCAGAACCACATCAAGCTGGCGCCCCTCATCGCGGGCGAACGACTTGAGCGCCGGCAGCAACTCCTTGCAGACCGGACAGGTGGGCGACAGGAAAAACAGCAGCGTGTCACGCGCCGACCGGCCGCCGACCTTGACCAGCGAGCCGGAAAGCGAGGGCAGCTCAAAACCGGGTGCCACGGTGCCGACCGCCGGTCCGCCCGGCAGCGCCAGCGCCCCCATCGGCGCCAGGCGCTGGTGGATGACGCCGATCTGGCGCAGCACCGCCAGCAGCAGCGCCGCCAGACCGACGATGGCCACCCACTGGACGATCACGGCAATGATGAGCGCGGTCTGCATCAGGCATTCTCCGGGGCCGCACCATGCGGCGTATGGGCCAGCTGGGCCATGATGGCGTAGACAAAGGCAGCGGCGACGATGACACCCAGGATGGTCAGCCCGTCGAGCCACACCAGCGGCCGATCGCCGGGACCGGCAAGCAGCGCCAGTGCCACAAGCGCCAGCAGCAGGTTGCGCACCACCAGCGACACGCCGATGCCCTCGCCGGCGCTGCCGAGGCAGCCGCAGTCGATACGGGTCCGGCCACGCGCGAGATTGACGCCGATACCGGCGGCGTACAGCAGGCACAGCCCGGCCAGCGCCAGCGCCCCGACCCCGGCCACGACGGGTGAGGCAAACAGCGCGCCGGCCGCAGCGACCTCGACCAGGCCCAGCCCCAGCGCCGCCGGCCACAGCAGTGGCGATGGCAGCAGGCGATAGTCGGCCAGCGCCTGACGGAAGCGGGCGGGACGCGCCAGCTTGGCCGCACCCGCGGCGAGGAACAACCCCGCCAGGAACAGCTTCAACGCCAGGTCAAGCGCGGGATCGACCATCACGGCTTCGCCTGCTCCGGGGCGCGCACCGTCACCGGCTGGATCAAGGTGATGTACGGACCGACATCCGGGATCGCATGCACATGGGCGCCGGTCGCCGCGTCATAGACATGGGCGTTGGTGCTGACGCCGGGGCCGGTGAAGACCTGCGCCCTGGCATCCTGGCTCACCGCCAGCGTGATGGTGGGTTCGGTGAGTTTGATGGTCTGCACTTTCTGGCGCTTGGCAAGATCATAGACCCAGACCTCGCCCGCCGGATCCTTGCGATTATCACGGGTGCCCTGAAGCATCAGCACGTACAGCCGGTTGCCGGCCTCGTGCACGGCATAGGGCTGGAAGCCACCGGAGCGCCAGCCGGCCTTCGCCTCCTCGGCGGTGGTCAGCGACCACTGGTTGACCACCCTGGGCAGCGGCGCGCCAGCTTTGCGCGACTTGGGCTTGGGCGCCATCTCCACTTCATGGACCTTGCCGTCCATGCTGAAGAAGTACCACAGGCCACCGCGCCGCACCGCCTTGTCGACCACCGGATCCGCCTCGGTGAACAGCGGCTCGGTGCGCCCAACCACCTTGCCGGCACCGGCGTCATCGAGTTCCGCCACCAGCAGCGCGTTGTCGGCACACAGCATGGCGAAGCGCCGGGGCGCAAACGGAAACACCAGCGCACAACCGGGCGTCTCGATCTCGCCGACGAACTTGCGGGTCGTCAGATCGACCACGCCCACCGACTGGGCCGGCGTGAAGAAATAAAGCAGCGCGAACTTGCCGTCGTCGGACAGCGGCATCTGCGCCTCCAGCGACAGGCCGCCATAACGCTTGTTGGGGAGAATCACCTCGCCCACCGGCGCCAGGTTGACGCCATCGTAAATGCTCAGCACGTCGGTGCGCTCGCCGCGCGAGCCACGGGAATAATAGGTCTCCGGCACATAGATCTCGTGCCCGGACGGCGAGGTCTGCAGCAGCGCGTGACCGAAGCCGGCGCTGATCTGCCCCAGCATCTGGCCGGTATCGCCATCGAACAGATAGGCCCGGCCGTCGTTCATCCGGGTGAACGAAATGTCATTGGCCCAGAACCAGTGCGGCCCCGGCGCCGGCAAGGATCGAACCGTGAAGTCCTCCGGCTGCAAATCCTCGGCGAGAACGGGCATCGTCCCCAGTCCAAGCATCGCGATAGCGACAGCCAACAAACTCGCGCGCATTGCCTTCATCCCCCTCAGACCGCGTACCAGATGCTCTTGGGTTCGGTGTGGAGGTTGATCGCCTCCTCGCCATGTTCACGCCCGAGCCCGGACTGCTTGAAACCGCCAAACGGCACCGCCGGGTCGATCGCGTTATGACAATTGACCCAAACCGAGCCGGCCTGCAAGCGCGATGCGATGCGGTGCGCGGTCGACAGACCCTCGCTCCACACCGACGCCCCCAGACCATAGTCGCTGGTGTTGGCGAGCTTCACCGCCTCGTCGATGGTCGCGAACTTCTGCGCGACAACCACGGGGCCGAAAATTTCCTCGCGCACCACCCGCATCGCCGGATTGACGTTGGCGAGAATGGTCGGCTTGACGAAATAGCCCTCGTCGCCCTGGGCCTCGCCGCCCACCAGCAGCTCGCCACCTTCGGCCTTGCCGATCTCGATGTAGCTCAGCACACGCGCCTGCTGCTCGGCGGAGACCAGCGGCCCCATCTGGGTGTCCGGCGCCCAGCCGGGGCCGACCTTGATGCCGCTGGCGAACGCCGCGATGCCGGCCATGAACGGCTCGTAGATTTTGGCGTCGACGTAGAGCCGCGAGCCGGCGGTGCAGACCTGACCGGCATTGAAGAAGATCGCCATGGCGGCGCCGGGAATCGCCTTGTCGAGATCGGCGTCGGCGCACACGATGACCGGCGATTTGCCGCCCAGCTCCAGCGACACCCGCTTCATGGTGTCCATGCAGCCGCGCCCGATGATCTTGCCGACCTCGGTGGAGCCGGTGAAGGCGATTTTCGCCACGTCCGGGTGGGCGACCAGCGCCGCGCCCGCTTCGTGGCCCAGACCCGTGACGACGTTGACCACGCCGGCGGGAAAGCCCGCCTCGGCCACCAGTTCGGCAAGATAGAGCGCGGTCAGCGAGGTCTGCTCGGCGGGCTTCAGCACGCAGGTGCAGCCGGCCGCCAGCGCCGGCGCCAGCTTCCACACCGCCATCAGCAGCGGGAAATTCCACGGCACGATCTGACCGACGACGCCGACCGGATCGCGCACCGCGTTGACGGTGATTTCCGCCCCCGGCAAACCGGCGAACGACGGGTGGATGACACGGCCATGGATCTTGGTCGCCCAGCCGGCCATGTAGCGCAGATATTCGACCGCGCCGTTGACGTCGACCATGCGGGCCAAGCCCACCGGCTTGCCGTTGTCGAGCGATTCCAGCTCGGCGAGAATGTCGGCGTCGCGGGCCACCAGATCGGACAGCCGCCACAGCAGCGCCTCGCGGTCGGCCGGGCGCAGACCGCGCCAGGCCGCGCTCTCGAAGGCGGCCGAAGCAGCCGCCACCGCGCGATCGACATCGGCGGCGACGCCCGCCTGCACGCTGTCGATCTGCCTGCCGGTGGCTGGATCATAAACCTCGATGGCGCGGCCCGACACCGAGTCCACCCAGGTGCCGTCGATCCACAACTGCTTGGGGCGACGCAGAAAGGCCGCCACGGCCGCCGAGGGTTGATGGTTCGATTGCTGCTGCGTCACCGTCGACACTCCCACGGATAATTTCCTCGCCAAACTGGCATCGCGAGGCCGGGGCCGGCGACGCATCACCATCGCCGCGACCCTGATGTCGTCACTATGCTCACGCCGCCGCCCCGGCGTCTTGTCCAGACGTGCCGAGCCCTTGCGCCGGGGTGCCAGCGACGGCATTTCCCGATCAACGGGCTTGCATATCCATGCGCATCTGGCAGCCTGAACCCGGCGCCGGACGGCGACGACACGACTGCGGCGCGCCGGCCGCGCGCACGAGAAAAAACCGGAACGGAAAGAGCGAGACGGCGTTGAAGATGGACCTCCCGCCCGCCCGCGACAGCGGCCAGGACTCCCGGCGCGATTCCCCGCGCGCGAGCACGCCGGCGATTCCGCTCGCGACAGTCACCGACGGCTGGCTGGCAACCAAGTTCTTCCCGCCCGTCAGCATCGGCCAGCTCGTCGAGCGCTCACGCCTGATCGCGCGCCTGACCGCGCCCCAGACGCCGCGGATGATGATCGTCACCGCACCCGCCGGTTACGGCAAGACAACGGTACTCGCCCAGGCCGAGGCCATCCTGCGCGGCAGCGGACAGGCCACCGCCTGGCTATCGCTGGACGAGCGCGATCGCGAGCCCCGCAACCTGCTGCGGGCCTTGTGCGAATCGTTGCGCAGCCGGGGCGTGTTCGTCAGCGAGAAGGTCGACAACCTGCTCACCACGGTCACCGATATCCGTCTGATCGAGGTCATGCAGCAGTTGTGCCTGGACCTCGCGGCAACCAGTCCGTCACTGGTCTGCTTCTTCGACGACTATCACCTGGCCGACAGTACGGCTGCACGCGACCTGTTGCAGGCGCTGATGGTACTGGCACCCCCGACGCTGCGCCTGGTGGTTGCCGGCCGCACGCTTCCCGAACTGCCGCTGCCGCGGCTCAAGCTGCGCGGCGAGATGGCACACATCGGAATCGACGACCTCCAGTTCGACCAGCAGGAAGCCTCGTCCTTCCTGACCCAGCTGCGCGGCGTACAGCTGGATGACGCACAGATGGAGCTGCTGTTCAACCAGACGGAAGGGTGGATCGCCGGCCTGCAGCTGGCGGCGCTGGCGCTGGAGGGCAGCGACGATCACAGCCGCGTGCTGGCCTCGTTCAAGGGCGACATGCGGGATGTCGCCGACTATCTCGCCTCCGACGTGCTCGCCCGGCAAAACGACGAGCTGCAGATATTCCTGCTGAAAACCGCCGTGCTTGAGCGCCTGTGCGCCGGCGCGTGCGAGCATATCACCGGCATGACCGACGCCCAGGCGATGCTGCGGCACGTGGAGAGTCTGAACCTGTTCCTGGTTTCGCTCGATCTCAACGGCCAGTGGTATCGCTACCATCACATGTTCCGCGATTTCCTGCTGGCCCAACTCGACCGCCGCTGGCCCGATGCGCGCCGAGAACTCTACCGGCGCGCCAGCGACTGGTTCGCCGCCAGCGACCGCGCCGAGGAGGCCCTGCACTACGCACTGCTGGGAGAGGATTTCGATGCCGCGGCCGCCATCATCGAACGCCACGCCACCCAGCTGATGTTCGCCGGACGGATGCCGGAACTGGCGCAATGGACCCAGCGCATCCCCTCCTCCGTCGCGGTGCGCAGGCCCCGCCTGCCCATCTATCAGGGCTGGGCCTTGTTCCACATGCGTCAGCCGCGCGAGGCGACCGCCGCGCTGGAGCGCGCCGAGACCATTCTGGAAACGCACGTCGCCACCGGCTTTCTCAGCGACCCGGCCGAAGTGGGCGAGCTCACCGAGGCCCTCGACATCCTGCGTGCCGGTGTCGCGCTGATCTGCGACCAGCAGCAGCGGGCCTACGACATCACCCATCGCCTGCTCTCCACCGCCAGGCATCTGCGGGAGTTCAACCTCGGCACCGTCGCCAACATCCACGGCTACGCCGCTCACATGCTCGGCCGCAACGAGGAAGCCAAGGCGGCACTGCGACGCGCCCGCGCCCATCACGAAGCGTGCTCCAGCTATTTTGGCGCCGTTTACGCCACCGCCTTCATGGCACTGATCGAGATCGCCGCCGGCAACAGCCGCCGTGCCTACGACCTGCTGGAGCGCATCGAGCGCGACACGCTGGCGCGCGAGCAACGGCGCACCACCTCGTCGGCGGCACCGGCGGCATTGCGAGCCTCGATCCTCTATCGCTGGAACCGCATCGACGAGGCCGACGCGCTGCTGGAGGCCTATCTGCCCCTGCTCACGGACTGTGGCCACCCGGACTGCGCCGCCATCGGCTTCGAGACGGCGGCCTGGATCGCTTTTCACCGCGGCGACGACGCGCGGGTGGAATCACGCCTGGTGGAGGCTGCCAGCGACAGCGACAACGATGTTTCGGACCGGCTGTCGTTGCGGCTGGAATATCATCGCATCCGCTTCGCGCTGTTGCGCGACCGCCTGGATATCGCCGAGCGGCGCGCCGAGTGGCTGGGCATCACGGCGGGCGATGAAATGGACAGCCGCGATCGCGCGTTCGATCGCATCGCCTTCCGGCGCGACCTCATCCGCCTGCGTCTGGCCGCCTTCACCGGCGACATCGGCCGCGCCCGCGCCATCGCCGACAAGCTGGCCGATATCGCCGCGCGCGCCAATCACCTGCAACGCCAGATGGAAGTGGCGGCCATCATGGCCGGCGCGGAATGGCAGGCGGGCGAAACCGATCGGGCGATGGTGCACATGGCCGACGCCGTGCGACTGGCCAGCCGCGACGGCGCCATCCGCACCTTGCTCAACGAACCGGCATTGGAGAGCGTTCTCCAGCACCTTCAACGCGATCCGCTGCATGGCGGTGGCCTGACCGCCGAGGCGCAGGTGCATTTGCGTCACCTGCTGTCGGCCGCGGCGGAAACGCCGACACCGGCACCCGCCGCGCTCCCGACGCCCGCCGCGCCGGCACAACCTGTCGGCGATGGACACCACGATCTCAGCCCGCGCGAGGTCGACGTGCTGCGCCTGCTGGCCATCGGCCGCTCCAACCGCGCCATCGGGCATGAACTCAATGTCGCGGAAAATACCATCAAGTGGCACATCAAGAATATTTTCGACAAGCTGGGCGTGAAGAACCGCACGGAAGCCGTGATTCTGGTGAAGGATCGCGGCCTGATCTGACCGCGCGACCCCGCGATAGCCGCCCGCGACGCGCCCACCCACCCGAAAGTTGGGGTGAAAAAAATGGGCCCAGCCCTCCCTTCGGGTCGGGCGCTCGCTGACAATCCCCCCTAGTCTGGCCAACGATAAAACAAACAGGCAGGGGGTGGAGGCAGGGCGCCAGCAGGCGTTCTGACTGAACACCGCCACAGACGCATAACAAAGTTCAGTGGAGGGCTTCATGAAGCAGAGCAGCTTACGCAATCACTACAAGATGGCGACCGCCTCGTCGCTGGTCGTCCTGATGACAACGCTGGCGGCGCCGATGGCGTTTGCCCAGGCAGCCCCTGGGGCCGGCGACGAGTCGGTGGGCCTGGAGGAAATCGTCGTCACCGCGCAGAAGCGGTCGGAAAGCATCAACGACGTCGGCATCACCATCAACGCCTTCACCGCGCAGAGCCTGGAGAATTACGGCGTGCGCTCGATGGAGGACATGGCGGCGCTGACCCCGGGCCTCACCATCACCAGCACCGCCTCGACCGGCGTGCCGGTGTACACCATCCGCGGCGTCGGCTTCACCGACTACTCGACCGCCGCCTCGTCCACCGTGGGCATCTATTTCGACGAAGTGGCGATCCCCTACGCCGTGATGACCCGCGGCATCTTCTTCGACGTCGAGCGCGTCGAGGTGCTGAAAGGCCCGCAGGGCGACCTCTACGGCCGCAACACCACCGCCGGTCAGATCAACTTCATCTCCCGCAAGCCGACCACCGAGTTCGAGGCCGGCGTGTCGGGCGAATATTCCCGCTTCAGCACCTTCGACATCGAAGGCTATGTCAGCGGCCCGATTTCCGACACCGTGCGGGCCCGCCTGGCCGTGAAGGGCACCCAGTCGAGCAAGGGCTGGCAGCAGAGCCTGTCGCGCCCCGGCGACACGCTGGGCGAGAAGGACGTGTGGGCACTGCGCGCCATCGTCGACTGGGACATCACGCCGGACGCCACCCTGTCGGTGAAGGCGCACTGGATGAAGGACCAGTCGGACAACGTGGCGCCGACCGCCTATGACGGCACCATCATCGGCCTCGGCACGGCTGCTCGCCCCAGCGAAGGCACCCCGCCCTACTCGACCGGCGATAATCGCGCCGCCGACTGGTCGCCGGGCGAATACAAGCCGCAGCGCGACAACACCATGAAGGGCGTGTCCGCGCGCCTGAACTGGGATTTCGACACCGTCACGCTGACGTCGCTCACCGCCTACGACAAGTTCGACCGCACGGAGGCCAACGACTGGGACGGCTGGGCGCTCAACGACTCCAACAACATCAATGTCACCGACATCGAGTCGTTCAGCCAGGAACTGCGGCTGTCCTCGCGCGACGATGGCCCGCTGACCTGGATCGTCGGCGCCTATTATTCGTGGGACAAGATGCATGAAGAGTATAACTACTTCATGCAGGAGAGCTTCTTCTCGCTGGCGCTGGGCATCGACACCCTCGACACCCGCTACAAGCAGAAGACCGAGTCGCTGGCGGGCTTCGCCCACGTCGAGTGGAAATTCGCCGACGACTGGAAGCTGACGCTGGGCGCCCGCTACACCGAGGAAGACCGCAAGTGGTCGGGCTGCACCTATGACAGCGGCGATGGCACGCTGGCCAACGCGCTGAACAACATCATCGTGCCGGCGATGATCCTGCCCAACGGCCTGCCCAACCCGGGCCTCGCCGTCGCCGGTGGCTGCGGCACCTACGACGACATCGCGGGTTCGCCAACCTTCGGCACCTATGCCGGCCTCACCGACAAGATTTCCACCAACAAGTGGATGTGGAAGGCGGGCATCGATTACAAGGTCAACGAGGACACGCTGCTCTACCTCACCGTTTCCTCGGGCTTCAAGTCGGGCGGCTTCAACGGCGCCAACTCGAACACCTCGCAGCAGCTCCAGCCCTACGGACCGGAAAAGCTGCTGTCGGTGGAAGGCGGCATCAAGGCGACGCTGCTCGATGGCGCCATGCAGCTCAACCTGTCGACCTTCTGGTACGACTACAAGGACAAGCAGGAGCAGTCGCTGGCCGTCACCTTCGTCGGCAACATCGGCGGCCTGACCAACGTGCCGAAGTCGGAGATCAAGGGCGCCGAGCTCGAGATGCGCTGGCGCGCCACCAAGGAGCTGACGTTCGATTTCGGTGCCGCCTATCTCGACACCAAGATCAAGAAGTGGATGGCTGTCTCCGACACCAGCGACTACCCGACGATCGACTACGAGGACGCCTCCGGCGAATCGCTGTCGAACTCGCCGAAATGGCAGCTCAACGGCACCGCCACCTATGACCGGCCGATCACCGACACTCTGAACCTGCTGGTGGGCGTCGACGGCTCGTTCATGGATGACAAGCCGGACACGGTGTACCCCTACAAGGCGACCGAATCCTACTTCCTCGCCAATGCCCGCATCGGCATCCACGATGCCGACGACAAGTGGGCGGCGACGGTGTGGATGCGCAACGTCTTCGACAAGGACTACTACACCTCGGCGTTCCTCGGCGGTAACGGCCCGTATGTCCGGGTCAACGGCATGCCGCGCACCTGGGGCATCAAGCTCGACTACAAGTTCTAGTTGCCGTGCGTCTCGGGGCTCCCTCCACGGAGGGAGCCCCGCATTCTTCTCCTTTTCTTCCGGCTACCGACACAGGAATTTCGTGATGATTCGAGATCGCGCGCGCCTTGCCCGTTACCGCCTGACCGCCGCCGCCAGCCTTGGCGCGCTGGCCGGAACCCTGGCCATGACGACAGGTGCTGCCGCCGCGCCGGATCTCATCCTCACCAATGGCGCCATCTATACGCTCGACCCGGCAAAGCCCTGGGTCGAGGCGGTGGCGATCGAAAACGGCCACTATGTGGCGCTCGGCAGCAGTGCCGAAGTCGCCAGGCTGGCCGACAAGAATACCCGCGTCATCGATCTGGGCGGCCGCATGGCGATGCCCGGCATCAACGATGCCCACGCCCACCCGGTGCAAGGCGCGGTGGGCCAGCTCTACAGCTGCAATTTCCCGTTCACGGCGACGCCGGACGATATCGCCGCCACCATCGCCAAGTGTGTCGCCGACAACCCGCGGGCCGAGTGGATCATCGGCGGCCAGTGGGACAGCGGCTTCTTCGACCGCTTCAAGATCGACTCGCCACGCGCCTTCCTCGACAAGGTATCGGGCAACAAGGCCGTCTATCTGTCCGACGATTCCGGCCATAACGGCTGGGTGAACAGCCGGGCGCTGGAACTGGCGGGCATCACCGCCCAGACGCCGGACCCGGCCAGCGGCACCATTGTACGCCTGGCCGATGGCAGCCCCAACGGGGTGCTGCTGGAGGCCGCCAATCCGCTGGTGGAAAAAGTCATCCCGCCGCGCCCGCCGGAGCAGCTCGACGCCGCCGTGCGCGAGGCCGCACGGCTTGCCAACGGCTACGGCGTCACCGGCTTCAAGGACGCCATGGTGTCGGAGCCGGTGCTGGCGGCCTTCCAGCGGGTGGACAACAAGGGCCAGCTCACGGTCCATGCCGCCACCGCGCTGCTGACGCCCTACGAACACCGCACCACGCCGCTCGACGTGGCGACGTTCGTCAAGTTGCGCGACACCTACGCCGCGCCGCACGTCCACACCAATTTCGTCAAGGTGTTCATGGACGGCGTGCCGACCGCCTCGCGCACCGCCGCCATGCTGGAACCCTATGTCGATGCCGAGGGCTTCCCCAAGCATTATACCGGCATGCTGCATGTCGACCCCGATGTGCTGAAGCAGGACATGGTGGCGCTGGACAAGGCCGGTTTCACGGTCAAGATCCACACCGCCGGCGACCGCTCGGTGCGGGTGGCGCTGGATGCCATCGCGGCGGCGCGCGCGGCCAACGGCGCGTCCGACCGCCGCCATGAACTGTCCCACGCCGGCTATATTTCGGATGCCGACCTGCCGCGCTTCAAGAGCCTGAACGCGGTCGCCGACCTGTCGCCCTACATCTGGAGCCCGTCGCCGATCATCGATTCGGTGGTCGGCGCGGTGGGCGAGCGCGGCCGGCATTACTTCCCGGTGCGCACGCTGCTCGACATCGGCGCGCCCGTGCTCGCCGGTTCCGACTGGCCGTCGGCGGTGCCCACCATCAGCCCGTGGCCGGGAATCGAATCGATGGTCACCCGCGCCGACCCCACCGCGACAACGCCGGGCACCTTGTGGCCGGAGCAGGCGGTGACGCTGGCGCAAGCCCTGCACATCTTCACGCTCGACGGTGCGCGCGCCCTGCGGCTCGACGACCGCACCGGCTCGATCGTCAAGGGCAAGTCGGCCGATCTGATCGTGCTTGATCGCCATCTGTTCAGGATTTCACCCGCCGACATCAGCGAGACCCAGGTGGTGCTGACGCTTTTCGAAGGCAAGCCGGTGCATCAGGTCGCCGGCGTCCTGAAATAACCAGCGAGTAGGACAGTCATGCATATTGCCGAATATCTCGATCAGGACGCGACAGGCATCGCCGAGCTGGTGCGCAGCGGCGCCGTCAGTCCAACCGAGCCGGCCCAGTGCGCACTGGCGCTGGCGGAAAAACTCAATCCCGTCATCGGCGCCTTCGCCGAATTCTACCCCGAGCGAGCGACCGCCGACTTCATCAACCGCGCGAGCCACGGGCCGTTCTGGGGCGTGCCGTTCGCCATCAAGGACGCGGTCGCCCACGAGGACGGCCAGGTGATGGAAATGGGCAGCCGGCTGTGCGCCGGCTTGCGCGCGCCCGGCGACACCGACCTGGCGCTGCGCTTCAAGACCGCCGGGCTCATCAACCTCGGCCGCACCAAGGTGCCCGAGTTCGCCTTCAACATCTCCACCGAGGCCCTGCTCTATGGTCCGGCGCACAATCCGTGGCGCCAGGGCTATTCCACCGGCGGCTCCAGCGGTGGCGCGGCGGCGGCCGTGGCGGCGCGCATCCTGCCGATCGCCCATGCCAACGATGGCGGTGGCTCGATCCGCATTCCCGCCAGCTGCTGCGGCGTGGTCGGCCTGAAACCCACCCGGGGCCGGGTGCCGATCGGCCCGGAAGCCGGGGAAGGCCTCGGCGGACTGGGCATCGAACATGTGGTGACGCGCTCGGTGCGCGACACGGCGGCCGCGCTCGACTGGGTGGCCGGCCCCGGCGTTGGCGATCCCTACGAGATCGCCCAGCCGGAGGAGCGCTACGCCAACGTCATCACCCGGGATCCGGCACGGCTGAAGATCGCGCTGTGGCAGGTCGCGCCCAATGGCGACGCCATCGACCCGCGTGTCGCCGCCGCGCTGGCCAGGGTCGCGTCGCAGTGCGAGGCGCTGGGCCATGACGTCGAGGTGGTGACGCCGGACATCGGACTGAGCTGGGACGCCTTCATGCTGGCCAACGCGCAGATGTGGTGCGTCCACATCGCTCACTGGGTCGAGGCGCTGGAGGCGGTGACCGGCCGCAAGGCCACGCTCGATACCGTGGAGCGCACCAGCCTCGCCTGCGTCGACTATGGTCGTACCATGAGCGGGCTCGACGTGATGCACGCGGAGGACAGCTTCAACATCGTCAGCCGCGCCATCGGCCGGCTGATGACGGGCTACGACCTGATCCTGAGCCCGACCATGCCGTTCCTGCCGCACGCCCATGGCGTCTATGACGCCAACGCCGAGGGGCTGGACGGCCTGGGCTGGACCGCCAAGATCTTCAAGGGCAGCCCGTTCACGCCGCTGTTCAACGTCACCGGCCTGCCAGCAATCTCGCTGCCGCTGGGCCATGACGAGACGGAGGACCTGCCCATCGGCATCCAGTTCGGCGCCGGCTTCGGCCGCGAGGACCGGCTGCTCGGCATCGCCGCCCAGCTGGAGCGCGCGATGCCGTGGGCCGGGCGCCGCCCCACCCTTCCCTACGGCATCTGATCGAGGTCTTTTCCATGACGCGCAAAACCGGTTTCGTCTGGCACGAGCTTTACATGTGGCACAACACCGGCCGCCATGCCGGGGTGATGCCCGCCGGCCTCACGGTGCAGCCCTATGAGCACGCGGAGAACGCCGAGACCAAGCGGCGGTTCAAGAACCTGATGGACGTCGCCGACCTCACCCGCAAGCTGGTGGCCATCGACCCCCGGCCCGCGACCGAGGCGGACATCCTGCGCGTCCACACGCCGGAGTATCTGGCCCACGTCAAAAAGGTCAGCGAGACCGGCGGCGACGCCGGCCCGTTCACGCCGATGGGCGTCGGCTCCTACGAGATCGCGTTGCTGTCGGCCGGCGGCGTGATGGCGCTGACCGACGCGGTGATCGACGGGCAGGTGGACAACGGCTACGCGCTGGTGCGCCCGCCCGGCCACCACGCCATGCCGGACATGGGCATGGGCTTCTGCATCTTCTGCAACGGCGCCGTCGCCGGCCGCCACGCGCTGGATGCGCGCGGCCTGGACCGCATCGCCTATGTCGACTGGGACGTCCACCACGGCAACGGCACCGAGGCCGCCTTCTGGCGCGAGCCGCGCGCGCTGACCATCTCGATCCACCAGGACCGCTGCTTCCCGCCCGATACCGGCGGCATGGAGCAGATCGGCGAAGGCGCCGGCGAGGGCTACAACATCAACATCCCGCTGCCCCCCGGCTCGGGCTATGGCGCCTACGAGGCCACCTTCGACCGCGTGGTGCTGCCGGCGCTGCGGGCCTACAAGCCGGACATGATCTTCGTGCCGTCGGGCTTCGATGCGGGCGGCCACGATCCGCTGGGCCGGCAGATGATGCACAGCCGCGGCTATCGTGAACTCACCGCCAAGCTGATGGCGGTCGCCGACGAGCTGTGCGGCGGCCGGCTGGTGATGAGCCACGAGGGCGGCTACAACGCGCCGACGGTGCCCTATTACGGCCTGGCGGTGGTGGAACAGCTCTCCGGTATCAAAACCGCCATCGAGGATCCGTTCGGCCCGATGCTGGAGGCGCTGGGTGGCCAGGAACTGCAACCGCACCAGGACGCGCTGATCGCGCGGGCGGAAAAGCTGGTCGACCGCCTGGGATGAGGCGCCTGCCCTGAACGTCCCGGCGGGCACGCTCCGCTCCACACACGCATCACGCACACAAAAAAGCGGCGGGAACCGAAGTTCCCGCCGTCTTTTTTGCTGGCGTCGGTTGCGCTACGCTTAGAAGCGCACGCGCAGACCGCCGATCACCGCATGGGCGGTCTCGCCCTTGCGCAGCTGGGCATCGTAGTCGACGTAGAGGTCCACGTTCTCCGTCGTGTCGATGCTCAGGCCGGCGCCGAGGCTGGCCGCGTCACGCCCCGGATTGGCGCTGACCACGCCGAGGCTGGCGCCGGCAAGCACCGGGGTCAGCATGTCGTTGGCCTTGTTGAAGTCGTGCAGCCAGAAGGCGCGCGCCTCCGCCGTGATCGCCACCGACTTCAGCGCATAGACATGCTGGGCGCGCACGCCCGCCTTGCCCTGCAGCGCGGTGAGCGTCTCCTTGTCGAAGGTGAGGCCGGTGACGGCCGAACCGCCCTCGGTCAGTGCCTTACGGTTGCCGCGGTCCCAGCGCAGGCCGGCCGTCGGCTCGACGGTCAGGCTGCCCAGCGACAGGCGGGCACCGGCCGACAGGTCGGCCGCCCAGCTGTGACCCTTGGCGCTGCTGTCGTTGGCGACGGCGCCATCCGCCAGCACCACGGAACGGCTGGTGGTATAGCGGTCCGAACCGTAGGCGACCACGGCGTCGACGAAGTAGCCCGACTGCGCCCAGCTGGCGTAGGCGAAGAGCTGCGTGCTCTTGGCGTTGCCATGGCCGAGGTCCATCGAGCGGGCATCAACGTCGCCGCTGATCGCCGCCAGACCGGCGCCCAGGCGCCAGCCGCCGCCGAGGGCGACATCGAGACCGGCGGCCACGCCGGCGACGTCGTACTTGTAGCCGAACGCCATCGCGTCGCCGCTGACATGGCCGGTGCGGCCGATGCCCTGCACCCACAGCACTTCACCCGGCTCGACGTTCTCCACCATCGCGGCGGCGTCGCCGGCCTTGCGGCTGCCGGTCGCCTCGCGGGTGGCATCCGAGATCGGCGTCACCGACTTGCGGCCCGAACGCAGGTTGGCCAGATGCTGACCGACGGCGCCACGGGCAAGACGACGACCCTCCAGGCCCGCCGCCAGCAGGTCGGCGTGGATTTCGCCGCCCAGCTGCTGCATCGAGGTGCGCAGTCCGCCCGTGTCAAGGCCGGCGAGGTTGAAACGCAGGCTGGCGCCGGCGTCATCGTCGCGCAGACCGTCGATGGTGGTGGCGACGGCCCCGGCGTTGCCCTTCAGGCCAGCGACATTGGCGAAGGACTCCGGAGTGATCGCCAGCACGATGGTGTTGGCGTTGTAGAAGATGTCGAAGCGGGTGCCATCAGCCAGACCCTCGTCCGGCTGCACCAGCGTATCGAAGCTGCCCTCGACGCCACCATCGGCGGCGACGACGATAAAGGTGTCGCCCACTTCCGGCGTGAAGTCGTTGTTGGCGTCCCCGGTGATGCCGCGCAGCAGCGGTTCGATGCTGCCATCGGCGGTGAAGGTGCCGGAGGCGAGCACGCGGGAATAATTGCCCGCGCCGGTGCCGGTGCCCAGGCCGTCGATGTCGATCTGCAGCGTACCGCTGGCCAGCATGGCGACGTCGCCATCGACCGTCATGGTGCCCGGCGAATTACCCGGCGCGAACCTGCCGGCGACCTCGACGTTGCCGCCGATGAGGCCGGTGCCCCGCAGGGTGCCTGGCTCATAGACCCAGACATTGCCGGTGAACACGGCGTTCTGCGACAGCGTGCCTTCCTCGACACA
The DNA here is from genome assembly GCF_041060555.1 of Parapedomonas caeni. Taxonomy (NCBI): domain Bacteria; kingdom Pseudomonadati; phylum Pseudomonadota; class Alphaproteobacteria; order Sphingomonadales; family Sphingosinicellaceae; genus Parapedomonas; species Parapedomonas caeni. Next base: position 40,883 of record NZ_JBEUDS010000006.1, on the reverse strand, counting down.
GGCGCCGATGTCGTTGCTGGCGTCCGCTGCCAGCACCAGGCGGCCGCTGCCCTGCTTGAGCAGGCAGGACGGGCCGGAGGCGCCGCCGGTCAGCGTGACCGTGCTGGCGCCGGTGTCGATGGCGCCGCCGTTGAAGGTCAGCGCGCCGGTGAAGGTGTAGTCACCGTCGGTGGTCAGGGTGCCGCCGCTCAGGCCGATCGGGCCGGTGGCGTCGCCGCCAGCTTCGGTGACAATGGTCAGCGTGCCAGCGGTCAGGTTGATGGCGCCCGTCGCCACGCTGGTCAGCGCAACGTCGTTGCCGCCAACGATGGAGAGGATGCCAGTGCCGCCGAGGCCACCGCCCAGCGTCAGGTTGCCGCCCGAGGTGTCGAGCGTGCCGCTGGTGACGTTCAGCGCGCCGGTGAAGGTGTAGTCGCCGTCGGTGGTCAGGGTGCCGCCGCTCAGGCCGATCGGGCCGGTGGCGTCGCCGCCAGCTTCGGTGACAATGGTCAGCGTGCCAGCGGTCAGGTTGATGGCGCCCGTCGCCACGCTGGTCAGCGCAACGTCGTTGCCGCCAACGATGGAGAGGATGCCAGTGCCGCCGAGGCCGCCACCGATGGTGACGTCGCCACCCGAGGTGTCGAGCGTGCCGTTGGTCGCTTCGACCACCAGACCCTGGTTCAGCGTCACGCCATCGCCGGCGCCCTGGCCGAGCGTCAGGGTGCCGCCGGCAAAGGTGATGTCACCACTGCCCAGCGACGACGCATCGTCGATCTCGATGTCGCCTTCCTCGATGCGGGTGCCGCCCGAGTAGGTGTTGGCCCCCGTGAGGACCAGCGTGCCCGCACCGGTTTTGGTGAACTGGCCGCCGCCGTCGATCACGCCGGTCAGCGTCAGGTCAAAGCCATCCGTGTCGACAGTGCCGCCCGCGCCACCCACGGTGAAGCCGTTGCCGATTTCCTGCGAGGAGGTCACCAGCAGCGTACCGCCGGCGAATGTCGGGTTGACCTCCGAGTTGGCAAGCTCGTCGGTGGTGTAGGCTTCCTGGTCGGTGTCGATGTCCGGCGTCGTGTCGCCGACAGTAACCACGGAAAGGCCCGCCGGCACGCTGTTGAGCTGCACCGTGGAGAAGGTCAGGTAAGCGCCGGCGCCAAAATACTCGCCACGACCATTGGCGATCAGCGTCACCGAGCTGAAGGAGTTGCGGTCGTCGATCGCCGCGACGAAGTGCTCCTCGCCCGCAATCGAGGTGCTGATGCCGCCCACCAGCAGCGGCGTGCCGCCGTTGAACAGCATATAGACTTCCGAGGCGTTGACGGTGCCGCCGTCAGGCGTCGGATTGTTCAGCGTGCAGCAGGTGCCCCAGTTGGTGACGTAGAGGCCGACCGCATTCATCAGATAGGGCGTGGTGTAGCCCGCGTCGGCGAAGAATTCGACGGTGTAACCCAACGCCACCGCGCCGGCCCAGGTGCCGTCGTGGGAGTTGCCCCAGCCGGTGAAGCCGTCGCTCTGTTCGTCGCCGTCGACCGAGTTCATGAACCCGGCGTTCTGCGACTGGCTGGTGCGCACATAGACCGTCTCGGCGCCGCTGGTGACCGTGAAGCTGGCACCGGTATTGTTCATGATGTCGTAGGTGAAGATATTCGACGTCTGGGTGTCGTTGTTCGCCAGATTATAGGCCGCGTCGGCGGCAGTAATGGCGTTGACGAAGGTCGTCTCGCCCGCCACCAGGTCTTCGTTGAAGAAGACAGTGGGAACGGCCTGCGCCGTACCGGCGAGGCTCGCCAGGCCGGCGGCGAGGGCAACGACCGAGGCCGAGCGGTTCAGTGTGGCAAGGGCGGGAAACTTCCGCATGATAGTGCTCCTGTTGCTTGAGCGGGATTCGAGTGATCGCGGATAAACCGATGGCACAGCACTCCGTCTGGCCTCGGGGAACTGCCCGGGCGCCAGCGTGAGAAATGTGTTCGGAGGAGAAGCGGCCTAGCCGGTCGGCGGGTGTCGATGACCGGACGCGGTGCCGACGCACCTTGGCGTCGATACGGGATCGGCGTGGCGTGATGTACTCATGGCTACCTGCGACAATGACGATGCGTCCGGTATGACGAACCAGCCATTAAGCATCCGTTACTGCGGAGGAATATCTCGCGGCGACGGCGAAATTACCCGCAACTTTTCACATTCTGGCGGCCATGATGTGCCATATCCGCCTCGACACCGGGCCGAATCGTCCGATTTGGCGGCAGGATCGCCGCGCGGACGCAAATCAGAAGCGGACACGAATCAGACGCGGGCACGAATTGGACAAGGCTGCGGCATCGGCGCTTGCGGGCCGAGCCCCGCGCCACCACGATCAGATGTAAAGCTGGACGCTCTCGTGCATGGCGTCGCAGTTGACCAGATCGACGCGCTTCTGGCGGATCTTGAACATCGCGCCGTCCCACAGCAGATCGTGGCTGACCTTGCCGCCGAACACGGTCTGCTGGTCGCGGCGATAATAGAGCATCAGCAACCGCGAACTGACGGTGAGCGCGCCGCTGCTGGCGTCCCACGCCCGCAGCATCACGTTGGAGACCAGATGCGAGCTGCGCGGCGGCGGCTGCAACGAGTAGGCCTCCGGGTTGGTGAAGCGGGCGATGCGCACCGCCCGCAGCAGCCGGTTCTCGTGGATGTGCGAGATGTGGTTGACCGCGTCCGGCTGATTGACCGCCGCCGGCAGCCAGTAGACGCCATCGTCGGTGAACAGCGCGTCCCACGCCGCCCATTGCTGGGCATCGAGCAGTTCGGCCTCGTGGTAGAGGAAAGCCTCCAGCTGGTGCTGGGTCGGCGCGTCAAAAGTGGTGGTGTTCACGCTCAATCCTCCGCGCTCATATACTGCGCCCACGCCGCGTACTGGTTGCGGAAGGCAAGGTCGCTCGACCCGATGGCGGTCCGGCCGCCGTGATCCGCCGGCGTCTCCTGCCCCAGGTAGCGGTGCATGCTCACCCAGTCGTTGGCCTCGGTCATCAGGCCGAGCTGCTGCCGGCGATAGGCCTCGGCATCGTCCGGCCCCACCAGGTTGAACGAGGAATTGATCAGGTTGCAGTAGAGGATCGAGCGCTGCAGCAGTTCCTCCGGCGCGCCTTTCAGCCGCAGCACCCAGGATTCCACCAGCGTCTTGTCGACCGCGATCGGCCGCACCACCCGGATGGTCTGGATCGCGCCTTTGAGCGTCAGGCTGGGATAGACCACCGTGTTGTGGCGGTTGACCGAATAAATCTCCTTCATCCGCTCCTCGCCGTAGGCCTCGGTCATCAGCGCGTCGTAGGCGGGGATGCCGGAATAGGCGGAGTGGATGCTCACCTGGCCGCCGGAATAACCGTGACCATAGGGATAGGCATGCAGGCCCATCTCGTCGAAGAAGGAATAGCTGTTGGTGAACGGCGACAGGATTTCGATGGCGGACGGCATCCTGGCATCCTTGCCCAGCGCCTTGTCGGCAACGCGGCGCGCGGTCAGGCTGGAGGAATTATGCGTCACCATCGGGTGCATCATGTCGTTGAGGTTCTCGACGAAGAATTTCCAGTTGGAGTCGTGCAGATAGCGGAACACGCCGCCGGTGACTTCCAGCGCGCCCTCGGGTGAGCGGTCGACCATGTTGTCGATCGACGAGGCGACGCCGCCCAGCCACGCCTCCAGCGCCGGGCCATCCTTGGCCAGGCTGGCGAACACGAAGCCGCGGTAATTGCCCACCCGCGCCACCGCGTCCATGTCGGCACACGGCTTGCCCTTGCCGATGGGCGAGCCGTCATAGCCCTTTTCCAGCGGAATGACCTTGTTGCGCCCTTCGGTGTCGAACACCCAGCCGTGATAGAGGCAGCGGAAGTGGCGGGCGTTGCCGCTGGTGTCGCCCACCAGCTGCGCGCCCTTGTGCGGGCAGCGGTTGTACAGCACCCGCACCTGGCCGTCGGCGCCGCGCACCATGATCACCGACTGCCGGCCGATCGTGGTGTGATAATAATCCCCCGCTTCCGGCACCTGGCTGTCATGGCCGACAAAGATCCAGGCGCGCTCGAAGATGCGCTGCATTTCCAGATCAAAGATCGCCGGATCGGTGTATAGGCGACGGTGCACGCTGTCAGGGCGCACCAAGCTGGCGACGTCGAGGGGTTCGGTCATGACGGGCCTTTCACTGTGTGGCGTCGAGCATAGCGCTATTATTTGAAGTTTCAAGTATTGGATTGGGGAGAGCGGATGGCAAAATCGGGCAAGTCGACCGCCTACCGGGCGCTCAGCGACCCGGCCAGCAGCGCCTTCCGGCTGGCCGACTACCCCTTCTACCTGCTCTACCGGGTGGCCGAGGTGTACAGCGACGTGCTGGAGCGGCTGCTCAAGCCCATCGGCATGGACCGGCCGCGCTGGCGGGTGCTGATGTCGCTGGCCGAGCATAATCCGGCCTCGCTCAGCCTGATCGCCGACATGGCGGCGATGAAGCTGCCCACCTTGCAGAAGGTGGTGCAGCGTATGGCCGCCGACGGGCTGGTGGCGACGGCGCCGCGCGCCACCGATGCCCGGGTGACCGAAGTGACGATGACCGCCGCCGGCCGCCGGGCGCTGGCGGAAATCCGCCAGCAGGCCTCGCGCGCCTTCGCGCTGGGCACCGGCAACCTGTCGGACGCCGAGCTGATGCAGTTCAACGTGCTGCTGCGGCGGATCGAGGCCGATCTGGTGGAGGCCTACAGCGCCAGGGAACCGACGCTGGTGCCGCCGCAGACGAACAAGGTCTGCCCGGTGACGAAGCCGGCGTCGGCGCCAAGGAAGAAGCGCACCGCGCGCGCCACGTCGTCGGGCTGACCCAGCCGGCCGACGGGAATGGATTTGGCCAGCTGATCCTTCTTCGGGCTGTCGGCCGGCACGATCTCGTGGAACATGTCGGAGACGATCGGGCCCGGCGCCACGCAGTTGACGGTGATGCCCAGCGGCCCCAGCTCCAATGCCCAGGTGCGGGTCATGCCCATCATGCCGGCCTTGGTGGCCGAGTAGGCGGTGCGGGTGGCCAGCCCGAGTGCCGCGCGCGAGGCGATCAGCACGATGCGGCCGAAGCCCGCGTCCTTCATCGTCGGCAGCGCCGCCTGCGCCAGCGTGATCGCCGCCGCCAGATGCAGGTTGGCAAGATAGTCGAGGTCGGCCAGCTGCACATCGGGCAGCAGCGCCGGGCGAATGACGCCGGCGTTATGGACGATGCCGGTGACCTGGTGGCGGGCGGTGACATCGCGGGCGGCCTCGGCGGTCGCCGCACGGTCGGCGAGATCGACCTCCACCGTCTCGAAGCACGGATGCGAGATGGCGCCCGACCGGCGGGCCAGCGACACCACCCGGTGGCCGGTCGCCAGCAGGTCGCGGCAGATCGCTTCACCAATGCCGGTGCTGCCGCCGGTGACAACGATGGTTCCGTGGGTCATGGCTGTTCCTGTCCTGTCTGGGCCTGCATCAGGCTGTCGAGATGGGCATCCGCCGGCAGCGCCGCGCCCGGCGTCCAGGCCAGCAGCACGCGCCGGCCGCTGGCGTCGGCCACGGCATGGACGTCAACCGCAGCCCCGGTCGCGCACAGCCGCGCGGGCAGGTGCACCAGCGCGCGCGGTCCGGCGTCGAGCTGCACCATGCCCACCGTCCACGGCAGGCGGCTGTGGAAATAACCCAGCGCGGACGCATGACCGCGCGTCCAGCTCAGCACCCGCCCGCCGGTCGCTACCGGCTGCCAGGCAAGGTCACCGCCGAGGCAAGACGAACAGACCTCGCGCGGCGGATATTGGGTGGCGCCACAGGATGCGCACACCTGCAGGCGCAGCCGGCCATCGGCGCACGCCTCGCTCATCGCCGCACCGGGGCCGGAGCGGGCAAAGGGGGGAAGCTCACTCATCGCCAGCCGGCCTCCAGAATGGTCGCCGCCGTGCACAGGCAGCGGTCGTGGATCACCATGCCGTAACCCGACACCAGCGCCCGGCGTGCGCCAGCCACCGGATTGCCCAGCGCCTGGCCGGTGAGCTGGCGCAGCGCCTCCACCAGCCCGAGGAAGCCGCCGGCGGCACCGGCCTGACCGGCGGACAACTGCCCGCCGCTGGTGTTGTGCGGCAGGCCGCCGCCATCCCAGGTGGTCGGCCGCTCGGCGATCAGCCGCGCCGCCTCGCCCTTGGCGCAGAAGCCGAGGTCCTCCAGCTGCAGGAAGGCAATTACCGGATAGTCGTCATAGGTCTCGACGAGATCGACATCCGCCGGGCCGACGCCGGCCTGGGCATAGAGCTGATCGGCATCCATCGCCCAGCCGCCGCGCCAGGCGACCGGATCGTCGGCGTAGGCGTTGTGGCGCTCGATGGCGCCGGCGACCGTTGCATAGGGCAGGCCGAGGTGGCGGGCGCGGTCCTCGCTCATCACCAGAAAAGCGTCGGCGCCGGCGCACGGCATCACGCAGTCGAACAGGTGGATCGGCTCGGCGACCGGGCGGGCGGCGAGATAATCCTCCAGGTTCAGCGGCTTTTTCAGCAAGGCGTGCGCGAAGTTGCTGGCGTTGTGGCGCTGGGCGACGCACAGGCGGCCGAAATCCGCCCGCGTGGCGCCGAAGCGTTCCATATAGTGGCGGGTAATCATGGCGAACACGCCATTGGGGCCGAGTCCGCCATAGGGATAGACCGCGTCCATCGAGGCGTTGCTGAACCGCTCGATCAGCGCCGTGAAGGCGCCCGGCTGGTTGGTGTCACCGGCGATGCAGGCGATAACTTCGGCATCGCCGCACTGGATGGCGCGTGCCGCCCGGCGCAGCGCCATCACGCCGCTGGCGCCACCGGTGGGCAGCCACTCCAGCCAGCGCGGGCTCATCCCGAACTGTTCGGTCAGCGCGACGCTGGTATCCGGCGCCAGCGTGAAACTGGAAACGGCCAGCCCGTCGATGTCCGCCTTGGCGATGCCGGCGCCCTCGATCAGCCGGGCCAGCGCCTGACCGATGAACCAGGCCGCCCCGTGCGGGCTGGTCTTCTGGTAGGGCACTGTCACCGGCACGGCGACGGCAACGCCCTCATAGCCGCGCGGCAACCCGGCAGCAGGGGTGCTCAATGCCCGGCTCCCGGCGTTTTCGGCCGCTTTTTCAGCGCGCACAGATCGATCATGTCGCGGGCCTCCAGCCGGTCGAGCGCCAGCTTCTTGATGGCGCCGCGCGCCAGCTTCTGCGAGGCGGTCTGCGGCAGGGTCTCGACAAAGGCGATATAGCCCGGCGCCTTGAAGTAGACGAGCTTTTCCATCGCCGCGTCGAAGATCGCCCGCGCCGTCGCCGCGTCCGCCGCGTGGTCCGGCCTGACCACGACGCAGGCGAACACCTCCTCGCCGCGGATTTCGTCGGGCACCGGCACCACCGCGCACGCCGCCACCGCCGGGTGCTGCATCAGGATGCTCTCCACCTCCACCGCGGCGATGTTCTCGCCGCTGCGCCGCACCACGTTCTTCAGCCGGTCAACGAAGTAGAAGCTGCCCGCGTCGTCCACCTTCACCACGTCGCCGGTGTGGAACCAGCCGCCCTCCCAGGCGGTCGCGGTGGCCTCGGGGTCCTTGTAGTAGGCGGTGAAGAAGCCGGCGCGCGGGTCGCCCTCGGCGCGGCGCACCAGCAGCTCGCCCGGCGTGCCCACCGGCGCGTCGGCGCCAGCCTCGTCGACGATGCGCCAGGCCAGCCCCGCCGGCGCCTTGCCGAAGCAGCGCTGGCCGCGATGGCGCGGCTCGACGTTGGCGGTGATCCAGGCGGCACCGCCGGTTTCGGTCATCGCCCAGGCCTCGACCAGCGGGAAGCCGAAGCGATCCTCGAAGCGGACATGGTGGCGCGGGTCGACGCCGGCGCCGAAGCCGAAGCGGATCTGACCGCTCATGTCGTCCTCCGGGCTTTCCGGCGCGCCCAGCAGCATCGCCGGCATGACGCCGAGATAGTGCAGGCAGGTCGCCCGGCTCTCGCGCACCGAGCGCCACCAGGACGAGGGGTGGAAGCGGTCAAGCTGGATGACGCAGCCGCCGACCATCATCATCGCCATGAACGAGCAGGCCAGCGCGTTCATGTGCGTTACCGGCAGCGGCGTGATCAGCCGCTCGACGCCGGGGCGGAAAGCGCAGTAGCCGCCGAGGCTGACATACAGTCCGCCGGCGGCGAGGAAATAGGCGTTGGAGAGAATGCAGCCCTTGGGGCTGCCGGTGGTGCCCGAGGTGTAGAGCAGTGCGGCCTCGCGCGCCGGCGCGTCGTCGGTCAGCGCCGCCGCCGGTGCACGGGCCGGCGTGGCGACAGCCGCCCCGACGGCGCAGACCGGCAGCGCAAGGCCCACCGCGTCGCGGGCGGCCTCCACCTTGCCGACATGGTCCGCCAGACAGACTGCGGCCGCGGCATCGGAGTGCTTGAGGATATAGCCCAGTTCGGCGGCGGCCATTTCAGCGTTGAGCGGCACGACGCTCGCGCCAAGCCCGTTGAGCGCCAGCACATGCAGGAAGAAATCCGCCCGGTTGTCCATCGCCAGCGCCACCCGGTGGCCGGCGACGAAGCCCGCCGCGCGGTAAGCCCCCGCCAGTGCCGCCACCGCCGCGTCCGCTTGCGTGTAGGTCCAGTCGACCGGCCCCTCGGCATAGCGCGCCGTTGCCTCGGGCGGGATATGGATGAAAGCGTGGGGGCCAAAACCGGCGACGGCCTGGCGGAAGGTCTCGAAAATCGTCTGGGCGCGCGACATGGCCGGGTCCGTCTCCAGAGCCGGGCCGTCGCGGATGGTCCCGGACAGGGACATGCATCGCCAACGGGCGCAGGCTCGCTTCAAGGTCTGGCGCCGGCGACAGCGCCGGTCATCGGTTCCGCAGGTTAGTCGCCATTACTTGATGTTTCAAATAATATCGCGACCCACCCGGTCGAATATGTCGATACTCACGCCGCCAGCGCGCCCGCCTGCTCCAGCGTCGCCAGTGCGTCGGCCAGCGCCCGGCCGTCCTCGTCCGCCAGCGCCGCCTCGCGCAGCCGGGCAACGATGCCGGCGGCATCAGCATGACCGGCCAGCCGGTCGAGAACGCCCAGCACCAGGCCGAAATTGCGCAGGCCGCGTTCGTGGGTGTCGCTGTAGCCCTTCACCAGCCGCTGGCAGCGGGCGATCTCCAGCGCCAGTGCCGGATCGCGCGGTGCGTGGGTGGCGATGAGGTCGAGCCAGGCGGTGATGCGCCCCTGCTCCAGCTCGTAGCGCAGCGTCGCGCGGCGGAAGCGGCGCAGCCGGCCGAGCAGCCACAGCATGACAAACCAGCCGGTGCGGCTGGTGGTGACATGACGGCCGGCGCGGAAATAGGGCTCCAGCCAGTTGACCAGCGACGGTGAATTGAGGATCCGCCGCCCCCACGCCGCCGGCAGCGTCTCGCACACCTCCACCAGACGCGGATGCATGAACTCGGTGACGTCGATGATCTGGTCGGCGGCCGCCTTCACTTCCTGACGGACGCGCGCGAAGCGGCTGTCGCGGGTCTTGAGGTCGGCGACCCGGATGGTGTCCTCATAGGCCATCCACAGCGCCAGGCCGCGCGCCGTCTCGCGGGTCAGCGCCCAATCCTGCTCCGCGCTGTCGAGCGCCGCCACCGCCTTCAGGCGATCGAGGTAGAGGTCGGCATAGGCCGCATCCTGATAGTCCATCAGCTTGCGCACGCCCTCGACCGCGAAATAGCGCGCCGGCGCCGGCAGCTCCGCCATCACCCGATCATACAACCGGCGACCTGCCGCACTGCTCGGCTGGGCCGGCGTCTCGTCCGGCGTCGCCGGTTGCGGCACGCAGGCCGTCTGGGCTTCCGTGAAGCCGGCGGCGAACCCCTTGAGGTTGGAGGCGACCGCGACACCGGCCTTGCGGATCGCATGCTCGAACGCCTCGCGCGGGAACGGCAGGGCGCCGCTGCCGGCCAGCGCGCCGAACATCACCGAACTGATCACCGAGCCGGAGCGGTCGGTCGCGGCCTCCATGTCGAAGGCCACCAGCTGGCGGGCCTTTTTCGCCGCCGCCTCGATGATCTTGTCGGCGTTGCCGAGCCCGTTGCCCATCGCCGCCTTTTCCGACACCGCATAGACACGGTGGGTGGAGGTGATCAGCAGCGTGCGCGCCGGGCTGACCAGCCCGCGCAGCACCGCGCGGCCGCCTTCCATCAGTTCCGAGGCAATGACCACGTCGACGTCGCCGGGCACCGGCATCATCGCCAGCACCGGCTCGCGGCTCTCCGGCGCGGCGGCCTCGGGGAAGAGTTCGAGATAATAGACGGTGGCGCCGGTGCGCTGGGCGACGCCCGGCACCGAGGTCGACTGCACGAAGTAGCCGTTGTCGGTCGCCAGATCGACGATCCAGTCGGCCAGCACGCCGCCGCCCTGACCGCCCAGCGCCAGCAGGGCCAGGGTGATCGGGCGCGGTGTGGTGGCGGGCGTCTCGGCGGACGGGGCGGCGGGCGTGAGGGCGGTGGTGTCGCTCATGGTCCGGTTCCCTCTCAATATGCCCGCGCCTGACGCGCGCGTGTTGCCCTGTTCTGCAGGAAGCCGATCACCACGTCGCGCACCCGCGCCTTGAAGCGGTCCCAGCCTGTCGGGTTGAACAGCAGTTGCGCCCGGTAGAAGGACGGGCAGAGCACCGCCGCGTGGGCGACCTCGCCGCACAGGCCGCAGCCGACGCAGCTGTTTTCCACATGCGCCACCGGGTCCTGGCGCAACGGATCGGGGTTCGGCTTCACCGTCAGCGACGGGCAGCCGGACAGGCGGATGCAGCTGTGGTCGCCGGTGCAGGTATCGGGATCGACGCCGAAGCGTTCGCGCACCAGCCGCTGGCCGTTCTTCACCGCCTTGTTGAACAGCGGTTTCACCCGGCGCTGCTTGTTCAGCATGCATTCCGACTGGGCGACGATCACCTTGGGCCCGGGCTCGCGGGTGGTCAGCGCCTCGCGCAGCACGTCACGCATGGCGGCGATGTTGTAGGTGCGCGTCAGCGTGCGCACCCAGTTGACGCCGACGCCGCGCACGGCGGCCTCGATCGGGTGCTTGGTCGAGCGGATCTCGTTTTCCGCGCCGGAGGAGAGAATATCCTGGCCGCCGGTGGCCGCCGAATAGCCGTTGTCGACGATCACCGTAACGTTGTCGTCCTGGTTGAACACCGCGTTGCCGATACCGCTGGTCAGGCCGTTGTGCCAGAAGCCGCCATCGCCCATCACCGCGATGGCCCGGCGCGAGCCGCTGTCCGGCCGCAGCGCCGAGGCACCGGCCAGACCGAGCCCGTAGCCCATGGTGGTGTTGCCGATGTTGAACGGCGGCAGAATCGAGAAGAGGTGGCAGCCGATGTCGCAGCTGACGTGCACCTGACCCAGCTCGCGCTGCACCAGCTTCATGGCGGTGAAGATCGGCCGCTCCGGGCAGCCGGTGCAGAAGCCGGCCGGGCGCGGCGGAATTTCCTTGGCGACCGTCGCCGGCAGCGTCTCGACCGGCGTCGCCTCCGGCATCACCAGATCCGGCGCCCAGGCCTGGAGGAACCTGGCCAGCCCCTCCCTCACCACCTGGCCGGTATATTCGCCGGCGCGCGGCAGCACATCCTTGCCGATGACGCGGGTCTGCAGGTCTGCCTTGCGCAGGATGGTGTTGAGCTCATGCTCGATGAATTCCGGCTGGCCTTCCTCGACCATCAGCACCGCCGACTTGCCGGCGCAGAAGTCCACCAGCTCGTCCGGGATCAGCGGGTAGGTGACATTGAGCACATAGATCGGCAGCCGGGCATCGCCGAACACATCCGACAGGCCGAGCAGCTCCAGCGCGCGATTGAGCGTGTTGTAGAGGCCGCCCTGGACGATGATGCCCACCGGGCCATCGCTGGCACCCAGCCGCTCGTTCAGCTTGTGCTCGCGGATGAAGTTGATCGCCGCCGGCCAGCGCTGCTCGATCTTCTCCACCTCATGCAGGAAGTTCGCCGGCGGCAGCACGATACGGCTGGTGTCGCGCACCGGATTGTTCAGCGCGTCGCGCACGGTGAAGGCCGGCCGCCGGTTGTCCTTGGCGACGAAGCGGCCGTGGACGTGGCAGGCGCGGATGCGCAGCTCCAGCATCACCGGCGTGTTGGAGGCCTCCGACAGCTCGAAGCCCTTCTCCACCATGTCGACGATGGTGGTGAGGTTGGGGCGCGGATCGATCAGCCACATCTGCGACTTCATGGCGAAGGCGTGGGTGCGCTCCTGCATGATCGAGGAGCCTTCGCCGTAATCCTCGCCGACGATCACCAGCGCGCCACCGGTGACGCCGCCGGAGGCGACGTTGGACAGCGCGTCGGAAGCGACATTGGTGCCGACCACCGACTTCCAGGCGACCGCGCCGCGCAGCGGGTAATTGACCGAGGCCGCCAGCATGGCGCCGGCGGCGGCTTCCGAGGCGCTCGACTCGAAATGCACGTCGAGTTCCGCCAGCAGATCGGCGGCGTCGGCGAACACGTCCATCAGGTGGGAGATGGGCGAGCCCTGGTAGCCGCCGATATAGGCGACGCCCGATTGCAGCAGCGCCTTGGTGACGGCGAGAATGCCTTCGCCATGGAACACCTCGCCGGCGCCCATCTTCAGCGTTTCGACCTCGGCCTTGAATGAACGTTCCGCCACGCCCGTCTCCCTGCCCGTCCCCGCGGCCGGCCGGCGCCCTTGTTGTGTGCGCTCCCGGCACTTGCCGCTTGAATTATCGCCCCCAACCGCCCCACAACGGCGGTCCATCACAGCTTATCGCCATTATTTGCAAATGCAAGTATCAACAAGGGACCACCATGGCGCAGGATACCTCCAGCCCGCCGACCGACCCCCGCCTGCGCGGCAACCCCGGCACGTCCGATTTCCAGGTCGACTACTACCCCTTCTACCTGCTCAACCGCACCGTCGGCCGCTACAACGGCATCATCGAAGCCGCCCTGCGCGCCATCGGCGTCGACCTGCCGAGCTGGCGGGTGCTGATGATTCTCGGTGAATCGAGCCCGCGCAGCATCGGCCAGGTGGCGGAGACCGCCGTCATCGCGATCTCGACCATGACCCGGATGATCCAGCGCATGGAAGCCGCCGGCCTGGTGCGCTGCCAGCCGCGCCCCAATGATAACCGGGTCACCGAGGTCTATCTGACCGACCAGGGCGCCGACATGCTGGCGCGCACCCGCGCCATCGCCGCGCCCGTGTTCGAGCAGGCGATCGACGGGTTCAGCGCCGGCGAGTTCCAGCAACTGGTCGACCTGCTGAACCGGCTGTACCGCAACCTCACCAAACCGGCGCGCTGACCCTTTATTCGGGCGGCAAATCTATTTAGACTTGAACGATCAACCAGAGCGAGAAGGTGCACAACCTTGAGCAATATATCCGCCCAGAGTCTGGCAGCCGCGCCGCCCCCCGTGGAGAAGCTGGGCGGCGGGCCGCACAGCAAGAACTCGCTGCGGGTCTGGCTCAAGCTGCTGAGCTGTACGGCGACACTGGAGAAGAGCCTGCGGTCGCGCTTCCAGACCCAGTTCGATACAACCCTGCCGCGATTTGATGTGATGTCCGCGCTCGACCGCCACCCCGACGGACTGACCATGAGCGAGCTATCGGCGATGCTGATGGTCTCCAACGGCAACTCCACCGGCATCGTCAAGCGGCTGGAGGAGGAAGGGCTGGTGCAGCGGGCGTCGCTGGAGCATGACCGCCGGACCTCGGTGGTGCGCCTGACCGACAAGGGCACCCAGGCCTTCCGCGACATGGCCAAGCATCATGAGAGCTGGATCGACGCGCTGTTCGGCGACCTGTCGACCGCGGAAATCGAGGCGCTGATGGCGCTGATCGACAAGGTTCGGGCCTCGGCCGCCCATCATCTGGACTGACGCCCCATCCGGCTGCCCTTGCCGGCATCTGATCGGTCCCCGCCGGCTTTTGCCGGCATCTTATTGTCCCTGCACCCAGGCGCCGCGTTTCCGGTCATCCTGTCGCCGGCCGACACGCCCTGTCCGCGCGCCGCCGGCAGCGTTATAGTCAGCGTGCCTCCGGCAGCCCCGGACTCAGCGTGCCTCCGGCAGCCGTGGACTCAGCGTGCCTCCGGCACGACGGCCGTCACTTCGATCTCGATCTTGGCTTCCAGCTCCATCAGCGCGCTGACCTCGACCACCGCCATCGCCGGGTAGTTGCGCCCCATCAGCCGGCGGTAGGCCGCGCCGATCTCGGCGAGGCTGTCGTGATATTCCTCACGGCTGGTGACGTACCAGGTCATCCGCACCACATGCTGCGGGCCGGCGCCGGCTTCCGCCAGAATGGCGAGAATGTTCTCCAGCGTCTTGGTGAACTGGCTGGCCATGTCCGCGCCGGCGAAGCGGCCGTGCTCGTCCCAGCCGACGATGCCGCCGGTCACCACCAGCCGGCCGGAGGCGGCGATGCCGTTGGCGTAGCCCTTGGGCCGCGGCCAGCCGGCCGGCAGCAGCGTCTGATGCGGCGACACCGGGGCGGCGACAGGGGTGGACTCACTCATACTCTTGACCTCTTCAACGTTCCGGCACGCAACGCACCAGTGACTTTTCCGTAACGCGACAACCGCCTCAGGCGCCTTTGGGCGCCGCCGCCTCGGCGAGCAGCTGCTTGGCGATGACGATTTTCTGCACCTCCGACGCGCCTTCGTAGATGCGCAGCGCGCGGATCTCGCGGTACAGCGTTTCCACCGGCACGCCGTGGACCACGCCCAGGCCGCCGAACATCTGCACCGCCTTGTCGATGACCTGCTGCGCGCTCTCGGTGGCGTGCAGCTTGGCCATCGCCGCCTCGCGGGTGTTGCGCCGGCCCAGCACGTCACGGGTCCAGGCGGCGCGGTAGATCAGCAGCGCGCTGGCGTCGATATCCAGCGCCATCTCGGCGAGTTTGCTCTGGGTGATGAGGTTGTCGGCCAGCGTGGCGCCGAACAGCCGGCGGGTGGTGGTGCGGTCGATCGCCTCATCCAGCGCCCTGCGGGCAAAGCCCAGCGAGGCCGCACCCACCGTCGAGCGGAAAATGTCCAGCGTCGCCATCGAGGCCTTGAAGCCCTCGCCCGCCTTGCCGAGCAGGCGGCGCTTGTCGACCTTCATGTTGTTGAACTTCAGCGTCGCCAGCGGATGCGGCGCGATCACCTCGATCCGCTCGGCGATCTCCAGCCCCGGCGTGTCGGCATCCACCACGAAAGCTGAGATGCCCCTGGCTCCCGGCGCCTCGCCGGTCCGCACGAACAGCACGTAATAGTCGGCGATGCCGCCGTTGGAGATGTAGGTCTTGGCGCCGTTGACGACATAATGGTCGCCCCGGTCCTCGGCGGTGGAGTCCATGTTGGCGACGTCCGACCCCGAGGCCAGCTCGGTGAGCGCGAAGGCGGCGGTCTTGGTGCCATTGCGCACGCCGGTGAGATATTCCTGCTTGATCGCGTCGGAACCGAACAGGGTGATAGTGCCCGAGCCCAGACCCTGCATGGCGAACACGAAGTCGGCGAGCCCGGAGGTACGGCCCAGCGTCTCGCGGATCAGGCACAGCGAGCGCACGTCCAGCTCGTCGAACTTGCCGCCATAGGCGCGCGGCACCGCGTAGTCGAGCCAGCCGCCCTGGGCGAGCTTGGTCAGGATCACCTTGCACTGGCCGTCGATGTCGTGCTCGCTGTGGCCCAGCGGCGCGATCTCGGCCGCCACCCAGGCGTCCAGCTCGGCGGCCAGCGTGCGGTGGTGGTCGTCGAAGAACGGCCAGTCGAGAAACGTCTTGTCGCTCATGATCTTCCCCGTCTTTTAATCTCAGTCGCCCTCGAACACCGGCTTCTGCTTGGCAACGAAGGCATGGTAGGCGCGCTCGAAATCGCGGGTCTGCATGCAGATCGCCTGCGCCTGGGCCTCCGCCTCGATGGCCATGTCGATGCTCATGCTCCATTCCATGTTCAGCTGGTTCTTGGTGAAGCCGTTGGCGAAGGTCGGCCCCGCCACCAGCCGTGCGGCCCAGTCGCGCGCTTCCACGTCCAGCGCCTCGGCGGCGACCAGCTTGTTGAAAAAGCCCCAGCGCTCGCCTTCCTCGGCACTCATCGAGCGGCCGTAGAACAGCAGTTCCGACGCGCGGCCCTGACCGATGATGCGCGGCAGGATGGCGCACGCGCCCATGTCGCAACCGGCCAGGCCGACGCGGTTGAACAGGAAGGCGGTCTTGGCCGCCGGCGTGGCCAGCCGGATGTCGGAGGCCATGGCGATGATGGCGCCGGCACCGGCGCACACACCGTCGACCGCCGCGATGATCGGCTGCGGGCAGCCACGCATCGCCTTGACCAGATCGCCGGTCATGCGGGTGAAATTGATCAGCCCCACCATGTCCATGCCGACCAGCGGACCGATGATCTCGTGCACGTCGCCGCCGGAGCAGAAGTTGCCACCGGCGCCGGTGACGATGACGGCATGAACGTCGCGGACATAGACGAGGTTGCGGAACATGTCGCGCAGCTCGGCATAGGACTCGAAGGTGAGCGGGTTCTTGCGCTCCGGCCGGTTGAGCGTCACCGTGGCAATGCCGTCGGCGAACGCCCACTTGAAATGCGTCGGCGAAAAGCTGGTCGGATCAAACATCGTGGCGTCCCCAAAGAATCACATGATTTCGCCGCCGGCCACCACCAGCGACTGGCCGGTGATGGAGCGGGCCTGTTCGGAACACAGGTACAACACCGCCGCGGCGACTTCCGCCGGGTCGATCAGCCGCGCTTGCGGGTTGTGCTTCACCAGCTCGGCCAGCGCCTCGTCGCGGCCGCGGCCGGTCTTGGCGACGATATTGTCGAGCGAGCGCTCCACCAGTTCGGTGTCGGTGAAGCCCGGGCACACCGCGTTGGCGGTGACGCCGGTGCGCGCCAGCTCCAGCGCCAGCGTGCGGGTGAGCCCGATGACGCCATGCTTCGAGGCGCAATAGGCGCCGGTATAGGCATAGCCCTTCAGCCCCGAGGTGCTGGCGACGGTGATGATGCGGCCATAGTCGCGCCTGGTCATCGCCGGCAGCACCGCGCGGGTGCACAGGAACGGCCCGAGCAGGTTGACATCCAGCATGGCGCGGAACTGGTCGAGGCTGGTTCTGGCGACCGGCGCCGTCACCGCGGCCCCGGCGTTGTTGACCAGAATATCGACCGGCGCCAGCGCCTCGGCTTCGGCGAACGCCTGGGCGACGCTGGCCTCGTCGGCGACGTCGACCGCGATGCCCGCCGCGCCCGGCAGGCTGTCGAGCACGCCCCGCAGCCGCTCCACCGAGCGGCCCATCAGGGTCACCCGGGCGCCGGCGTCATGGAGCGCACGGGCGATCGCTAGGCCGATGCCCGATCCGCCGCCCGTCACCACCGCGTGTCTGCCGTCAACACTCATGCGCCTCTCCCGTCCGCAATTCTTTTAATCTTAAAACAGTTGCCCGGTCAATCGGCACAGCTGCCAGGGCCGACCGCAACGGCAGGCGTCTGTCCGGGGGGTCAGGACCAGTCCCAGCCGCGCACGGCGTCGGCGTCATCCTCCGACTCGACGAACGGCAGCATCCGCGCCCGCACGGCCTCCGGCCACGGCAGGCTGCCCGGCGGCACCCGGCGCATGTCGGTATGCACCAGCGTCGGCGTCACCGAGAAGCGCAGCTCGTCGCCGCAGCGGGCGTGAATGCGCACCCGCACGCTGCTGTTGCCGAGGTCGGCGACGGTCAGCCAGAAGGTCAGCATGTCGCCGATCATCGACGGCCGCTTGAACAGCACTTCCAGATGGACGGTCGGCGTCCCCAGCTTCAGCTCGACATGGATATGATGAAAGTCATAGCCGAGCGCCTCGCGGAACCAGTCCTCGACGACGTCGTTCACCATCTCGAAGTAGCGGGGATAAAAGACGATTCCCGCCGGATCGCAGTCCCGGAACCGTACCAGCCGCTCCACCTTGAAACTCTTGGTCGTCATCAGGCCTGTCCTCGCCGTCGTTCGGGGTGCGACATCGCATCTCACCGGGGGCGTGTCAAAAGCTCTGGCATTTATTTTATGCTTAAAGTATATCGAGTGCCATAGCCTAGTGAGGGAGACGGTCGATGAAGATCACGGTGGTGGGCGGCGGACCCGGCGGACTCTATTTCGCGATCCTGACCAAGAAGGCACGCCCGGACTGGGAGATCGCGGTCTACGAGCAGAACCGGCCCGACGACACCTTCGGTTTCGGCGTGGTGTTCTCCGACGAGACGCTGGAGGAATTCCTCAGCCGCGACCCCGACTCCTACGAGATGATTCGCTCCTCCTTCGCCTACTGGGACGACATCCTGATTCGCTACAAGGGCCACGAGATGCGCTGCGGCGGCAACGGCTTCGCCGGCTGCTCGCGCATCCAGCTGCTGCAGATCCTGCATGAGCGCTGCCGCCAGGTCGGCGTCGAGCTGATCTTCTCCGAAGTCATCGACCCCGAGACGCTGGAAACCCGCTTCGCCGACTCCGACATGATTCTCGCCAGCGACGGCATCAACAGCCGCATCCGCGAGTACTACAAGGAGTCGTTCCAGCCGGAACTGACCATCAAGACCAACAAGTTCACCTGGATGGGCTCGACCCGCCAGCTGCCGGACTTCACCTACTTCTTCAAGGAAACCGCCCACGGCATCATCGTCGCCCATACCTACCAGTATGAGCCGGGCTATTCGACCTGGGTCATCGAGATGCCGGGCGAGTGCTGGGACGGCCATGGCTTCGCCGCCATGAGCGAGGCGGAAAGCGCCAAGTACCTCGAAGGCGTGTTCGCCGAGGAGCTGGAAGGCCATCCGCTGCTCATCAACCGCTCGGTGTGGCGCAACTTCCCGAAGATCTACTGCCGCAACTGGTGGCACAAGAACATCGTCATCCTCGGTGACGCCAAGGCCAGCGCCCACTATTCCATCGGCTCCGGCTCCAAGCTGGCGATGGAATGCGCCATCGCGCTCGCCGACGCCGTGCTGGCCCATGGCGAGACCTCCATCGAGACCGCCTTCCAGGCCTATTACGACGCCCGCAAGGACGCGGTGCAGATCACCCAGCACAATGCGGAAGTGTCGCTGAGCTGGTTCGAGCATGTGGCGCGCAGCTGGGACATGAAGCCCTGGCAGTTCGCCATGGTGGTGATGTCGCGCGCCAAGTCGATCACCTATGACAATCTGGTGCTGCGCGATCCGGGCTTCGTCGAGAAGGTCGAGACCGAGTTCTACGAGACACTGCTGGAGGAAACCGGCGTCGATTGCCGCGCCACCCGGCCAACGCCGATGTTCACCCCGGTGCAGCTGCGCGAGATGGTGGTGCCCAACCGCGTCGTCGTCTCGCCGATGGCGCAATATTGTGCCGTCGACGGCGTGCCGACCGACTGGCATCTGGTGCATTATGCCAGCCGCGCCATTGGCGGCGCCGGTCTGGTCTATACCGAGATGACCTGCCCGTCGGCGGACGCCCGCATCACCGAGGGCTGCCCCGGCCTGTGGAACGACGAGCAGGAAGCCGCGTGGCGGCGCATCGTCGAGTTCGCCCACGCCAATTCCGCCGCCAAGCTGTGCCTGCAGCTCGGCCATGCCGGCCGCAAGGGCTCGACCCAGCTCGGCTGGCAGAAGATGGACCGGCCGATCGCCGAGGCCAGCCACAACTGGCCACTGGTCTCCGCCTCCCCCCTGCCCTACCTCGACGGCATCTCGCAGACGCCGGCCGAGCTGGACGAGGCGGGCATGGCGCGCATCACCGCCGACTTCGTGGCGGCGACCCAGCGGGCCAACCGCGCCGGCTTCGACATGCTGGAGCTGCACTGCGCGCACGGCTATCTGCTGGCGAGCTTCCTGTCGCCGCTGACCAACCAGCGCACCGACGCCTACGGCGGCTCGGTGGAAAACCGCATGCGCTTCCCGCTGGCGGTGTTCACCGCGATGCGCGCCGCCTGGCCGGCGGCCAAGCCGATGTCGATGCGTATTTCCGCCGAGGACTGGGCGGAAGGCGGCATTTCGGAAGAGGATGTGCTGGCCATCGCGCGCGCCTTCGCGGCCGCCGGCTGCGACCTCATCGACGTTTCCACCGGCCAGACGGTGCCGTTCCAGAAGCCGGTCTATGGCCGCATGTACCAGGTGCCGTTCGCCGAGGCCGTGCGCAACATCACCGGGCTGAAGACCATGTGCGTCGGCGCCATCACCGAGCCGGGCCAGATCAACACCATCGTCGCCTGCCGGCGGGCTGATCTGGTGGCGGTCGGCCGGCCGCATCTGGTCGACCCGGCCTTCACCAACAAGGCGGCGGCCTGGTACGGCACCAAGCTCGACAGCTGGCAGCCGCAGTATCTCTCCGGTGCCGCCCAGCTCTACCGCGAGCAGGAAAAGACCCGCGAGAAGCAGCTCGAACTCCAGCGCAAGGCCAAGCCGAAGCGCCACCACACCGAGCAGACGCTGCAACGGCGCGCCGCCGAATAACCGGCACCACGATGGGGGGCGCGCTCAGGCCACCTTCCCGTCGCCGCCGGCTTCCCTTCCCTGTTGTCCCCGTGGTGTTGCGTTTGTCGCGGGGCGTGAAAAAGCGGACCTTCCCCAAGGTCCGCTTTTTTATGTGACGCGACGACTGGCGCCCCGGTCTGCGGCGCACACGAAAAAGGCGGACCCCGCAAGGCCCGCCTTTCGCGTCGGTCGCTGAACGTCAGGCTCAGGCGCCGGGCTCAGGCGAACGCCTGCAGCCCGGTCTGGGCACGGCCCAGGATCAGCGCGTGCACGTCGTGGGTGCCCTCGTAGGTGTTGACCGCCTCCAGGTTCATGGCGTGCCGGATGACGTGGAACTCGTCCGAGATGCCGTTGCCGCCGTGCATGTCGCGGGCTTCCCGGGCGATCGCCAGCGCCTTGCCGCAGTTGTTGCGCTTGAGCAGGCTGATCGCCTCCGGCGCCAGCTTGCCGGCGTCCATCAGACGACCGGCCTGCAGGCAGGAGACCAGGCCCAGCGTGATCTCGGTCTGCATGTCGGCCAGCTTCTTCTGGTAAAGCTGGGTCGCCGCCAGCGGCCGGTTGAACTGCTTGCGGTCAAGACCGTACTGGCGCGCGGCGTGCCAGCAGAACTCGGCGGCGCCCAGGGCGCCCCAGGCGATGCCGTAGCGGGCGTTGTTGAGGCAGCCGAACGGGCCGCCGAGACCCTTGATCTCCGGGAAGATGCGATCTTCCGGGATGAACACGTCCTTCATCACGATCTCGCCGGTAAGGCCGGCGCGCAGCGAGAACTTGCCCTCGATCTTCGGCGTCGACAGGCCGGCGTCGCCGCGCTCCAGCACGAAGCCGCGGATCTCGTCCTTGCCGGTGTCGGGGTTGGCGAGTTTCGCCCACACCACGAACACCGAGGCGATCGGCGAGTTGGTGATCCACATCTTGGCGCCGTTGATGATGAAGCCGCCATCGACGCGGGTGGCGCGGGTCTTCATCGAGCCCGGGTCGGAACCGGCGTCCGGTTCGGTGAGGCCGAAGCTGCCGACCCACTCGCCGGAGGCCAGCTTGGGCAGATACTTCTCGCGGTGGGCCTCGGTGCCGTAGGCGTAGATCGGCCACATCACCAGCGAGGACTGCACCGACAGCGTCGAGCGGTAGGCGGAGTCGACGCGCTCGATCTCGCGGGCGATCAGGCCATAGGCGACATAGGAGACGCCGGGGCAGCCATAGCCCTTGATGGTGGGGCCGAGCAGGCCAAGCTCGCCGGCTTCCTGCATCATCTCGGGGAAGAACTTCTCGTGGCGATTACCTTCCAGCACCCGCGGCATCAGCTTGTCGTCGCAATAGGCGCGGGTGGCGTCGCGGATCAGGCGCTCGTCCTCGGTCAGGCTCTCGTCCAGCAGCAGCGGGTCTTCCCACTTGAAGGCGGGCCAGGTGATCTTCTTGGGTGCCATGTCGTCTGCCTCACTCTCTCGAAAGTCTGACCTTCATTTATTTTAAGTCTAAAATGTTGTCCAGTCCCGACGGCGGATTCTCGACGTCCATCGGTCTAGAGCAGCGGCAGCAACGCCGCCGCCACGCGCCGCGCTTCCGCCACCAGTACATTGTAGGTCCGCGCCGCCGCCCGGCTGTCCATGAAGTCGACCGCCAGCCCCTGCGCCTTGAGCGCCGTCAGCAGCGTCTTGTCCGGCCGGCGCATGGTGCCGCCGGTGCCGATGAGCAGGATCTCGATGGCAGGATCGGCCGTGGCGAGCGGCGCGAACTGGTCCAGCCTCACCGCCTCCAGCGTCGTCACCGGCCAGTCATGCACCGCCTCGGGCAGGATGAGCAGCCCTTGCGCGAAGGTCCGGCCGCCAGCCCGGAAGCCGCCGCCCGGCGTGTAGCCCTGGATGCCGAGCGCGCCGCCCTTGGGCGCCACACGCTCGAAGCCGCCGGTCACGACGCCACCTTCTCCGCCTTGCTCTCGTCGTCCTTGCCGATGAAGGTGGCCGGGCCGACCCGCATCCACACCAGCATCGGCGCGGCGATATAGATCGACGAGTAGGTGCCGATCAGCACGCCCAGCAGCATGGCGGCGGTGAAGCCGCGAATCACCTCGCCACCCCAGATCAGCAGCGCCACCAGCGACAGCGCCATGGTCACCGAGGTCATGATGGTGCGCGCCAGCGTCTCGTTGACGCTGAGGTTGAGCAACGGCTCGATGTCCATCTTGCGGTATTTGCGCAGGTTCTCGCGGATGCGGTCATAGACGACGATGGTGTCGTTGAGCGAATAGCCGACGATGGTCAGCACCGCCGCCACCGACGACAGGCTGAATTCCATCTGGGTCAGGGCGAAGAAGCCCATGGTCAGCGCCACGTCGTGGACAAGACTGAGCAGGGCGCCGACGCCGAACTGCCATTCGAAGCGGAAC
Source organism: Parapedomonas caeni (assembly GCF_041060555.1). Lineage (NCBI taxonomy): Bacteria > Pseudomonadati > Pseudomonadota > Alphaproteobacteria > Sphingomonadales > Sphingosinicellaceae > Parapedomonas > Parapedomonas caeni. The sequence goes on along the minus strand of NZ_JBEUDS010000006.1, from coordinate 18,079 downwards.
CAGATGTAGATGGCGATGCCGAGCATGGCCAGCCCGATGGCGAGCCCCGCCTGCTGGATCAGTTCGCCCGACACCTTCCCGCCGACGGTTTCCACCCGGCGGAAGCTGACGTCGTCGCCGTAGGTCTTGCGCAGTGTGTCCTGCACCGCCACCACGGCCTTCTGCTGGCCGGCCTCGCCACCGGGCTGCTGGGCCAGCCGCACGGCGATCTGCTGCTTCGAGCCGAACTCCTGCAACGATACGTCGCCCAGCCCCAGCCGGTTGAGATCCTCGCGCATGTCGTCGAGGTCCGGCGTCACGGACTGCGAGAAGCCGACCTCCATCATGATGCCGCCGGCGAAGTCGATGCCGAAATTGAGGCCACGCAGGGCGACCAGCAGGATCGAGCCCACCACCAGCGCCACCGACAGGGCGGTGGCCAGGTACTTGAGCCGCAGGAAGTCGATGTTGGTGTTGTCGGGGACGAGTTTCAGCAACATGGCCCGTCTCCTAGAGCGAAATCTTGTCCGGCCGCGCATGGCGCAACCAGAGCACATTGAACAGGCGGCAGACGGTGACGCCGGTGAACACCGAGGTGATGATGCCGATAGTCAGCACCACGGCAAAGCCCTTCACCGGGCCCGAGCCGAACCACATCATCAGCGCGGCGGCGATGACGTTGGTGATGTTGGCGTCCCAGATCGCCCGGCTGGCCTCGCGGTAGCCGGCGTCGACGGCGTTGAGCACCGAGCGACCGGCCCGCAGTTCCTCGCGGATACGCTCGAAGATCAGCACGTTGGCGTCCACCGCCGTGCCGATGGTGAGCACCAGGCCGGCGATGCCGGGCAGCGTCAGCGTCGCGCCGAACACCGACATGATACCGAGAATCATCACCACGTTGAGGATCAGCGCCAGGTTGGCGAACAGGCCGAAGCGGCCGTAGGTCACCATCATGAACACCACCACGGCGACGGTGCCGATGATCGAGGCGATCATGCCGGCGCGGATCGAGTCAGCGCCCAGATCGGGACCGACGGTGCGTTCCTCAAGGATTTCCAGCTTCGCCGGCAGCTGGCCGGCGCGCAACAGAATCGCCAGTTCATTGGCGCTGGCGGTGGTGAAATTGCCGCTGATGATGCCCGAACCGCCGAGAATGGGCTCGTTGATGCGCGGCGCCGAGATCACCTCGCCGTCGAGCACGATGGCGAACGGCTTGCCGACATTCTCGGTGGTCACCTGGCCGAAGCGGCGACCGCCGGCGGCGTTGAACTTGAACGAGACGACCGCCTGGCCCTCGTTGTAGCTGGGGCCGGCGTCGGTGAGGTCGTTGCCCGTGATGATGGCACGACGCCGCACCGCGATCTTCTGGGCCGGATCATCGAGGAACGGCAGCACTTCCGAACCCGGCGGCACCCGGCCACGCTCGATGTCCTCGGCGGAAACCTCGGTGTTGACCAGCTTGAACTCCAGCTTGGCGGTCTTGCCCAGCAGGGTCTTGAGCTGGCCGGGGTCTTGCAGGCCCGGCACCTGGACGACAATGCGGTCGGCGCCCTGGCGGATGATGGTGGGCTCGCGGGTACCGAGCTCGTCGATACGCCGGCGAACCTTCTCGATCGACTGGTCGACGATCATCCGCTTGCGCTCGGCGATGCCCGCCGGCGTCAGCGTCACCGTTACCCGGGTACCGTCGGTCACCGCCACCTCGCGGTCGCGCTGGCCGGAGAAGCTGCCGCCCACCGGCTGGGTCAGCGTGCGCAGCGCCTCGACAACCGCATCCACGTCCGCCGCCGAGCGCACCAGCAGGCTGACCGCGTTCTTGCCGACCTGGAAATCGCCATAGCCGACCCGGCCGCCCTGGGCGTCCTTGAGGTCCCGCAACTCGTTACGAATGTCGTCCTGCAGCACGTCGAGCTGCTGGCGAATCACTTCATCGGTATCCACCTGCAACAGCAGATGGGAGCCACCGCGCAGGTCGAGCCCGAGGTTGAGCTGCCGCTTGGGCGCCCAGCTCGGCCAGCCGGCGACCTGGCCTTCCGGGAACAGGTTGGGCAGCGCGAGCACGCAGCCTGCGAGCAGGACCAGGCAGATCCCCCAGATCTTCCAGCGCGGAAAGTCGAGCATGGGAAACGCTTACTTGTCGTCGGTGTCGTTGGCGACCGGCTCGCCCTTGGCCCGCACGTCGGACAGCGTGCCCTTGACCACGCGCACCCGCACGCCGTCGGCCACTTCCACCTGCACCTCGTCGTCGGCGACACGCACCACCTTGCCGATCATGCCGCCGGCGGTGACCACGGTGTCGCCGCGCTTGACCGCGCCGATCATCTCCTTGTGCTGCTTCATCCGCTTCTGCTGCGGCCGGATGAGCAGGAAGTAGAAGATCACGAAGATCGCCAGCAGCGGCAGCAGCTGCATGAAGGCGCCGCCGGCGCCACCAGCGGCGCCGGTCGCGGTCTGGGCATAGGCTGTGGAAATGAGCATGTGTGAGATTCCGATTTTGACCCTGGATTTGGCGGGCGACTATACAGACGGCGCCTCATTTCGCAACGCCGTAAGCCCGGCGGGGCGGAAGGTGGCGGATTTGTCATCTTGTCTCCAAGACTGAAGCCACATGGGAACGCCATGACCGACCTGCAAGGCCACGCCCGCCCGCAAGACCTGACCGCCACCGATCCGCAGCTGGCGCCCCTGCTTGCCCGCATCGCCGACGCGCTGGAGCGGCTGGCCCCGCCGCCGGCCCCGGTCGACGACCTGCGCGCCGCCGACGGCTTCATCTGGGAGGGAGAGACCGGCCGCTTCACCCCGGTGCCGCGCATCGCCCGGGTGCCGCTGGCCCTGCTGCACGGCATCGACCTGCAAAAGCAGCTGATCGTCGAGAACACCCGCCGTTTCGCGCGCGGCCTGCCGGCCAACAACGCGCTGCTGTGGGGCTCGCGCGGCATGGGCAAGAGCTCCATCGTCAAGGCGGTGCACGGCCATCTGGTGGCTGAGGAAGGCGCCGATCTCGCCCTGGTCGAGATCCACCGCGAGGACATCGAGACCCTGCCGCGGCTGATGCGCCGGGTGGCGGCCTCCGACCGCCGCTTCGTGCTGTTCTGCGACGACCTGTCGTTCGACGCCGGCGACAGCCGCTACAAGGCGCTCAAAGCCGTGCTGGAAGGCGGGCTGGAGGGCCGGCCTGCCAACACCCTGTTCTACGCAACCTCCAACCGCCGTCACCTGATGCCGCGCGAGATCATGGAGAACGAGAGCCGCGACGCCATCAACCCGCGCGACGTGGTCGAGGACAAGGTTTCGCTGTCCGACCGCTTCGGCCTTTGGATCGGCTTCCACGCCTGCAGCCAGGACCAGTATCTCACCATGATCGCCGGCTATATCGAACATCTCGGCCTGCCGACGACGTTCGAGGCGATTCGCCCCCAGGCCATCGAATGGGCGGCGACCCGCGGCGCGCGCTCCGGCCGCGTCGCCTGGCAGTTCACCCAGGATCTCGCCGGCCAGCTTGGCGTGGTGATCTGAGGCGAGCCCGAATCGTCATGCCCGGACTTGTGTCACGGGTATCCACGAGGAAGGCTTCCACCCCGCCTTGCTGTCCGGCAAGGCCGGTGTTCGCGTGGAGGACCGGGACACGTCCGGGCCCTAAAGGGGGGCATCGCCCTGCAGGTCGGTGGCGGAGACGGCGGTCCAGGCGTCGAAGAAGCGCTGCATGGTCTCGCGCGGGATGTTGCGGGTGACGAACACCAGCCGGGTGCGGCGGTCGTCGTCGGGCCAGCGCTCCAGCGTCACCGGCTCGTGCAGCAGATGCTGGACGCCGTGGATGACCAGCGGCCGCTCCGGCTGTTCGGCCAGCGCGACGATGCCCTTCACCCGCAGCAGATCCTCGCCCTGGTTGGCCGTCAGCAACTCCATCGCCATGGCGAAGGCGAAGCGGCTGATCGGCGCCTCCAGCGTCAGGCAGTAGGCGCGGATCGCCTCGGAGTGGCGGTTGACGTCATGGCGGTGCGCGGCGTCGCCCGCCCCGTGCGCGTGGCCCGCGTGAGGATGGTCCCCGTGATGATGGGCATCGTGAGTGTGGTCATGATGACCATGGTGATGCCCGTGCGGCGCCGCCTCGGCCGCCGCCACCGCTTCCGCCGCCAGCCACTCCCGCACCGCCGGGCCCTTGGCGGCCGGATCGAAGCCGCCGACATCGGTGACCAGCCGCCGCAGGTCGAAATCGGCGGCGTTGGCATCGTCCACCGCCGCGCCGGGGTTGAGCGCCTGCAGCTGGCGATGCAGACCGGCCGGACCTGCGCCGCCGGCACCCCCAACGACCGGAGCGGGGCCGGCCAGATCGGTTTTCGTCAGCACCAGCCGGTCGGCCACCGCCACCTGCTTCACCGCCTCGGGATGCGCCGCCAGCGTCGCCGGCCCGTTCACCGCATCGACCACCGTCACCACCTGGGCCAGCCGGAAGCGGCGGGCCAGCCGGGGGTCGACCATCAGCGTGTGGATCACCGGCGCCGGGTCGGCGAGCCCGGTGGTCTCCACCACCAGGCGGGAGAACAGCGGAATCTCCCCGGCTTCCGAGCGCGCCAGCAACATCAGCAGCGTCTGGCGGATGTCGCCGCGCACCGTGCAGCACAGGCAGCCCGAGGTCATCTCGACGATCGCCTCGGGGGCCGCCTCGACCAGCAGATGGTCAAGCCCGACCTCGCCGAACTCGTTGATGACGACGGCGGTGTCGGCAAAGCGCGGATCGGCGAGCAGACGGCGCAGCAGCGTGGTCTTGCCGGCGCCGAGAAAACCGGTGAGCAGGGTGACGGGAATCTTGTCCATACCCATGAGATAATATTACATCAGCATCTTGGCTAGAGCGGAACGGGCGGCGGCACATCACGCCGACAGCTACCATCCGCGGGCGCCCCCGAGCCCCGCCCCTATCCGAACAGCGGTCAGACTCGCGCCACCAGCCAGCCCCTTAACCAACTGGTAAGCGGGCGGGGCGTATTCGGTTTCTAATAGCAAGCTAATCTACCCTGGAGGCATTCCATGCTCGTCCGGCGCTTCACCGACCTGCGCATCCGCACCAAGATCGGGGCCCTCGTCGCCTTCCTCGGCATTGTTTCCGGCGCCATCGCCTGGACCGGCATCGATGCCATGCTGGCCTATGGCCAGAAAGTCGAGGAAATCGACCGCGCGGCCCAGCGCGCCATTCTCGGCGAGCAGTTCAACGGCCTCGTCTATGCCGTGGTGATGGACTCACGCGGCGTCTACATGGCCAAGGACACCGAGGGTGCCGCCAAGTTCGCCGCCGGCATGCGGGAAAATCTCGCCGCCATGCGCAAGATCATGGATGCGTGGCGCCCGCTCATCCGCCCCGACCAGGCCGAACGCTTCAAGGCGATGGAAGCCAACGCCAACGCCTTCTTCGAGAAGCGCGAGGAACTGGCGCGCCTGGGCACCGAGGTCAGCCCGGCGGAAGCCCGGGTGTGGGGCGACAACGACTCCAACCGGGCCAACCGCAAGGCGTTCGGCGAGCAGGTCGACGCCTTCGCCGCCTCCAACGCCGCCGACATCAAGACGGTGCGCGCCGAACTGCAGGAATTCCACCGCCAGCGCATCGAGCTGATGATCGGCATCGCCGCGGCGGGGCTGCTGATCGGCCTGTCGCTGGCGCTGGTGATCGGTCAGCGCTTCATCGGCCGCCCGCTGGGCCGGCTCGCCGAACTGGTGGGCGCGCTCGCCGGTGGCCGTCTCGACATCACCGTCGAGGGCACCGAACGCGGCGACGAGGTGGGCGGCATCGCCCGCGCGCTGGCGGTGTTCCGCGACCAGGCGGAAAAGAACGCCGAGTTGCAGTCGCAGATCGAACTCAACCGTCAGGCCGCTCAGGCGCAGCTGCAGGCGCGCATCGCCGAGGTCAACGAGCAGAACGCCCAGCTGATGGCGACCGCCGAGGAAGAACAGCGCCGCGCCGCCGAACGCCAGCGCCAGGCCCTGCTCGACATGGCCGCCGCCCTGGAGGCCAACGTCGCCGGCATCGTCAACCGCCTGTCGGCCGCCGCCGGCACCATGCAGGCCGCCGCCGGCCAGATGGTGAGCAGCGCCGACGCCACGCGGCACCAGGTCGACGTGGCCTCCTCGGCCACTGACGAGGCCCGCGTCGGCGTCGATACCGTCGCCGCCGCCACCGAGGAGCTGACAGCGTCGATCGGCGAGATCACCGCCCGCGTCAACGAGGCCTCGGCCATCGCCACCGGTGCTACCGTCAAGGCCACCGATGCCGGTCGCCGCGTCCAGCACCTGGCCGAAACCAGCCGCCGTATCGGCGAGGTGGTGACGCTGATCAACCAGATCGCCAACCAGACCAACCTGCTGGCGCTCAACGCCACCATCGAGGCCGCCCGCGCCGGCGAGGCCGGCAAGGGCTTCGCCGTGGTCGCCGCCGAGGTGAAGAACCTCGCCAACCAGACCGCCCAGGCGACCGACGAGATCACCACCCAGATCGCCGCCATCCAGGCCGCCACCGATGACACCGTCAGCGTCATCGGCGAGATCGCCGAGGTGGTGACCGAGGTCAGCGAGATTTCCACCACCATCGCCTCGGCGGTGGAGGAACAGTCCGCGGCGACCCAGGAGATCAGCCGGACGGTGCAACAGGTGTCGTCCGAGGCCACCCGCGCCGGCAGCAGCATCGCCGAGGTAAAGGGCGTGGCGCAGGAGAACGCCGCGGCCGCCGGCAATGTCCAGAACGCTTCGGCGGGCGTGGCCAGCGACGCCTCGATGCTGCAACAGGCAATGGGCGACTTCCTGCGTCAGCTGCGAGCCGCCTGAGCGCAAAAGTCGGGCCGGCCGGTTGACCGGCCCGCGCACGGCACCTAGCTTCGGGGTGTTGTCGACCGTCGGTCGCGCCCCCCAAGCCGGAAGCCGCCATGCCAGAACAACAGGCCGCCGAGGCGGCCTCCCCCGCCTTCGACCTTGCCCTGGACATCCAGCACTGGATCGACCGTATCGGCGACCTGTCGCCCACCGAGCTGGCGACCCGGTTCGGCATCAGCCTGGCGCTGGTCGCCCTGTTGTGGCTGGCGCGGCGACTGATCGTCCGGCTGGTCACCGGCTTTGTCGAGCGGCGGGTGGCCGACAGCGGCGACGATCCCCACCAGCGCGACCTCCTGCTGCGGCTGGCCCAGCTGGAATCGTCGGTGCGCAAGCTCGTCATGCTGGTGGCGATCACCGCCGGCCTGCTCGGGCTGGCCGAAATCTGGGCGCTGCTGCCCTCGGCGGGCACGCTCGACGCCACGGTGCTGCTGGAAACGCTGGTCAGTGTCCTGCTGGTGCTGGCGCTTGCCCTGATCGCCTGGCGACTGGTGCCGGTCGTGATCTCCTTCCTGCTGCTGCCACGCACGGTGACCGGCACCCTCACGGTATCGCCACGGGCGCGCACCCTGATTCCACTGCTCAGCGGCGTCGGCCGCACCATTGTCGGCGTCCTCGCGGTGCTGCTGCTGCTGGCCGAACTGGGCCTCAACATCACGCCGCTGCTGGCCTCCGCCGGCATTGCCGGACTGGCGATCGGCTTCGGCGCGCAGTCGCTGGTCAAGGACTTCCTCACCGGCCTGATGATCGTCATCGAGGACAGCATGGGCGTTGGCGACGTGGTGCGGGTGGCCGGCCATGCCGGCCATGTCGAGCACATGGGCGTGCGTTGCGTGCGCCTGCGCGACCAGGCCGGCGTGCAGCACGTCGTGCCCTACAGCGCCATCGACGTCGTCGAGAACATGACCAAGGACTTCGCCTATGCAGTGTTCGATGTCGGCGTCTCCTACAAGGCAAGCATCGACGCGGTGGTCACCGCGCTGCGCGATATCGCCGCCGACCTCGCCGCCGACGAGCAGTATCGCGCGCGGCTGCTGGAGCCCATCGACATCCTGGGACTGGACCGCTTCGACGACTCGGCGGTGGTGATCCGCGCCCGGATCAAGACCCTGCCCACCGAGCGCTGGGCGGTGCAGCGCGAGTTCAACCGCCGGCTCAAGCTGGCGTTCGACGCGCGCGGCATCGAGATTCCCTTCCCCCATCGAACGCTGGTATTCGGCGACGTGCCGCCGCCGCTGCCGACCGGCAGGCCTCCGGTCAGCCGTGAGCCCGACCTCGACGACGAGCCGGCCGGCACGAGAGAGGATGACGACAACGACGCGACGTCCTAAATCAGGGAGCAACCCTCAGCCGGCCATCGAAGGACGTCGCCCGCCATGGAATATAATGAACCCAAGCGCATCGTGATCTACTGCGTGGTCGTCGCCGTCCTGATCGCGGCGATCGTCACCTGGTGGCGCTGGGATAACCGGCAAATCCCGCCCGAGCCCGATCTGCCGGGCGAATTCTTCGCCGCCAAGGTGTTCACCTACAAGGCGGACTGGGAACCGGGCAGCCCGATTGTCCCCTTCCCCGCCGGCGCGTTGTTCTTCACCGAACCGGCGGCGGTCGCCATGGGCGAGGCCCGCCGCGACGGTGCCGGTTTCGTGGTCACGCCAACCTATGTGGTGAAGGCCGACGTCAAACTTCCGCCCAGCTGGACGCTGAGCGCGCCACCCGCAGGACCGCTGCCGGACGACGACGTCATCCCGGTGCTGGTGCGCTGGAGTGGCGAGGGTGCGCCGGAGGCCTATGTGCTGAACCCGTCGCTCGCCAACAGCGCCTACTTCTACAAGCGCCAGCTCGCCGCCGACCCGCTCAAGCACACGCGCCTCAACCTGCTGCTGCTGGAACATCGCTGGGACAAGAATTCGGGCCGCGACGTCGTCGTCGGCCTGTTCAACGAGGTGGTGAGCCCACATCTGGGCAAGCATGTGGAGATCATCGTCACCGAGGACTCCGCACTGGACGATGCCATCACCGGCCTGCCGGTGGTCTCCACCCGCTTCCGTGACGAGAAGGAGCAACGGGCGGTTTCCTGTCCGTCCTACGGCGCCTGGCGGCTGCTGCGGCTGCTGGAACAGGCGACCGGCGTGCCCGAAGGCGACGCCGCCAAGCGGGTGGAGGGCGAAGTAATCGTGCAGCGCCTGAACTGGATGCGCGCCGCCATCGCCAGCTGTGCGGCACTGCCCAATGACGAGGACCAGGCCTACCGGCGCTACGTCCTCGACCGCGCCGAACGCCTGAAGGCCGCGACCGTGTCGCCCTACGAGGTGCAGCGGGAGCGCGAGGGCAAGCTGACCGCCGTCCCGGGCGCCATCGCCACCCCCAACCCCTGAGGGGTACGCCCCTGGACCGACGCCATATCGCGGAGACGCCCATGGCTTACTGGCTACTGAAAAGCGAACCCGAGAGCTGGAGCTGGCAACAGCAGGTGGAGCGCGGCACCACCGCCTGGGACGGCGTGCGCAACGCCCAGGCGCTGAACAACATGCGGGCGATGGCGGAAGGCGACCGGGCCTTCTTCTACCATAGCGGTGCCGAACGGGCGGTTGTGGGCATCGTCTCGATCACCGGCACCTTCCGGCCCGACCCGGCCGACCCGGCGTCCGGGGTGGTCGACGTCACCGCCGACCAGGCCCTGCCCGCCCCGGTGACGCTGGCCGCCATCAAGGCCGAGCCCCGGCTGGCCCATCTGGCGCTGGTGCGCCAGCCTCGCCTGTCAGTGATGCCGGTCGACCCCGAGGCCTGGTCGCTGATCGGCGGCCTCGGCGGCCTGATCTGACCACGATCTGACCTGACTGTGAGCGGGGCGGGCAGCGGCAGGTGGCGACCACCTTCCTCGCCACGCATCACTTGCCGACATTGCTCTCGCTCGCGGCCTTTACCGCGCGCTGGTTGGCAATGATGGTGCTCACGCCGAGGCGGCCGCAGGTGCCGGACAGATGGGCGGCAACACCGTCCGGTGACGTCACCGTGCCATCCATCAGCAGCGAAAAGGTCGAGGCGCCGGCGGCCTCGCTGAGCAACGAAAACTGGTCGCTTGGCATCCGGCTGATCGCCACCAGATCCTCACCGGAAAATGCCTTGAGCAGATACTCGGTGAACTGGCCCAGCAGCCTGTCGTTGCGGCCATTGAGCATGGCAATGGCGTCCTGGAACGTCAGCGGCAGCATGAAGCGGGCCACCGCCGCCCCCGTACGGCCATAGATTTCGCATACCCGGTCCTGCTGCGCTTGGACGGTCGCGGTACCCGCCGTCGCACTGGGCGCCGCCCCGGCCGGCAGAGCGCCCGTCATGACACCGACGCTCAGCAGCGCCGCCGCCAGCAGCCTCGCGGCCGGCACATGCCGCCTGACCAGCATACACCCCCGGACCAGCGTGCCCCGCTGGCCGCGTTCCTCCGTTCGCGCCATCTCGCCCCCTTCCTCACCGGCGGGACGGCCCCGCTCAGTGCCGGCTCTCGCCCGATATCTTGTCCATCCATGCCAGCATAACACCGGACACCACGAACACCACATGGATGATGACCATCCACATCAGCGACCGGTCGTCAGTCTTGCCGACGTTCATGAAAGCCTTGAGCAGATGGATGCCTGAAATGGCGACGATGGACGCGATCAGCTTGAGCTTGAGCGCCGAGAAATCGACGGTGCCCATCCAGTCCGGCCGGTCGACGTGATCGGCGATGTCGAGCTTGGAGATGAAGTTCTCGTAGCCGGAGAAGATGACGATCAGCAGCAGGTTGCCGGCCAGCGACAGGTCGATCAGCGTCAGCGCCATCAGGATGACATCGGTGTCCTTCACCGCCGGCACGATGGCGATGAAGTGCACCAGTTCCATCACGAACTTGTAGAGCAGCAGCACCAGCGTCACCACCAGGCCGATGTAGAACGGCGCCATCAGCCAGCGGCTGGCGAACAGGGCCTTCTCAATCGGGACTTCAAGGCGGTGGAGAGGCATGGATCGACTCCTGAGGCATGACGCGGCGCCCCCTTGAGCGGGGCCAGCCCTAGCTAAGGTTCAGGGCGCCAACGTCAAGGCCCGGTGTCAGCCGATGGTGGCCGAGGCGATGATCTGCTCCACCTCGGCGATGCGCCGATCGAAATAGACCGGGGAGACCGCCTCGAAGAGGATGAGGAACAGCTGGCCGCCCTTGATGGTCGCCGCCACGCGCCCGCGCCGTTGCACTTCCGATTCGTCGACAAAAGTGAAATCGCACTGCACGCCCGACTGGCCGGCAAAGGTCACAGGCTTGATTTCGCCCATCTGCACCGTCGTGTTGGCCGAACGCAGCCGCAGCGAACTCTCGACCCATTCCGGCAGGTCGGCCAGCGTCATGTCGGCCTTGAACGGTGGCATCGGCCGTTCCTGCTTGGAAACCGGGCGAAACAAGGTCTCGCCGGGAGCCACGCCGCCGTGGAAACTGAGCAGGTTGAGCAGATTGCCGTCCGCCGTCCAGTACTCCGACTGCGCGGTCTTGCCCTGCATGTACGGCGCCATGGTGGTCAGCACACGGTTCCACGATTGCCCCGGCGACACATGCAGCGCGGACTTGGCCACGCCCAATGACGTACTGGGCGGCACCAGCGAGTAGCTGGCGCAGCCGGCCAGCGCCACCAAGACGCAGAGCGTGACGGCACGGCCGGTACGACGGAAAAACTGGTTCACGGATACGACCTCATTGCAGTGAAAATTCCACCATGGCGCGATCAGTCGCGTCCGGTGTCAGGGCGAGATACTGGCGCAACGCCTGACGACCGGCCTCCTTGTCGCCAGTCTTGATCAGCGCGTACCCCAGCGAGCGATGCGTGACCGCCGGCGCATCGGGGAAGGCCAGCGCGGTACGATAATGGCTGATCGCTTGTTGCAGATCGCCCGGATCGCCGCGACGACGGTAGACTTCCCCGCGATAATAACCCAGCTCTCCCGGCCAGCCGTCATCCTTCAGGCTGTCGATGAGATACAGGGTGCCGCCAAAATCATTGAGCTTCACCTGATCTTCCAGGAACGCGCCGCGATGCGGTTTCATCACTGCCGCGAAGCGATCCGGCCCGGCACTGTACTGGCGCCCCGGCTTGGTGATGCCGGCGGCGGCCGCCGCCAGTGTTTCCATACGCTCGGCCGACTGCGGGTGGGTGGCGAAGATCAGCGGCTCGGAGGGCGTTTTCTTGCCACGCGCGGCGAAACTCGCATCCCGCTCGGCGACCAGTTGGCGCCAGATCGCGCTGGCCTCCGACGGCTGATAGCCGCGCTCTTCCAGCAACTGCAGCCCGAACTGGTCCGCCTCGCGTTCATGCTCCCGGCTGTAGGAAAACATGGTGGCGATCATTGCCAGCTGGCCAAGCTGGACCGCCGCCGAGCCTCCGACCACCGCCAGCGGCAAGGCCAGCACGTTCATCAGGGCAGTCTTGCTCTTGATGCTGCGGAACTGTTGCAGGCCATGCTGGCGCAGAAAATGCCCGGCCTCGTGCCCGATCACGGCGGCCAGCTGGGCCTCGTTACGACACCGCAGCAGCAGGCCCGACCAGATCTGCATCATGCCGTTGGGCGCCATGCTGGCGTTGAAATAAGGCGTGCGCACCACATACACGCGCACATCCGGGCAGTAGTTGCCAACGATCTCGCACGTCAGGTCGGTGAGATACTTGTTCAGCGCCGGATCATGAATGCGCAGGTTGGAATTCCGCAGATCCTGCTCCGCCTTCTCCATCTGCATCCATAGCCCGCGCTCGTCGGAGTCCGACGGGCGGTAGGCCGGCGCCAGCAGCGATGGCAGCGATCCACCGCCCGCCCACGCCAGACCCCCGCTGCCGCACAGGACACCGCAGCCACACAGGCCGGTCAGGAAATGCCGACGCGACTGACGCATGTCATTGCCCGCCCGGACCCGCCGGCAGGGTCTTGAACAGGGATTCGATCAGCTTGTGCGCGCCATCGCCGTCACGAATGTCGCCAAACTGGCTGTAATTCGCGTCCAGCCAGACAATGTCGCCCGTGCGCGCGTTCACCAGTGTCGCAAAGGCATGCTGCGTGCCCCCCGGCAACCCGAGCAGCAGGGTCATCGCCACCCGCCCGCCGCTGGAGAAACTGTCCCGGGCGAACAGGAACAGCGCGTAATCGACGCCATGGGTATCCGCGAGATAGGTGGCGGCCGAACCCAGCGTCCAGTCGAAGGCGTCCTTCTTGGTGGGCAGGGCCAACACGCCCTTGCGCCGGTGCCAGAGCGCCGCCTCGCCGACCACGGCATGAAGGTGCTGCAACGACGCCGTCGCGGACGCATCAATCGCGGAAGACTCCACGATGGCAACCCCGCGCGCCTTCAGGCCATCCGTCAACGCCAGGTTCAGCTGCTGGCGGGCATTGGCCGTCCATTCCTGGTTGGGTTCCAGCAGGCCGCCCGCCGTCAGCAGGCTGACCTCCACATCCGGCGCCATGATGGCGACCTTTTCCTTACCCGTGAAGCCAACCCAGACCGGATCTCCCGGCTTGGCCACTGCCGCGGTGCCCAGACACAACATCACCACACCGGCGCACACGCCAGCCAACAGCCTGATTGTCACAAAAGCCCCCGATTCAATTCATAGGCGAATCGTTACACCATCGGGATAATTGGTCAATAGGCCACTCTCGCCCCGAGAGAAGCTGACGCGCCGGATCACGGAAATGACCGTCCCCCGTTGCCGGTAACCATCGAGTCGGCAATCTTTCCGGGCCGCTCCGGCCGTTAACCTTTTTTTCAAAGCAACCATGTCAGCGTGGTCATGGGCCACAAGAACTGCGGCCCGTGTTGGTAGCGTTTGTACCCGTTCTGTCAGGAGAAGCCTGGAGAGGACCAATGGCGCATAGCGAGTTTTACAGTTCCGACCCGTCCGCCCACCAGTTGATCGAGGCGGCCCGTTCCGGTCAGGCCGATGCCTATTACGAGCTCGGCATTCTTTATTCCGTCGGTCGTGGCGTCGATATCGACTACATCGAGGCCCACAAATGGTTCAACCTCGCGGCAATGCGCGGCATCAAGCGGGCGCAGGCCGACCGCGCCGAGCTGGCCGCCGAGATGAGCAGCTGCGAAATCGCCGAGGCCCAGCGCATGGCCCGCGAGTGGCTGGGCACCACCACCCACTGAGCCGCCCGAGGGCGATGACGGCGCGCCGGGGCTACACCGGCCAGGCGCGCGTCACGCTGAAATCCGCCGCTCCGCGCTGGCCCACCGGCACCTGCGGATTGGCGGCAAGGAACCCGTCGGTGGCCGGGTCGTTGCGCGCCCAGTCGACCACCTCGTAGCGCTTGAGAATACGCCAGTCGCCGTCGCGGCAGGCATATTCGTCGATATAGCGCCCGGCGATCAACAGGTCGCGCATCTCGCCATTCTCGATCACCCGGTGAAAGGCGAAGAAATAGACCTCGCCGCTCGCCCGGTCGCCATCGACCGCGATATGCGTCTGGCCGATGATGTGCTGGCTGGAAATCAGGTCGGCCAGAAACCCTTGCGCGAAGGCGACGAATTCGTCCGCCGTGCCGCGCATCAGCCCGCAATCGACATAGGCATCATCATGAAAGGCGCTGCGATGCAGCTCCGGCAACAGCCGGTCCTGCCCGCGCATGTACCGGCACAGCGCGTCGTGAATGTCGCGCCGTGCGGCCAGATCGCGCACCTCCGCTTCCAGATCGAACGGCCGGCCCATCGCATTCCCTCCCCTAGGCTTTTCGCGAATTGTTCCGCGCCGTGCCTCAGCGCGCCGCCCAGTGGGCGTAGACCGGATCATTGGCGCCATAGCAGCCGCGCGTGGTCAGCGCCGCATACATGCCGTCGCTCTGGAAACTGGCGGGCTGGCTCGACGACCAGTCCATCACGAAGGTGCGGCTGGTGAATTTCCACACGCCGGCACGGCGTTCAAAGGCATCGACATAGCGGCCGCCGGTCATCACGTCCTGGTCGCCGGCGGTGATGCTGGCAATGACGTAGCTTTCCGCCACGGCCTTGTCGCCGGCGACCTCGATCCATTCGTTGGCGACCGAGTGAAAACTGCGCGCGAGGTTGGCCCGCACGAAGGCGGTGATGCCGGCGGCGAATTCCGCGCCGCTGCCGTTGACGACGCCGGAGATGACCGTGGCGTCGTCGTGGAAGATCGACGCCAGCAATTCCGCATCGGCGCGATCGACGCCGCGGGCATAGGCCATCATCAGATCATGGATCGCCTGGCGCGACAGTGCCGCGTCCAGCGCGTCGGCGGTGGGGTGGGCCGTCATGGCATGCTCTCCCTGATGTGAAAAACGGGCGGCACCGGCCGCCAGCAGCGCCCGCCCGGCGTCCGCCGCGCCCTGGCCGCCGCGCGGCACGAAGTGGCCGAGGTCGACCGGCGGTTCGGGCCAGGCGGCGGTGCTCGGCCGGTTGGTGTTCCAGTCCATGACGTAACGGCGATGGTCGAGCCGCCACACGCCGTCACGGCAGCTGTGCCGATCGAGGTAGCGCCCGCCGATCAGCCGTTGCACCGCACCGGCCTCGGTGGCGTGCTCGGCGTAGGCAATGACATAGCTCTCCGACCAGGCCCGCTCGCCGACGACCTTGATCCAGATGTTCGAGGTGCGGTGCAGGCTGACCGGGGTCCCTTTCTGGGCGTCGGCGAGGATGCGGGCGAATTCGTGCGCGGCACCGTTGAAGAAGCCGTAATCGACCGTGGCGTCCGGATGATAGGCGCTGGCGAGCAGCGGAAAATCCGCCCGGTCGACGCCACGACTGTGGGTCGCCAGCACCTGGGCGATCTGCTGGCGGGCCACCAAGGCGTGCAGCTGGTGCGCATCAGGGGTCGTGGTCATCGGCCTGCCTCGTGCAAATGGATCGCCAGCATCAACGCGCCAGATACGCGTCAATGGTGCGGTTGAAGTGGCGGATGCGCACCTCCTGATAATTGCCCAGCGTCTCGCCGCGCTTGCGGCTGGCCCGGAAGCCCTGCTGCTGGGCGCGCAAATTGTCGGTGTCCTGGTCGTAGACGTGGCCCATGGCGGGGTCCATGCCCGGCACCGAGGCATAGCTCTCGTGCTCGCCGACATGCACCACGTCGGCGGGTTCAGGCCGTGGCCCGTCGTCGGGCACCGGGCGCAGGAACAGGATCTCGAACAGCGTGCGGTTGGGATCGAGCCCGAGCGGCCGGAAGCGATAGACCATCGGCAGCGACAGGCCGGGAAACAGCACCATGTTGGGGAACACGTGATACTCGATGGTGTCGATCATCTCGGAGTCGGAGAAGCGCGAGAGATCGACGCGGTATTTCTCGCCCAGCACCTTGCGCAGGAAACGCGCCATGACGATGCGCGCCGTCTCGCCCTCCTTCACGGTCAGATCGTCGGTCAGGACCGAGCGATCGCCCACCAGCATCCGGT
This sequence comes from Parapedomonas caeni, assembly GCF_041060555.1. NCBI lineage: Bacteria > Pseudomonadati > Pseudomonadota > Alphaproteobacteria > Sphingomonadales > Sphingosinicellaceae > Parapedomonas > Parapedomonas caeni. The sequence continues at coordinate 1,825 of NZ_JBEUDS010000006.1, read as the reverse complement.
TGACCAGTTCCTGCTCGTCGAGCGGCTCCAGCAGGTGCGGGCTGTTGACGCCCAGCGCGGCGTAGAAGCGCGAGACGTGATCGCCGTAGAGGTCGTACTGCACGTTGGCGTCGCCCACGCCGTACATCAGCTGCGGGTGGGTCTCGATGACATGGTAGGATTCGAGGAAGGCTTCCTGCGCCGTTTTCCAGTTGCAGGGCAGTTCCTTGGCCATGTGCAACTCGACAAAGCGCTGGTCCATGTCCCAGTGGGCGAAGTGCTCGGGCAGGACGCCGAGATAGTCCTCCAGCGATGGCGCGCTGTCATCGGGGTTGATGAAGATGAAGCCGCCCCACTGGCCGACGCGCACCCGCGGCAGGCTGTAACGCGCCGGATCAACGTGGGGGAAATCCCACGCGCACGGCACTTTCCGCAACTGGCCGTCCAGGCTCCAGGTCCAGCCGTGGTACGGACAGCGCAGTTCCGGCGCGCTGCCGACGCCTTCGCTGGCGCGCAGCTTGGTGCCGCGATGCAGGCAGCTGTTGTAGAAGGCGTTGACGGTGCCGTCCGGCGCCCGCACGACGATGAACGACAGGGCGCCGACCTCGTAGACATAATAATCACCCGGCGCGGGGATATGCTCCTCGCGGCAGACCCACTGCCAGGTGCGGCCCCACACCTTGTCCATCTCGCGGTCGAAAAAGGCCTGGTCGTAGTAGCGGGCGTAATCGATGTCGTCGCTGCCCAGATACGCGTAATGCTCGTGCGCCAGTACCGCCGGCGCCGGCCGGGCGTCGCCGCGAATGATCTCCTGCACGCTCGGCGCGGGGCAGCGCGCCGCCCCCAGGGGCTGGCCATCCGGCCGGGGCAATGTCGTCAGTCGGGTCGTCACGATGAACCTCCACCTCGGGCCGCGCGCCTCTCGTTGTCGGCTGGATGTCGCCATGGCCTCGAACTGGACGATCGTCCAGTTGTGCGTGGATTGCACCTGCCGAAAATGCGAGCCCGGTATCGCGGCCCCGGCTCAGCCGCGCTGGCGGGTCGCCGCGAAGCCGCCGGCGAGAAACGGCACCAGCGAGTCGAGCAGCGTGTCGAGGTCACCGGCGTGGTGATGGTCGCGCGACAGATTGTCGAGGAAACCAGGATCCTGCACCAGGAAGCTCATCACCGCTTCGACGGCGTAGAGGGCGGCATAGAAGTCGCGGTCGGCCATGTCGGGCACCAGCGGCCGCACCCGCGCCACGAACAGGGCGCTGATGCCGGTCAGGTCCTGCAACGGATCGCGCAGCTCCGGCAGGTCATAGAGGGTGAGGCCGTGGGAGATCATCCGCACATAATGCCTCCAGCCTGGCTCGTCGGCGCGCAGCAGATCGACGAACGGCTGGATGAAGGCGCGAATCAATGCCGGCAAGGCGGGCGTGCCGCCCTCGGCGGCGACCACCGCCCGTTCCAGACTGTCGGCGACGCGCGCGTGCAGGTCATCGATGCGGCGGGTCACCACATGGCGGAACAGCTCTTCCTTGGTGCGGAAGTAATGCGTCACCAGCCCCGGATTGACCGCCGCCGCCGCCGCGATGTCGCGCACCGAGGCGCCGAAGAAGCCGCGCCGGCTGAACAGCTGCTCGGCGGCATCGGCGATGGCGTCACGCCGCGACGGCCGCGCGGATACCGAAGAAGCAAGGCGGGGAATGTCATTCATCGGGTGTCCCGCGCAAACCGGCCACGCATGCTCTATGCGCGCGCTGGGCCGCCCTGGTCAATTGGGGGTCGCGGGCATTGTATGTCTGTGAGTTTTTTTGGGTTGGTTGCGGGGGCCAGATTTGAACTGACGACCTTCAGGTTATGA
>NZ_JBEUDS010000059.1:0-2831 GCF_041060555.1 Parapedomonas caeni | reverse complement strand
GACGGCGGACAATTCGGGTTCGAGGCGGCGGGCGGCAAGCTGCGCGGCCACATCGACGGCGTGATCGTCGCCGGCCCCGATGTCGGCCTGCGCTGGCCCGTGCTCTGGGAGCACAAGGCGCTGAACGCCAAATCCTGGAACGACCTGGTCAAGCGTGGCTTGCGCGCCTCCAAGCCGGTCTACTTCGCGCAGGTCCAGCTCTACATGGGCTACCTGGAGCTGGAGACCGCCCTCGTCACGGCCCTTAACAAGGACACCGAGGCGCTCCACCACGAAGTGGTCGCGTTCGATCCGCCCTGCGCGCAGGCGCTGTCCGACAAGGCCGTCGATATCCTGCGCGCTGCGGCAGTCGGCGAACTCCCACCGCGGATCGCCGCAGCCCAGGACTTCTATCTCTGCCGCATGTGCGCCTATGCGGAGCGCTGCTGGGAGGGCGAGCGATGAGCTTCATCCCGTCTCCGCAGCAGGCGGCGGCAATCGCCGCGATCGAGGACTGGTTTCGGCGCCGCACGCGCGATCAGCAGGTGTTCCGCCTGTTCGGTTACGCAGGAACGGGCAAGACCACCATCACCCGGCATGCGATCGGCGAGCTCGGTCTCGAACCGATGGATCGCACGGGCGGCTCGGGCGGCGTGCTCTATGCCGCCTTCACCGGCAAGGCGGCCCTGGTGATGACCCGGAAGGGAACGCCGGCATCGACGATCCACAGCCTGATCTACAAGGTCTCCGAGGCGACGCCCGAGGAGATCGAGCGTGTTACCCGCGAGTTGGAGACGCTGCGCAAAGGCCTGCGCAGCATGGGGCCGGCGGAGCGCTCCTTCGCCGAGACCCAGATCCGCCGCCTCGAGCTCCGGCTCGCCGACATCCATCAGCCCCGTTTCATTCTGAACGAGCAGTCGCTGGTCCGCGACGCCGACCTGATCGTGCTCGACGAGGTCTCCATGGTCGGCGCCGAAATGGCGAGCGATCTGCTCGCCTTCGGCAAGCCGATCCTGGTGCTCGGCGACCCCGGCCAGTTGCCGCCGATCAAGGGCGACGGCGCCTTCACCGACGCCGATCCCGACGTGATGCTGACCGATATCCATCGCCAGGCGGAGACCAGCGCGATCATCCGTCTCGCCACGCTCGCACGGCAGAGCGTGCCCATTCCCTACGGTGAGCACGACGACTTCGTCTGGAAGATGCGGCGCTCCGACATCGGCCCACATCAGTTCCTCAAGGGCGGCCAAGTGATCTGCGGCCGCAACGCGACGCGGCTCTTTCTGAACACCGCGATGAAACAGGCGGCCGGCTTTCCTGACGCTTACCCGCGCGGGCTCGGCGAGAAGATCATCTGCCTCAAGAACCGGCACGATCTCGGTCTCGTCAACGGCATGTTCCTCGACCTATCGGACATCCGCGACGAAAGCCCGCTCGCGTTCAGCGCATCGGTGCGCACCGAGGACGGGACGAGCGTTCCCGGCCGCCAGTGGTTCTACAAGGGGCATTTCGACGACCACATCGCTTACGACGCCGAGCGCCTGCGCCGCGATTGGCGTGACATGCGGGGACTTGTCGAGAGCGTCTGGGGCTACGCGATCACCTGCCACAAGGCCCAAGGGTCGCAGTGGGAGAACGTGATCGTCTACGACGACGGTCTCGGGCGGACCGCCGAGGACCGCGCCCGCTGGCTCTACACCGCCATCACGCGCGCGGAGCAAGGGCTGGTGATCCTTGATTGACTTCAACGACATCGCACCCGCCAGAACGCCTGCGGTCCATTACGATCTCGACGCCATCGTGGCTGGCCTGCGTGACAGGACCGGCGCCTGGGTGCCGCAGCACTTTCCAAACGGCCGGCGCAACGGGGACGAATGGCGTCTCGCCAACATCAATGGCGCGGCGCCGCGAAAGAACGGCTCCTGCGTGATCACGCTCAGAGGCGAGCACGCCGGCGACTGGATCGACTTCGACGGCGGCCAGGGCGGCGGACCGCTGAGCACGCTGGAACAGGCGACCGGCCTCAAGGGTCGCGACCTCTTCGCCTATGCCGCGGATCTGGTCGGATGGTCGGCCGCGGCGCCAGCCCGGCGCGAACCCTCGGCGGCTTCCGCGAAGCCGGAGAAAGACTCTGCCCGAGAAATCGAGATCATCCTCTCCCGGGCCCTCCCGATCGCCGGCACACCGGGCGAGGCCTATCTGCGCGCGCGAGGTCTCACGGTCCCGCCACCTTCCGACCTACTGTTCCATCCGGATCTGGCGCATTGGGATACGAGGACTGGTTTCCCGGCCATCGTCGGCCTGGTTCGCGACCGCGCCGGCAGCGTGGTTGCCCTGCACCGCATCTACCTGCGCCCGGACGGGGCGGCGAAAGCCGAGGTCGAAAAGCCGAAGAAGATGCTGGGCCGGATCGGCGGCGGCGCCGTGCGCCTGGCGCCGATCGGCGACGACGCTGTTCTTGGTCTCAGCGAAGGCATCGAGACGGCGCTCGCCGTGATGACGGCCTGCCCGGGCATGGCGGTATGGGCAACGCTCTCGGCCACCAATCTCGAACAGGTCGTCCTGCCGCCGGATGCCCGGCGGGTCGTTCTGCTCGCCGACCACGATGCGTCGGGCGCTGGCCTTCGTGCAGCCGAGGCGGCGGCGCGGCGTCTCCTCGCCGAAGGCCGCGGCGTCGCCATCGCCCTGCCGCGGGCGGAAGGCGATGACTTCAACGACGTCCTATTGCGCGACGGCGCGGACGCGGTCCGTCAGATCATCGACGCGGCCGAGCCTTGTGCAGTGGCGGATGCCGTCGATGCGCAGGATGGCGCCCGAAACCGCCCGATCGGCTTCGTCGAGCCCCAGGGGCG
>NZ_JBEUDS010000058.1:0-3263 GCF_041060555.1 Parapedomonas caeni | reverse complement strand
CCGGAGGTCTTCATCCCGGCATTCGCGCGGGCGGCCCTGCAACCCCAACCAGCGATGCCGCCCGCGCTGGCGCCACGACCATCATTGCACTAACAATCAAATTGGACCCGTCCGTGGGGGCCGATCATTCACGCGGGTCATCCAGCAGTCGCCACGCTGTACCCAGATACGCCCAAGCGGCCTGGGCATCAGGTGCCAGTCGGGTCGCCCGTTCGGCGTGCTCTGCAGCGGCGGCCGGGTCACGCGCCAGCAGCAGATGGCGGGCGAATTCGACACGCAGGGCGACGTCTTCCGGCAACATGACGGCCGCGCGGGTGAATGTCGCGGTGGCCGACGCGAGGTCGCCAAGGCCGGACAGCGCCCGGGCTCTCGCGTAAAGCAGCACCGGGTGGTCGCCGAGGGCGTGCAGACCGGCGTCGATGGCATCCAGTGCGTCGCTCCAGCGCTCCTGGGAGAGCAGGGTCCGCACGAGGCCAAACCAAAGTTCCTGATCCCGCGGATACTTGTCCAGTGCGGCACGGAAGCCGGCGGTCGGCTCCTCCGGCAGACCATGCTCCCAGATCAGCTTGGCGAGCACGTCATGGGCTACGGCATAGCGGGGAAATGTCTGCGCCAGAGTGCGATAGCCGGCGATGCCTCGGGCGGTGTCACCGAGGTCAAGCAGGGCGCCAGCCTTGCCGTCGGCCAGTTCAGGCCCCGTGAAGCCAGCGCCGGCGGCCCGGTCGAACGCCTCCAGCGCTTCCGCCGGTTCGCCATCCTGGCGCAGACAGTTGCCGAGATTGACCCAGGCCGCACCGTTGCGCGGGTCGAGGGCCACCGCGCGGCGAAAGGCGTGGATGGCGTCGGTGATGCGGCCGGCGGCGCGGCATGCCGACCCCAGGCCGTGCCACGCCTTGGCAGCGTTGGGGTCGAGCCGGGTCGCCTGCTCCAGCGCACGCATGGCCTGGCTGGTGTCGCCGGCCTGTAACGCGGTGAGCCCCCGATTGATCCAGGCGTCCAGGAAACGTGGATCAATCTTCAGTGCGCGCGCATAGGCATCCAGTGCTTCCTGCCACTGGCCGAGGTTGCCGAGCATGTTGCCGAGGTTGTTCAGCAGTTGCGGCTGCCGCGGCCTGACCGCCAGCGAGGCATTGAAGGCGCGCCGCGCCGCCGCCGTGTCGCCGAGGTGACGCAGTGCCAGTGCCAGGAGATGCAGGGCGTCGGCCTGCCCGGGGCGCAGGCGCAGGACCGTCTCACACGCCGCCCTGGCTTCGGCCGCACGGCCTGCCTGCAGCAGGGCGTGGGCCTGACCCAGACGCTGGGCATCGGCGGGCGTAAGGGGGAGATCGCGCGACACGGTGGTGATGACCATGACATTGTTATGCGGCGTCGGCTGGCCCATCGGCAAGCCCCGCCGAAGAGGGGGGAACGGTGGCGGTCGCGTCGTCGGGCACCACCCGCGCCGCCGGCAGCGTGATGACGGCGCGAGTGCCCTCGCCCAGCGTGCTTTCCAGCCGCAGCTGGCCGCCTTGCAGCTCGATGAACTGGCGGGCCAGCGGCAGGCCAAGGCCGACGCCGCCATAGCGGCGGGCTTCGCTGTCCTCCACCTGGGCGAACGGCTTCAGGACTTCCTCCACCAGATGGTCGGGGATGCCGATGCCCTGGTCGGCAATGATCAGGCGAACATCGCCGCCGGCATCATCAGGGCCGGTCAGCGCGATGGTCACTTCGCTGTTGGGCCGGGAGAATTTCAACGCGTTGCCGACTAGGTTGATCAGCGCCTGGCGGATCAGGCGGGCATCGAGGCGCATGGGCAGCGGCTGCTCCGGCAGCCTTTCCCTCAAGGTCACGCCGGTGGTGGTGCCCCGTCCTAGCGCCATGGCGCTGGCGCTACGCACCAGATCGACCAGATCAACGTTGGATTCCAGCACACGCAGCTTGCCCGCCTCGATGCGGGCGAGGTCCAGCATGTCCTCGACAATGCTGAGCAGGTGCTGGCCGCTTTCGAGGATGGTTCGGGCGTACTGGGCGTGCATCGGGCTGTTATCGCGGCCGGTGGCGCAGTCCTGCACCATGATGTCGGAAAAGCCGATCACCGCATTGAGCGGCGTCCGCAGTTCATGGCTCATGTTGGCGAGGAAGCGGGACTTGGCCTGGCTGGCGGCTTCAGCCTCGTCGCGCGCGGCTTCCAGCTCGTCACGCAGGTCCAGTAGCTCTGCCTCGCGGTTCTTCAGGGCCGTAATGTCGACATGGCTCACGGCGACGTCGCCGTTGGCCAGCCGGCGCACTGTACTGCGATACCAGCGCAGGCCGAGCGGAAACTCGTCGTGCAGCACGGTCGCCGCTTCGGGGTCCGTTGGCGGACTGAACAGGCGGGACTCCGGCAGCACATCAAGGCCCGAGAGGGCGTGGATCTGACCCCACGACATGCCGCGCGTCAGCATGGCGGGCATCACGCTGAGCAGCCGCGCGTAGGCGTCGTTCCACAGCAGCAGCCGGTGCTGGTGGTTGAACAGCGCGAAGGCCTCGGCGGTTTCCGACAGTTCGCGCCACTCACGCTGGGCGTCCCGCAGTTCCTCGCCCGCGAGCAGGGCAGCGCGCTGGGCGCGCACGCCCTTTACCAGCGAGCGGTAGCCAAGCCGGTTGGCCATCAGCATGGCTTGCAACATCCCCAGCGCCAGTACCGCCAGAATGGCGTGGGTAAGGTCGAACTGCCACAGGAAGAAGATGATGAACGGCCCGAGTACGCCGCTCATATAGGCGCGGGCGGCGGATGGCGCCGGGGCGAGCGTGGCGGCGGAACCGGCACACAGTGCCGCGGCGATGACCTCCAGGGCCGCATGGCGTTCCAGCGGCAGCCAGGGTTCGGTCAATGCCAGGCAGCCCCAGGACAGGCCGCTGACAAGCGCTGTTTTCCAGGCGTTGGCCAGCAGGTGGGCGGCACCGCGCAGGCTCATGGCGTGTCGCCGCCGCCGCGACATCCGCCACACATAGTGTGCCCACATCAGGGTGACGGCGGCGAACCAGAGCAGTTCCAGTCGGTAGGGCAAGTAACCCCACAGAAGCACCAGAGTCAGGAAGCATGCGAGAATGCTGATACCGCCGTTGATCCGCGCCGCCGACACCAGCGCTTCGGCCAGCGCTATACGTGCGTCCAGGTCGCGTCCGTCAAGGTGGTGTAATTTCGGCTGTGGCCGTGGGCCATCGTCAGGCGGCTTTGGCGGTGATGTGTAGGGGCTGATTTTCCTCCTCGATCATGGGTTGGTTGAGTTCGGCCATGCCTT
>NZ_JBEUDS010000057.1:0-3264 GCF_041060555.1 Parapedomonas caeni | reverse complement strand
AAGGCATGGCCGAACTCAACCAACCCATGATCGAGGAGGAAAATCAGCCCCTACACATCACCGCCAAAGCCGCCTGACGATGGCCCACGGCCACAGCCGAAATTACACCACCTTGACGGACGCGACCGCGCTTCGCGCGGTAGATGCGGTCGGGGTAGTTCCAGCCGCCGTCCTTTGCCGGCTTGGCGTTATCCCGCTCGCGATACTCCCGTTGAGCCTCTTCCACCTGCGGGTCTGTCAGGCCGGTCTTTTCGACCCCTCTGGAGGCAACGCGCTGCTTGTTGGTGACGCGCAGAGTCGTCGGGTCGTTTCGACTGCGCTCCCCTTCGCTCCGGCGAGGGCAGTTTATCGTGATACCCAAGGAAGCATCCGAAAGGCCATTTTCCTCGCGCTTCTTCAGACTGGCGAACAGGACATCCCATGATGCGAGTTCGGTCTCTGCCCGGTCATCGATGTGCTGGCAGACAGGGCCCGTTTCGGTGAGCAGCGAGCCAGGATGGTTCACGAATGATGCGATGAAGTCCCTGACCGGGCCGACCGGGACATCCTGCAGCAGGAATCCGCCGGTCACCTCCGATGCAGAGCTCAGCGGCTTTCCGGCTGCTGCGAGCGACCTTGCCAACGCTGCGGCCGCATTCCGGTTGGCGCGCAGACTGTCGGGATCGCGCTTCAGGATCGCGGTTTCCGCGAACTTGTTGGCAAGTCCGATCGAGACGACCAGCTTCTCTCCCGATCCCATCTTGTTGCGGGCAGTGACAATCAGCGTATCCGGGTGGCTCCGGACCTTCAGGCCGAACTGTTCCGGCGTTGCACCCACTGCCTCCATGCTGCGCAACTCGTCTCGCAGTTCTTCGATGGACTCCGCGATGTGGGCGTACCAGCCCTCCGCCTCTTCCGGCATCCAGACCCGGCACAGATCGTCATAACCTGGACGATAGCCGAACCAGCGGCCCATCTGCATGAGCGTGTCGTACATCATCGAGTTGCGCAGGAAGTAACTGACTGTGAGGCCTTCGAGCGTAAGGCCGCGGGAGAGCGAGAAGCCGCCCACTGCAATCACGTTCAGGCCATGCTCTTCGTGATCGCTGTAGTTCAGGTTGCCCGACGACCGGCTGTTGACCTCCACCACGGAAACCGGCGCGATGCTCTCCAGCAGCAGCGGCTGGATGTCCTGCCAGCCGAACTCGCTGCCGGGCGCATACTCTTCCAGCCACACTGCATGAAGCGCGGCGATTTCCGCATCCTGGAAAGCCTTCGCCTCCGGCAGTGCTCCGTTCACGCGGACACTGGCCCGGATCCTGTCCACCAGGGCGTGAACTTCGTTTCGCAACTGGCGCTGGACGTCGGTGAACCGCGAAGCGTTGACCAGCATGGAGCTATGCTTCCGGCGCTGCCCCCGGGCCAGCCGGATTGCCCTGGCGACAACGAATGCCCGCACAGCTTTTTCCAGGCTCGCCGGTAGAGCGGTGACCGTGAAATCCTTCTTGTGTTTCAGCGGCAGCAGATCGCCATTGTCCGTGATCGGCCGGATGATGGCTTCGCTGTCTTCCAGAAAGACCCGGTTGGCGCCGAAGTAATTGGTCGGCGGGTCCAAGCTGACAATGAAATCCCGAGGGAAAAGGTCTTCCCCAAGCATTTCCGTCTCGCTGTCCGGGTCGATGAAGATGTTGGCAAAGGGCGTGGCGGTGTAGCCGACGTAGCAGCTGTGATCGAACAATTTGAGCAGAGTGCGGATCTGTCCGTTGATCCTGGTCGCTTCGTCCGGCCCCTTGGCGGTATTGATCGAGGCATTGTCCGCCTCGTCGTCGATCAGCAGCATGGGCGCGTCGATCACCGAAGTTCCGGCCCGCTGGTTGTGCTCCTGCAGCCACGAAATCAGGTTCTTGAGCGTCGAGCTGTTCTTCTTGATCACGAAGATCGCCGGCTCCCGCAGGTTGTCGAGCGGAATGCCGACACCGGATGCCAGCGTCTTGCTGAAATCCTTGATCGAGTTGGTGAAGGTTACCGGCCGGCGCGATTTGTCGAAACGGCCCACCCCGATGAAGCGCTGGGCCGGATCGTCCCGATTTGAGAGCAGCCTGGCGCTGTCCCTGCCGACAAAGCCTTCGTCGATCCGCATCTGCGTCTGGTTGCGCAGATTGTTATGAATGCCCGCGATGACGATGATCAGCCGGTAGCCGGCATCGGCCGCCTTGCAGATCAGTCCGGTGTAGTTTGCCGTCTTGCCCGACTGGACATGCCCGACCACCATCCCGCGCCGGTCCCAGCTTTCGGTCTTTGCCGGGTTCTCGAGCAGATTGAGAATACGGTCGGTCACGTCGTCAAGGGTGACCAGAACGTCACCGGAGAAACCTTTTTCCGCTAGCAATTGACGATAGCGATTCCAGTAATAGGGCGTGATGTCCGCCCGGGCGGCGTCTAGCCAGGGAACGTAGTCCTTGGTCGTCAGCATTGACCCGATTTTCATCGAAACGCCGTGGCTATTTTCGAGTGAGCGGGCCAGTTCCTCCGCCTGCTCGTCGGAAACGTCCGCACACAGCGGGATCTTACGAATCTGCCCGATCAATTCCCGGATGCGGTCGGGAGACGGCAGCGGCTCTTTGGCAAGCTGCGCTCCCACCATCGTTTCGAGCATTTTCAGACCGTCATTCATCCCCGCAATCGTCCACTTTTTGCTGCAGCCATACTGATGCCGTTTCCCAGTTCTCGCGAAACGGGTCCGTGACACGCATCATCTCCAATGCATCATCCGGGTTAACACCTGAGGAAGTCAGCGCTGAAAAAGTCGTTTCAACAAGATGTTTCAGAGTGTCTTCCGCAAGCTGTGCACCTGAAACATGGGAAGGGCTGGCGCTAATATCAGCGAAAAGAGCATCCACTGGCATGGATGACGCTGCGATTTCGAGAATGCGTTCAAAGCCGGCTTTGAGATCTTCAGGCAGATGGTTCTTAAAATCGACAAAGGCCGGGTGATCCGGATTTAGGCAATAGGAAATCTCATTGCCATGCTGCCTACGCTGCCAGACCGGCAAGCGGCTGTCGCTGGCCAAGCGACGCCCTCTTGCGGTGTAGACCCGGCGGGATGTGGCACCGATCGTTTCTATGATCCGGCGCAACCGTTCACGAACATGGTAAGGTGGACACCCGCAACAACCGTGATTTTGGCGACTTGATTGGCCGCGGTGCGGCATGATGCCTACAGGATGACCGTTTGTGCGGACAGATTGTCCTTTTTGCGCTGGTTTTGATGGGCTTTTCATCCGC
>NZ_JBEUDS010000056.1:0-3273 GCF_041060555.1 Parapedomonas caeni | reverse complement strand
GTCCGATCCGGAAACTCTCGGAACGCCGCAACCAGCGGCGCCCGCCGCGCCGCCGGAGGCGACGGAGGCGCAGACGGATCAAACGGCCGAGCGGCTGCGCGCCGAATATGCGGAGATCGCCGCCATCACCGCCCAAGGCGCCCGGCTGGGCGTCGCCATCGACGCCGCCGACGCCATGGCGAAGGGAGTGGCGCCTCACGCGCTGCGCAGCTCCATCCTCGATGCCCTCGCGGCACGCGCCGAGGCGAGCTCTGTGGTTGCCGTGGCGCCGTCACCGGGCGGCTCGCCGGCCTCGAACGGCGGCGAAAGCCCCATCGTGCGTCGTGCGCGTGAGCGCGCCTCGGCCAACCGCAGCTGACGACAAGGAGGATCATCATGACCGTTCTCACCATGTCGCCGACCCTCGGCGACCTGCTCAAATACGAGCTCAATGCGAGCTACTGCCGCGAGGCTGTGATCCTCAAGGCTGGCACGAACTATGCGCTCGGATCCGTCCTCGGCCGGATCACCGCCTCGGGCAAGTACCGCCTGTCGCCGGACGCCGAGGTCGTCGGAGACGAGGGTGCGGAGGTCGCAACGGCCGTCCTGATCGAGGCGGTCGACGCGACGGCCGGCGACAGGACCGGCCTCGTGGTTGCCCGCGGCCCGGCAATCGTCTCCAAGGCGGCGCTCGTCTTCGACGCCGCCGTCGATGATGCGGCCAAGACGGCGGCCAAGCACGCCGAGCTCAGCGCCGCCGGCATCGTGCCACGCGACACCGCCTGATCCACGCTCGTCAGACCCAACCCGTCACCGGCTCCGAGGCGTCCGCCTTCGGGGCCTTTTTCATGCCCGTTCTATCCCAAGGAGACCCGACATCATGGTCGCCATGATCAACCCGTTCGACGCGGGCGGCTACTCGCTCGCCGAGATGACCCAGGCCATCAACATCCTGCCCAACGTCTACACCCGGCTCGGGCAGATGGGCCTGTTCCGCTTCGAAGGCGTCACACAGCGCTCCGTCGTCATCGAGCAGGCCGAGGGCGTGCTGAACCTCCTGCCCACCGTGCCGCTGGGCGGTCCCGCCACCGTCGCCAATCGCGACACGCGCTCCATGCGCTCCTTCACGGTGCCGTGGATCCCGCACGACGACGTGATCACGCCCCAGGACATCCAAGGCGTGCGCGGCTTTGGCGTTGCAGACGCCGCCGACCCGCTCGCCACCGTCATGGAGCGCAAGCTCACCCGCATGCGGGTCAAGCACGCCCAGACGCGCGAGTACATGGAGGTCAACGCGCTGCGCGGCATCGTCAAGGACGGCGCCGGCACCACGCTCTACAACTACTTCACCGAGTTCGGGCTCACGCAGCTCGAAACCGACTTCGTGCTCGGCACCGCCGGCACCCAGGTCCAGGGCAAGGTGCGCGACGTTCTGCGCAAGGTCGAGACCGAGCTCAAAGGCGAGACCATGACCGGTGTGCTGGCGATGGTGAGCCCCGAGTTCTTCGACAAGCTGATCGGTCACGCCAAGGTCGAGGAGGCCTACAAGTACTATTCCTCGACCGGGGCGCAGCCGCTGCGCGAGGACACCCGCCGACGTTTTCCCTTCGCCGGCATCCTGTTCGAGGAGTACAACGCCACCGTCACGCTCTCGACCGGCGCAACGGAAACGCTGATCCCCTCCGGCGAGGGCATCGCCTTCCCGCTGGGCACCCTCGATACCTTCGTCACCCACGGCGCGCCGGCCAACCTCATCGAGACGGTCAACACGGTCGGCCTGCCGATCTACGCGCGGCAGATCGCTCGCCCCGACGGCAGCGCCATCGAGGTCAAGACCGAGGCCTCGATCCTGCCGATCAACAAGCGTCCGCGTCTTGCCGTGCGCATCTTCTCCAGCAACTGAGCATGAGCATCTTCGCGGAGGCAGTTGACGACCTCTTCGCCGACCCAAACCTCGCGCGGGATGCCGTCTGGCGGGCGGGCGGCACGGGCGCGCCGGTGACGGTCCGGATTGTCTTGCGACAGCCGGATCGTGTCGAGAGCTTCGGCGAGACGCGCATCTGGAGCGAAAGCGTCCTTGGCGATGTGCGAACGCACGACGCCCCGAGCCTGGCGGAAGCCGATGCCTTCGAAATCGACGGCGCGATTTACGTCGTCCAGGGAGAGCCCGTGCGCGACAGCGAACGCCTTGTCTGGAGCGTCGAGCTGAGACCGGTATGAGGCTGTCCGCGACCATCATCGGTGACCTTGGTCGCATCATGGCCGAGGAGGTCAAGGCGGCCGAAAAGGCTGTCACGGCCGGTGTCGGTGAGGCGGCGGAGGGACTCAAGACCGAGCTCAGAACGCAGGTCACCAATGCGGGGCTCGGCCCTCGGCTGGCGCGCACCTGGCGGTCCGAGACCTTCCCCAAGGGCCAGAACAGCATCCGGGCGGCGGGACTCGTCTGGTCGAAAGCGCCGGGCATCATTCGCATTTACGAAGACGGCGCCACCATCCGGTCGACCAAGGGTTTCTTCCTGGCCATTCCGACCGCTGCCGCCGGACGCTTTGGCGACGGTGGCCGCAAGATTACGCCCGGTGGATGGGAACGGCGGACCGGGCAGCGGCTGCGCTTCGTCTACCGGCGCAACGCTGCGTCTCTGCTCGTCGCCGACAACATGCGCGCGCGGACGGGGAAGCGAGGCGGATACGCCAGAGCCAGTGCCGCCGCTGTGCGCAGCGGGCGCGGCTTGGTGACCGTGCCGATCTTCATTCTGGTGCCGCAGGTCACATTCAGGAAGCGGCTCGATGTCGCCTCCGCCGCTAACAGTTGGCAGGAGCGGCTGCCCGGCCTGGTCGTCCGCAACTGGGTCGACGGGCGGTAGCCCCGTCTTCGCCTTCTTCGCATCCCGGTGCATGTGCGCGCCGCACCGCGTGCGGAGCGATCACCTGCATTGCCCTCAAGCCTGAGGAAAACCAGTGTCCAGCCGTCGTGAAGCCATCCTCGGCGCCCTCTTCCAGGCGCTCGACAACACGTTGGACGCGAACGTGCGTCGCAATGAAGTGCTGCCCGAGAAGGTGCCGGCATCCGGTCTCGTCATCCTGCGCGACGGCGATCCGGGAGAGCCGGACGTGACGCTCAATCCGCGCACGGAGTTCTACGCCCACCGTGTCGAGATCGAGGTCTATGATCCACCCCCATTGAACGGGTCCACCTTGAAGTATGGTTTTGACCATGAAGGAGGACCACAATGGCAAACAAGCGACACAAGCCCGACGAGATCGTCACGAAGCTTCGGCAGGTTGAGGTTTTGC
>NZ_JBEUDS010000055.1:0-3331 GCF_041060555.1 Parapedomonas caeni | reverse complement strand
AAGGCATGGCCGAACTCAACCAACCCATGATCGAGGAGGAAAATCAGCCCCTACACATCACCGCCAAAGCCGCCTGACGATGGCCCACGGCCACAGCCGAAATTACACCACCTTGACGGACGCGACCCGCGGTCGGCTTTCCCGCCCGTCGTCTGGTCCCGCAAAGTCCGCCGCAAAGTAAAGCCCCCGCTCATCCGACCAATTGTAGTGTTTATGAGCCTTGCGAGGATCGTCCTTGGCGAGTGATCGATACCACTTCATCATCTCGGCGCGAATGGCATCATGGTCGGGGTATAAAGCCTCGCGAATTGACTGGTAGTGACCTAGAACGTCGTCGGCGCCAGCTTTGCGCCGCCGCCATTTGACCTCGCGTGCGGTGAGTAGCGCTTTATTGCGCGCATAGATCACGATGTATTCGTGGACGGTGGGCAGCAGCTTCGCGTCGCCCTTTTTACCCTTTTGCCATACCATGGTGCCCACGCGATTCTGCCTGCCGAAAATCTCGTCCATTAGCATCAGCAGCGAACTAATTTCGTTCTCGTCGATTGAGACCGCGATTGCGCCGTCTTGCTTGAGGAATTGCTTCAGCAGTTGCAGGCGCGGATACATCATGCACAGCCACTTATCGTGGCGGGAAAGGTCGTCAGCCTCCTTCCCTACAACAGCGCCAAGCCATGCCTTGATCTCGGGCGAGGCCACATTGTCGTTATAGACCCAGCCCTCGTTGCCCGTGTTGTAAGGGGGATCAATGTAGATGCATTTCACCTGGCCGGCGTAATAGGGTGTCAGGGCCTTTAAGGCTTCTAGGTTATCACCATGGACCAGCAGATTTCCAGCGTCGGGATCGCCCGCAGACAATGCGCCGTCGCAGTGAACAAGCCTGTACGGCACTTCCTTGTGGTGGTGCTCTACTGCCTCTTTCCCAATCCAATTCAACGACGGCATTGTTGCCCCTTCTGATCCGCCAGCTGGTATGGCGGGCATTAATTCATTACAAATGCACGATTTATGAGTGCCAAGAACGAGAGGCTACATCATCTCGGCAAAACTGGCGACTGGAATGCGAAAGCGATGATTGGCAGCCCAATCGTCTTTGATCGCGTCGGCCTCCGCGAGGGTCAGCATGGCCAGCTCTATCATGCGTACCATGAGGTCGGCGGTGCGTACGATCACCAATCCTTCGGCGATCCGCTGTGCCTCGCTGATGGCACGTCTGTCATCGATCGCCACCCCCGCTCCTGTCACCATGGCATGCGCAATCGTGGCGCTTTCACCAACACCCAGACGTGTCGTGCCCGTCAGCCGTCCGAAAATGCTGAGCGCAGCTTCGTCTGTGACGGTGCAGTCCTCAACGTGGCCAGCGGCTACGGCTGCTTGATAACGCTCCACCTGCTCCGGATAGAAGTCTGTCAGCTCGCCTGCGGCATGGTCGGTCACAATGAAGCGGCAAGGCAATGCGCCTAGCAGTTCCATCCGATCAATGCGGAGGAAATTGACCAAAACGGAGGTGTCCGTCACGAGGATGGCGTCAGGAATGACCATCACGCAGAGCGGGCCACCTCAGCCAGGTCGAAGAGTTGGCGGCCTTCGATTTCGAGGGCCTTGCTCAGGTCGAGCAACCGCCCACGGGAGATTTCCCCACGGCGGTAGGCTTCGATGGCAAGATGCGCGATACGACTACGGAGCTCGCGGGTGCCCCGCTGCGGCGTGTCCGTGCCCTCCAAATCATCAAGTAGCTCAAGCGCCCTGAGATAGTCGCGCCCTGCATCTTGCATGGCCGACGTAAGTAGCTCCAAGCTTTCCGCTTGGCTGATGCGACGAAGGCTTTTCAGGCGGTAGGTAGCAGCTTCGTAGCTCACGCCGAAGCGATGGGCGATATAGGCCACGTCTTGAAAGCCAATAGTCTGGGAGTTGGGTGCGGGCCGCGCCTGCCCCTCGATGCTACCGCCCGTCGCTGCATCAAAGACAAGCACGTCACCACGGGAAGGCTGCCCCTTACCGAGCTGGCGCAATTCATCGTCGATGCCTTCTGCTGGGAGGAGGAAAGCAGAAGCGAAGGCGTTCGCGCGCTGCTCCACCCGTTCTACGCGATTGTCGGTCGTAGTGACATTGGCCACACGATCGCGGTCAAACAGCGCATGCGCATATTCATGCGCGTAGGAGAACCGGCGCCGCGCACGCGGATGCTGCGCATTGACGAGAATAGCCATGCCGATGCTCGGATGATGCAGGAACAGGCCAGACATCGTGCCCGGCAGATTGGCACCTGAGGCCCAAATGCCTTGATCCACCATAAGCTCAGCCAAATCTGGCAACGGGGAGCTGCCCAGCCCTAGACGGCGGCGCTCTTGATCGGCGACCTTATGCCCTTGCCGCACCGCCTCCCAAACCGAATTTGGTGCGGGTTCCTGATAAACCGGCGGCACTGGGCGTTCTTCGCGTCCGAGAATCTTCTCCAAATTCACGCCCTCCCGGCAAAGCGAGACGCAGCGATCCACCTGGAAGCGGATGCCATCATCTTCTTGGAGACCCGGCGCAAGTCGATGCAGTGCGACAAGCACGTCATCGTCATGCTGCTGCACGTCGGCTAAGAACCACGAGATGGAACGGCGATAAAGCTCGGCCAGCTTGCTCAGCTCCAGGGTAGAGACAAGCCTGTTGCCCGCTTCGATCTGAGTGATGGCGGTACGAGGAATGCCGACATGATCCGCCGCAGCTTGCTGGCTAACGCTCGCAAGCTCTCGCGCTTCCCGCAGCCTGCGGGCTAGTTCTGGGTTGGACATGTCGATCTCCTCACTGCCGGAGGAAGGCAGTCTCTCCGGGGGGTTTCTTACCTGCAATATACTCAATTGAACAAAAATGTCAATTTCTTCCTTGAATGTTCGATTGACCAATTCCATATCACTCCTGCCAAACCGAAAGGGGGTGATTAGAATGGCAGGCAAAAACCAGCATGTGGTCCGTCGCGGTAACGACTGGGCAGTCCTGGGGGCGGGAAACAGCCGTGATACGGCGCATTTCGGCACGCAGCGCGAAGCGATCGCGCGTGCGACTGAGATAGCTCGCAACCAGAGCAGCGAAGTCCTCATCCATGGCAGGAACAATCTGATCCGTGAGCGTAACAGCTACGGTAACGATCCCTTCCCGCCGCGGGGGTGAGAGGGAAGCCTTGCGGCTTCCCTCAGCCGGTAGCTGACGCACGATGTTAGCGTCCGCGCTCGTGGTGTAATTTCCGGTGTAGGCGATGGTGTATTCCGGGGTGGGGCATGCCCCACCCCGGAATGCGGCGTCGCTGGTGGCCACCGGGTTCATCGTTATGGTGGAGTTTGCA
>NZ_JBEUDS010000054.1:0-3880 GCF_041060555.1 Parapedomonas caeni | reverse complement strand
GCAAAACCTCAACCTGCCGAAGCTTCGTGACGATCTCGTCGGGCTTGTGTCGCTTGTTTGCCATTGTGGTCCTCCTTCATGGTCAAAACCATACTTCAAGGTGGACCCGTTCAATGGGGGTGGATCACGGTGATTCGTGCATGGTCTTTCCCCCCTATGTGCTGATTCGTAGAATATGAATTTATGTTCAATATCGGCCGGGTGTTGTCGGGTTCGGAGTGGTGGCCTGCATGGCGGCGTATGTCCTTGAATGTTCAGGCTGAGCTGCAACGACCCTGTGGCGGCGGCACGAGTCCGGCGCCTGGCCCTTCTGTTTCCAACGTTTCCCGTCCCCCGGGACGCACCGTGCGGCACGCCGGCATTGATTACTTGAAATTAAATTTAAAATCAAATAGGGATCGTGACACGTTCAGTACAAAGCCAACGAGGTTGGAGCATTGACCCTTTCGCCGGAAGTTCTCTCATCGCGTCAGGGGCGGGTGAGCTGCATCGCCCTCAACCGGCCCGATTGCCTCAACGCCATCAACGAAGCGATGGTGATCGCCCTCGTGGCGGCGCTGCGCGCGGCGCAGGCCGATGCGGATACCGATGTCATCGTGCTGCATGGCCTGGGTCGCGCCTTCTGTGCCGGTGACGACCTCACCGCCCACGACGCGCCAACGGTGCCGGTCGACGAAGGGGTGATGCAGGCGCGCATCGACATCATGCAGCAGGTCAGCCGCGAAATCATGTTCGGCGACAAGCCGGTGATCGCCGCCGTCCATGGCTGGGCGGTCGGCGGCGGCCTGGAGTGGGTGATCAATTGCGACGCCGTGGTGTGGTCGCGCGAGGCGCGGGCGTTCTTCCCCGAAATCGGCTGGGGCATGTTCGTCACCGGCGGCGTGACCGCGCTGCTGCCGCGACTGATCGGGCCGCAGCGGACCCTCAACTGGATGCTGACCGGCGAGAAGCTGTCGGCCGAGCTGCTGGAGACGGTCGGTCTGGTCACCCGGGTCGCCGAGCCGGGACGACATCTGGAGGAAGCAATGGCGCTGGCGGGCGAGATCGCCGCCAAGCCGGCCGGCGTGGTGCGGGCGCTCAAGCGCGCGGTCAACCTGCTGGACCGGGAACGCATCGAGAAGGCGATGGCGACCGAGACCGCCAGTCTGGCCGCCTGTCTGCTCGATCCGGATGTGTCGGTGCGGGTGGCGGCGTTCAAGGGTGACGCCTGAGGCCCGGAAAAGGGGTGCCCGACAGGCCGGGCGTTACGATAACAGGTGAGTCGCCGTGCGCGGCGGCAGGGGGAGACGACAGGATGATGCGGCCATTGACGGTTTGTGCGGTGCTGCTGGCGCTGACGGCGGGTGTCGCCAACGCCGCGCCGGTCGATACCGGGGCGGCGGCCAGCCTTGACGCGGTGATGCAGGCGCTGCCGCTGGTGGCGGCGGACCCGGCGCGGCCGGAGGCGGTCCATAATGCCGTGGCGGTGGTGGAGGATCGCGCCGGCGCGCTGCTGTTCGGCCGTGGCGTCGGCCCGGCCCGTGACGGCCAGCCGGCGCTCATCACGCCGGACGATCAGTTCCCGATCGCCAGCGTGACCAAGACGATGACCGCCACCATCATCCTGCAGCTGGCGGAGGAGGGCGCGTTCGGCGCCACCGGCCTCGACACCACCCTGGGGTCGCTCGGCGTGCTGCCGCCCGAGGTGCTGGCCCGCCTGCTGATCCATCAGGGGCGCGCCTATGGCGCCGGCCTGACGCTACGCCAGTTGCTGGCGCACCGGGCCGGGCTGCGCGACGTGTTCATGGACGATGCCCGCGAGACGTCGGACGCCCGCCATGGCGAGGCGGCGCCAGATTCGCTGGGCGGCGTGCTGCTGGCGGGACTGGGGGCGCATCGGCAGTGTCTGGCGACACCCGGCTGCGACGTCGCCAAACTGGTGACCGGGCGCACCTGGCGGCCGTGGGATGCCCGCCGGCCGACGGACCCGCAGGCCGGCGTGCTCAACTTCTTCCTCAACTACAAGGGCGGCGCCACCAACGCGCTGTTCGCGCCCGGCGCGGGCTACCACTACAGCGACACCGGCTACATCATCCTCGGCCTGGTGATCGAGAAGGTCACGGGCGGGACGCTGCATCAGGCCTATCGCGCCCGGCTGTTCGATCCGCTGGGGATGGGCCACAGCTATCTCGACTATGCGGTCGCGCCGGCGGCGGCGGCCTACACCAGCCGCGAGGCCGATTTCTATATCGGCGACTTCGCCGGACGCACCGGCAAGTTCAACATTTCCTTCGACTGGGCCGGCGGCGGCGTGGTGTCGACGGCGAGCGAGCTCAACCGCTTCATCCGCGCCCTGGGCGAGGGGCGGCTGTTCCGCAAGCCGGAAACGCTGGCGCTGATGCTGACACCGCATCTGCGCGAAGAGCGCAACGGCCTGATCGTCGAGCGCGGCCTGGGTGTTGCCCGCCTGACCACCGCCGACGGCATTTCCTGCTATGGCCACACCGGCTTCTGGGGGGCGATCATGCTGTATGAGCCGTCGACCGGCATCAGTCTCGCCGGCACGCTCAATCAGGTCGGCCATAATCCGGCCGGCTGGGCGATCGAGTTGATGCGCGCGGCCCGCGCCCAGCGCCCGCCGGCGAGTGCGGGGCAATAAGGGGGGACTCAGGCCGCTGGTACCTCGCCCAGACGCAGGCTGGCAAAGCCTTCATAGCCGCGCAGATGCTCGGCCGGCGGGTTGGTGAGATAGACCGTGCGGTACCACAGGATGGCCAGGAAGTGCGCCACGTCGTCGGGCGCGCTGAACACCTTGACCAGGTTGGGGTTGCGGTCGACGTACAGCTCGAACAGGAAGTTGTCGACCATGCCGCCCAGCGCGTAGGCGATCATCAGGCGCTGCTCGTCGCCGAGCGACACGCCGGGGCAGCGGCGTGCGATGTCCTTGGCGATGCGGATGCTCCAGTCGGCGCTGACGCGCCGGTAGAGTTCGGAAAACTCCGCTTCTTCTTCGTCGAAATGCAGCAGGCAGCGCATCAGGCCGGGCGTGCGGGAATAGGCGGTGACCATGACCTTGTTGGCGCGCAGGATCGACTCGAAGGCGTCGCCGGACGATGGCCCGCCGCCGGCGTCCTGGATGCGCCAGCTCTCCAGCAGCTCGGAGAGGATTTCGTGGGTGAGGTCGGCCTTGCCGGAGAAATAATGGTAGAGCAGGCTGACGTTGACGCCGGCCTCCGCCGCGATGTCGGACAGCCGCATGGCCCGATAGCCGATGCGTTCCAGCACGCGCACGGCGGCCTCCTTGAGGCGGTCGCGCGTCTGGTTGCCGCGCTGCGTCTGCGGTGCCGCCGGCTTCTTGCTCACCGCGTTGCGCCGCTCCTTGCGGCCCACGGGGGCGACGGCCGGACGGGCACTGACCTGTTTCTTTTTCGTTGTCATTGTCTTCATTGAACAATTGGGGTGTCGGGATGATAGCGGAAGTTGAAGGTAAAACCAATTTCGAATTGCGCCCTGCGCATCGGGAATACAACTTGAATTTAAATTCAATCATGGTAGAGGTGCGGAACCGGGCAGGGGGTTCCTGCCGTTGACGGCTGGGCGCCGCTCAGGCGCCTGTTGCCGACGTGTATCGGAAAATGGGTGGGCCGCGTGACACAGACGGAATATGATGTTGAGACTCTGGCCTCGCTGGTGGGACAGGAGATTCTGGTCAGTGACTGGATCTCGATCTCGCAGGAGGAGATCAACGATTTCGGTCGGGTGACGCGCGATCCTGGTCGCGTCCGTCAAGGTGGTGTAATTTCGGCTGTGGCCGTGGGCCATCGTCAGGCGGCTTTGGCGGTGATGTGTAGGGGCTGATTTTCCTCCTCGATCATGGGTTGGTTGAGTTCGGCCATGCCTT
>NZ_JBEUDS010000053.1:0-4039 GCF_041060555.1 Parapedomonas caeni | reverse complement strand
AAGGCATGGCCGAACTCAACCAACCCATGATCGAGGAGGAAAATCAGCCCCTACACATCACCGCCAAAGCCGCCTGACGATGGCCCACGGCCACAGCCGAAATTACACCACCTTGACGGACGCGACCATGGCGGACTACACAGGAGCGACCCAGCCTCCAAGATGCTTCAGTACTGGAGTCTCTTGAAGGTAACTTCGGCGGTGTGACTCTGTCACACCGCCAATTTTTCGATCTTGGCTGATGCGCAAATCGGGGGCAGCGGGACTTCCTTTTCTAAACTCGTCGCTCGAACCGCCGTTGAGTCCAGCAAGGATCATGACGTGATGGCGTGGACGGCATGCCCGACGCGATCGACTGTTACCGGTCAAGCATAAGGTCCGGCGCGCTGCCAATAGGTCATGACCACCTTTTCGCCATGAACAACGGGCAGTCCGGCATGAAGGCTGGCCGGATCTCGTCGGCCCGTACCATCGACGTTGCGAAAAATCACGGCGGATCCCGGCTGTGGGCACACGGTAAGCCCGCAAGCGGGAAAAGCGGTGCCTCCGCCCGCTTCGGGACTTTGCAGATAGACGAGAACCGTATTCACTCGCTGCCCGCCACGCGCCGTATGAACTGCACCTCCTGCGCCATCAGGAAAGGAATCGAAATGCGGCCGGTATTCCTGTCCCTTGCGATAACGCAGGATCTGCAGGCCCTCTCCATTGGCGATCGGCCAGTCGGTAAGCGCGGCCAGGCGGCGCTCCAGCCGGTCGATTAGCCCGGTTTCGGCGCGGGCCAACATCACACCGGCACTCGACCTCTCGGGATGCGGCACATTCTGCCCGCTCAGTTCGTCCACCACGGTGGAGGGGTGCAAACCCCGATCGTGGGCATAAGCGAGCAATTCGGCGCACTCGGCAGGTGACAGGACGCTTTCGCACATGGCCACGGCAGGGCTGGCCAAGCGCATGATCACCTTGATGTCTCGTCCGTCACACGTCGCCATTCCCATGTCAGGAACAACCGGAAGGGCGATGGCCTGCGCGGTCAGGCCCGGAAACACCTGCCCGATTCCCGATGCAAGGGCCGCCCGTGCATCCGCCTCGTTCCACCCGGCGGCGATCATGCGGCCTTGCATGTCCGCCGGGTCACAGCCTGCGGAAAGATTGCTGGCGATCCATTCCTGCCAGCTCGGCTCTGCTCCTTGCATCCCGTCCCTTTCGACCCAACTGGTTCCTGCGCACCGAGCCTTGGGCTCCCGCGCAGGAACCCCTGGTTCAGAACCCGAAATGGAGCGAGGCGCTAACCGAGAACGGGTTACCTCCCGCGTTGCCCACGGCCTTGTGCGCCGAGAGGGAGAGCACGCCGTTGCGCCCTATCCGCTGATCGATGTCCGCCCCCAGGCGGGCATGGTCGCGGTCTACCGCATAGAGACCGCCCGCACCGCCCATGCCGGTGCCGATGATCTGGAACGAGGGACCAGCATCGAACCGGTCGAAGCGGTGGATGTACTCCCCGCGCAAGCGCAGCGTGGTCGGCTCGGCCAGGGCGAAGCGACCGGTCAGGCCCAGGCGCCCTTCCGAAGCCTCGTCAACCGAGCGGCTGACAGTGACCGGGAAGCCCCCGCCAGTCTCGGTATAGCCATCGACCGTTACCCGGCTCCAGGTATAGCTGATGGTTGGGGTCAGCCCGAAGCGCTCGCTTCCGATCGCGTCAAACCAGTCCAGCCGGGCGCGCAGCGCGACCCCCTGGGCATCGGTCGAACCGGTGCTGGTGTCGGTGCTGGCACCATTGAGGTAGTTGCGGCGCAGCTTGACGTTCCAGTCACCATAGATCGCCGTTGCGCTCAGCACCGCCCCGCTCTGGCCCAGGCGCAGGTCAGCCTCGGCCACGCCGTGCCAGCCTTCCAGCTTCTGCTTGCCGCCAAGGGTGAGGTCAGCATCCGAGCGATCATAGCCGATGCCTGCCCCCAGCCGCAGCGGGCCCGCATCGACGCAGGCACCGGCTTCGGCCAGCACGGAATCCCCGTCGCTGCGGCCATCGCGGCGATAGTCCAGCACGGTCCACGCACAGCCGCGGCCCGGCTGCACATAGTCGGTGAGGACGCGGTGATGTGCACCCCACATCATCAGCCCCAGGCCGCCTTGCAAGGTCCGGCCTGGTGCGGCCTGCAGAACCGTGGGGCTGAAGTCGTCGAGGCCGATAATGCCGGTACCGGGTGTGGGAGTAGGGGCAGGTGCTGGCGCCGGAGTGGGTGTCGGCGTCGGAGTAGGTGTCGGCGCCGGAGTGGGTGTCGGCGTCGGCGTCGGCGTCGGCGTCGGAGTAGGTGCGGCCCCAGCTACACGGGCAATATAACCCTGCTTGTGGCCGTTAATGATGCCATAGCCTACGACGACATTGCCATCGTCGCTAACGCCCAGGGCGTTCTGGTACTGGTTCGTGCCGTTGGTCACGCCGTTGGCGGCCAGCCATGCCGCAACCGTTTGCACGTTGGCGCCAGTCCAGCGCACGGCGTGGGATTCGTTGATCACCATCGTGCCGATAGGCTGTCCGGGAACAAGGGCTTCACCGACGATGACGCTGCCGTCGGCATTCACTGCGGAGGCAACGGATGCGACCTGATTGGTTAGCTTTGGCAAGGCGACCATGCCGCCCGCCTGGGTCCACTTGATGGCGATCTGGTTGTCGTTCTTGAACAGGTCGTTGCCCATGACGCCGCCCTGCTGCGAATAGCCGACGATTGTTCCGCCATCGGCCGAAATGTCGTTCGCCCAACTGCTCGCGCCGGCGGCGGAATGGCTGGCAAGAACGCCCAGTTCGACAAAGCCGGTGGCGCGGGTCCACCGCAGCGCCTGGACGTTTGGCCCGACGATGGTTCCATTTGCGCCCCACTGCTGGCCGCGCCCGCCGATAGCGGCGATGACCGAGCCATCCCGTGAGATGCCGGTAATTTCGGCGTTGAAGGTCACGCCATTCTGCACTGGACTGGTCGTGCCGACCTGAAGCAGCTGCTCTGGAGCGGCGGTGCCCGTCCACAGGATCGGGATGTTGAAGCCCGATATACTGGCCAGACCGCCGATCATATTGCCGTCACCGCTGACGGCGACTGCCTTGTAATTTCCAGCGCCGGTAGGTTGTGCCAGGATCGTGGGCGTGCCGTTCAGCCATTTTACGCCCACCATGCCGGTGAAATCCGTGCGTGCGGTCGGCTTGGCCTCGCCGACGATCACTGAGGCATCATCGGATATGCCATAGCCAACGTAGTGAAGGTAGCCGGTCGGCGCTGCGAGTTTCGTCGCGCCGGTCGGGGTGAATACCCAGGCTTCGAGAACAGACTTGTTGCCGACCACCTTGTTGTGAAAGCCGATGACCGACGTACCGTCGCCGGAGATGTCCACGAAATCGACGGAATTGCCGTCGGAGTTCGACCCGTTCTCGGCTCCGTCTGGGCTTCCGGGGATCTGCTCCGAGCCGGTGACTTGTCCGAACGCAGGTGCAGGCAATCCCGCCAGCAGGGCAACAGAACCTAGCGCGCCCACAATGGCGGTCGTGGTCTTCAATACAGCGTTGGTCGCAAACGTGCCGGTCATCTCTGAAACTGTCCCCGTTAAACGCCCGCGCGCGCAGTACCGCGAGCCGATCCCCGCCTAACTGGTCTTCGGGACATCATGCACCCCCTGTTCAGGGGGCTAACGCGGCGGAGACAATTCCTTGAAAATACATGACGCCTGCGATCTTCGAGGCAGTCACTTCCCTTCTTTTCCGCCATAGGACAAACCAAGCTGCGCGGCATGCCACGACGCTTCGGCCCGGCTGGAAATCCCCAGTTTGCGGTAGATCGCCTTGATATAGCCCGAGACCGTATTCTCACTGAGCATGAGCTGCGCGGCGACTTCGGCATTGCGCATGCCGCGTCCGATCAGGGTGAGTGATCGGCCCCCACGGACGGGTCCAATTTGATTGTTAGTGCAATGATGGTCGTGGCGCCAGCGCGGGCGGCATCGCTGGTTGGGGTTGCAGGGCCGCCCGCGCGAATGCCGGGATGAAGACCTCCGG